>JAKPSH010000306.1 GCA_029555385.1 Pseudomonadota bacterium
CGGGAACCAACGGCAAGACATCGGTGGCGTGGCTCACCGCTAATGCTCTGGCGGGTCTTGGCCGTAACGCGGCCCTGGTCGGAACTCTCGGGATGAGCTGCGTGCCAAGCGGATCTTGCGCCGCTGCCCCGGAGATGTTGAAAACGATCAATACAACGCCGGACCCTCTTGCGGTGGATAGCTTCCTCGCCAGCGCGCCGCATTTGCAGTCGTTGGTGATGGAAGTCACGTCCCAGGGGCTTGTCCAATGCCGGACGCGGGGCATGGAATGGGATGCGGCCATATTTACCAACCTGACACGGGATCATCTGGATCTCCATGGTACCCTGGAAAATTATGAGTCAATTAAGACATCGCTTTTTACCGGGGATTTGCGCGGCAGCGGCAAGCCGAAGAAATCAGCAATCCTCAATCTAGACGATCCGGCTGGTGTGCGGATTCGTGATGCTGTGAACCAGTTAGACGCAAAGATCCGCTGTATTGGGATTTCCGTAGAACGCGAAGACGGAGATATTATTGTGCGTCGTGCTGACTGTACCCTCGGCGAAACCAGGATCCATGCGGCGATGTTCGGCAGAGAAGCATCCATTGTCTCCCGGCTTGTTGGCCGGTACAATGTGGCCAATCTGCTCGCGTCCAGTGCGGCACTGGTGTCTGTCGGCTATGATGCGGACGCGGTGAGCGAGGCATTAAAAAATGTTCCGCCCGTTCCGGGCAGGCTGGAACGCATCGGCAGCAAAGATGTGTATGTGTTTGTTGATTACGCGCACACGCCAGATGCATTAGTCAATGCCCAACGGTCGTTGCGTGAGCTGGGATCGGGCCGATTGATCACAGTTTTTGGCTGCGGAGGCGACAGGGACCGCGGCAAGAGGCCGTTGATGGGTGAGGTCGTGGCGCAGATGTCGGATTACGCGGTTGTCACTTCCGATAATCCGCGAACGGAAGAGCCGGAGCGGATTATTGATGACATCGTGCCCGGGGTCTTACGTGAGTCCGGACGGAATGGTTTTGCTTGGAAAAGAATAGCGGATAGGCGTGAAGCTATTGCGCACGCCATTGAGTATGCGCGTTCTGGTGATGTTGTTCTTGTTGCTGGCAAAGGCCACGAAGATTATCAGGAAATTCACGGAGTGCGTTACGAGTTTAAGGATCAGGATGTTTGCCGTGGCGTGATGGCAAACCTGGGTATATTATGAGCCGCTGACTGCTGTTTGTTTTTAACTACTCAGGTGGTTTAATGCTTTATCATTTGTTGTATCCGCTTCGTGAGCACTTCAGCGCGCTCAATGTCCTTCGTTACTTGACCTTTCGTTCGCTTGCGGCGTTTTTTATAGCGATATCGCTGGTGCTGTTGTTTCAGCCGCGTTTCATTGCTTGGTTCAGGCAGAAACAGCTTGGTCAGCCGATTCGTGAAGACGGACCGCAGTCACATCTCAGCAAGAAGGGCACACCAACGATGGGCGGCGTGGTTGTTGTGCTTGCCGTAGTGGTCAGTACGCTGTTGTTTGCAGATCTTAGCAGCCCATATATTTGGAGCACCGTTGGAGTTACGCTCTTATACGCTGTGCTTGGCTTTGTCGATGATTACCGCAAGGTCAGCCGGAAGAACAGCAAGGGCCTTTCAGCCAAGGGAAAGCTGTTCTGGCAGTTTCTGATCGCCGCGGTGTTCCTGCGGATGCTGCTGGAGTTCCGCCCGGAATTCTCCACTGTGGTGACCGTGCCATTTTTCAAAAATATGAGTTTTGAGCTCGGACCGCGTTCGTCGTTGATCTCATTGCCGCTTTTACACATCAGTATTGACATTGGTCTTTGGAGGTTTATTGCATTTGCCGCGCTGGTAATTGTGAGTTGCGCGAATGCTGTGAACCTGACAGACGGCCTGGATGGGCTGGTTATCGGGCCGGTAATGACTGTTGCGCTGGCTTACGGAGTCTTCGCTTATGTTGCGGGCAATGCCAAGTATGCCGAATATCTTCAGGTCGTTCCGGTGGCTGGTGCGGGGGATCTCGCGATTTTTGCCGCGGCGGTGTTTGCAGCCGGACTGGGATTTTTATGGTTTAATGCCTTTCCGGCGCAGGTGTTTATGGGTGATGTGGGGTCGCTTAGTTTAGGCGGGGCGCTGGGGATGCTGGCCGTGATTACCAAGCAGGAACTTGTCATGGTGATTGCCGGCGGTGTCTTTGTCCTTGAAGCGTTGTCGGTCATTGCTCAAGTAACGTCATTTAAGCTGACGGGAAAACGGGTGCTGCGCATGGCGCCGCTCCATCATCATTACGAGCTGAAAGGACTGGCCGAGCCGAAAATCATCGTCCGCTGCTGGATAATCTCCATTCTGCTGGCGTTGTTAGCGATTACCACGCTTAAACTTCGTTGAGCGGCGCTTGATGGAGCACAGAGACTTCGCTGACAATTACCCGATAGATCGCTGGCTGGTCGCGGCAGTTTTTGTGCTGTTAGCCATTAGTTTGCTGATGGTTTTTTCGACTACGGCCGTGACGGCCGCTCAGTCGGAGGGTTCGCAAACTGCCTTGGTCCGCCGTCATCTGCTGCACGTGCTGGTTGGCTTGGTGATTTTTCTTTTATTTGCCCGCCTTAATCCGTTTTCTCTGTATCGCGCAGGGGCGCCGTTGCTCGGATGCGGACTGCTGCTCCTGCTGTTGGTCTTGGTTCCGCAGCTCGGGCATGCTGCCGGTGGAGCGCAGCGTTGGTTTCAGTTCGGTGCATTGCGCGTGCAGCCCGGAGAGCTGGCCAAGCTGATCGTCGTGATTTACTTTGCGGCCTATATTGACCGGCATCATCGACGGATGATGAGTTTCGTGCCGGGAGTAGCCATTCCTTTTGCTATCTTGGGTTTATTCGCTGCGCTGCTGCTGGCCGAGCCGGATTTTGGCTCAACTGTTGTCATCGTGCTTGTTGTGCTAGGTCAGCTATTCTTTGTTGCCCGGCTGTCGCATCTGGCTGGTGTCGGAGTTGCTGCCGCTTGTGCATTCGCCGTGCTGGTTGTTTCCAGTCCTTACCGGCTGAAGCGTTTTCTTGCCTTTCTTGATCCCTTCAACGATCCGGCACGTTCCGGTTATCAGTTGATTCAATCATTGATTGCCGTAGGTTCGGGCGGGCTTTTTGGCGCCGGGCTCGGGGCGGGCAAGCAGAAGTTGTATTATCTTCCGGCGGCGCATACGGATTTTATTTTTGCGGTGATTGCTGAGGAACTTGGCATGCTCGGTGCTCTGGGCGTCCTGCTAATTTTCGTGCTAATTCTCTGCCGCGGCCTGGCGATATCCCGCCGGCTGGTAGGCAGTCCTTACTTGTGCAGCCTTGCTTTGGGGTGCACACTGTTGATGGTGGTACCCGCAATGCTGAATTTTGCTGTCGTGCTGGGCTTGCTGCCGACAAAGGGCTTGGTTCTCCCGCTGGTTGCCTACGGGGGAACGGCAATGATCGTTCATTTGGCGGCAGTGGGCATGCTGGTGCGGCTTTCGCGGATGGGACCTTAGTTTTTTTATGAACATCGTGTTGGCAGCCGGCGGCACCGGTGGGCACATCATTCCCGCGATCGCGGTGGCGGAAGCGCTGAGAGATCGAGCTCCAGATGTGCGAGTTTGCTTGCTTGGTACCGGTGCGGAAATTGAACAGCGTCTGTGCAGTCGTTACGGCTTGATGCTGCACTCGCTGCCGGCGGCTCCTTTTGTCGGGAAGGGAATCGCGGGCCGCATGCGAAGCGCTGCGGGTCTGCCCCGCGCCGTTTATAAGGCAGCTCAATTTTTTCGAGGATTCAAACCGGAAGCAGTGCTTGGATTCGGCGGTTATCCGTCAGTCGCTCCAGTACTCGCCGCGTGGATTACCGGGCGTCCGGCGCTCATTCATGAGCAGAACGCTGAGGTTGGTTTAGCCAACCGGATGCTCAGTCTGATTTGCCGTAAGGTGTATGCTGTTCACGGTGCGCAAGGCTTCTGGCGGAGTGGTCATGCCAGCTACTTATCTAATCCAGTGCGCCGTGAATTTGCTGCTCTTCCCCCGTGGCAGGCGCCAGCGGCCGGTGAGCCGCTGCGGGTGCTTGTGGTCGGAGGAAGTCAAGGTGCGGTTACGCTGAATACTGCGATTTTGGCGCAAATCCCGATTTTTAAGCGTTTTAACGTGACGCTTGTTCATCAAAGCGGGAAATTGGACTACGAGCGCCTGTGCAGCAGTTATGCCGCAGCGTCGTGGCGCGCGGTAGAGGTTCGGCCATTTATTGATTGCATTGCCGAAGCATATGCTCGCGCCCATCTGGTAATTTGCCGTGCCGGTGCGCTGACTGTAGCTGAGGTTACGGCAGCGGGGCGTCCGGCAATTTATGTACCGCTGCGCATTGCCCGAGGGCATCAAGCGCTTAACGCGGCGCATGCTGTATCGCGCGGCGCAGCGGTCCTGCTCGAGCAGACTCCTCAGCTTGCCTCGCGGCTTGGAGAGGTGTTGGAAGAATTACTGGGCGCGCCGGAGAAACTGCAGCCGATGGCGGACGCCGCACGTGTAATAGCTGAAGAAGGTGGTTTATGCGCGGCGGATACCCTAGCGGCAGAAGTTGTGAACGCAGCAAGCGGTTATTCTGCTAAAGAGCGTGAAGGGAGAGCAGAGATATGAAACAGCAGCTTAACTCATTATGCATTGCCTTATTATTGTTTTATACGCCAGGTGCAGGCGCAGCGGAGAGCGAGACGCAAAGTTTTGTCGCGGCGCATGCCGATTTTTTCCGGCTTTATTTTGCAGAGCCCACTGAAATCAAGGCAGGTTACTGGTATCATCCCGAACAGGAGGCCAAGGATGCCGCGGGCGAGTATGACCTGCAAATGCTCAGAGCGGAGCTTGAAATGCCCGCTCCGCTCTCTCGCGACTTCTTCATGCGTTTCGGCGGCATCTATGAGCAGCGCTGGTACGATTTCAGCGGCAGGGATTACGAAGCGATTTTTGGTTCTGATGAAACCTTGTACCGAATTGTTTTTGCTCCGGGTGCCGGAGTTTTTCTGTCTGATGACTTTCTTGTTACGGGACGCGGACTTTTGGGATATTACTCGGACATCGGGGGAGGGGTGGAAGATGACGACTTCCAGGCACTGGGAGATGCCCAGGCCGTTTACCGTCTCAACCCCCAGGCGCAGATCCTGGGCGGCATCGCCTATGCCCGCCCGTATGAAGATTATACATTACTGCCCATCGGCGGTGTCCGCCTGCTTAGCGAAAGCGGAACGCTGCATGTGAGCATTACTTTTCCGCTGGAAGCGCGCCTCGGATTTCGTTTAACAGAGAGCATGGAAGTCTACGGCGGAGCGTGGGCCAGCGGTGACCGCTTTCATGTGCGCAGTGAAGGTGAAGAATTCGATGTGTCGGTTCGCGAACGCCGGGTGGGCGGGGGATTCTCGTTTTGGTTCGGTTCGCATGTGAATCTCATCCTGGAAGCGGGCGCGGCGCTTGCCGGTGAATTCGAAGTAGAGGACTTGCGTCCTTCTAGAACTCCAGACCAAGACCTTGATCCGGCGCCGTATCTGGCGGGAAAGGTCGGCGTGGCACTGTAGGCTTGCACGAAAACTCTACAGCCGCATCTGAGTTGTTAAGCAAGTGTTCACTGTTTGCCGGGCAGAAAACGGTAAATACGGAGCATTCCGCGCAAGACATTCACATATAAAGTAATACGACGGCGGTATGCGGAAAAGCGAGCATCGCCTAATTCTTCGCAAATGCATCTAAAAACTAATGATTATCTTGACCTACGAGTCAAGAAAGGGCTATAGCAAACTTGTGCTGCGTTGTGCAGCGCCCTAGTTTTAAGAGGACGGCATTTGCTGAGCTTTTCGCAGACAAGCGGATATGCTGTATTGGCGCTGAGTTGTCTCGGTGCTTCGGGCAGCCGACCGGTGCTGGCCAAAGAGATCTCAGAATGCACCGGGGTGAGCCTTCCTTATCTCCTGAAACTCTTTCACTCCTTAACTCGTCACGGGCTTATTGCGAGCAAACGTGGCTATTGCGGCGGGTATACTTTGGCACGTCCTGCCCATAAGATTTCGCTGTTCGATGTTGTGGAAGCGGTCGAGGGTGAAGGCTGGCAGCAGCGCTGTATTTGGGGGCTACAGGTCTGCCGAGACGGCTGTCGCTGCCCTCTGCATTCTTTTTGGCAGCGCTGGCAAAGAGAACTCAAGCGGGAATTGCAGAAGCAAACGTTATTCGATGTGTCTCAACAGAAAGGCTGGGGGAAAAAACGGTTGAAGAGAGATGCGTGCTTGTGCCGCCGGACAAAGCGTCAGTCCTCGGCGAACAAAATTCAAAAGAGGAGATGAACAATGAGTATGAAACGCCGTGAATTCATTCGCGCTGGAGCAGCAGTCGGCGCCGGTGTTGCTGTAACGGTTGGTGCGGCACTGAAAGATCGTTTGCATACTCGCGTCAACGATCCGGTTGGCAGCAAAACCGTGCGCGGCCTGAAAGTCCTGCAAGACTTGCCCGCTCCGGTGGATGAAGACATTTTGCTGCGGATGCAGCGGGAGCTGGAACACGCCATGGCGAAGCCTGTGGAGAAGCGTGCGTGGGCGATGGTGATTAGTTTGCGCAAGTGTGTTGGCTGCCATGCCTGTACCATCGGATGTGTTGCTGAAAACAAACTGCCTCCGGGTGTCGTTTACCGTCCGGTGGTGACCGAGGAATCCGGAGAATTTCCTAATGTTCATTTGCGGTTTACGCCCCGCCCATGCATGCAATGCGAGAAGCCATCGTGTGTGCCGGTTTGTCCGGTGAACGCCACCTGGAGGCGCGCGGATGGCGTGACGGTGGTCGACTATGACAAATGCATCGGCTGCCGTTATTGCCTAACCGCCTGTCCTTACGGGGCGCGAACCAGTGATTTTGGCGAACATTACAGCGACGGCGCCGCAGAAGGTGCTTCAATCGGTTTGGGCCGCACAGTGCTGGGGGGCGGTGCGGCATATGAAGAGGAGCCTAATCATGAGTACGGAAAGCTCTGGAAGCGGACCAATCACCAGTCGCCCGTCGGCAATGCCCGGAAGTGCCATTTCTGTTTACATCGATTGGAGGTCGGCCAGCTTCCGATGTGCGTAACCACGTGTATCGGACGTGCTACTTATTTCGGAGATCTCAATGATGCGGACAGTCTTGTGGTGGAGATGATTACCAAGAACAATGTCCAGACTTTGCTGCCGCATCACGGCACCAAGCCTCGGGTCTATTATGTTGTGTGATTAACAAGACTAGTTGGAGAACTTATGCCGTCCAAAGACTCAACTCAAAATGCGACAATGGACGAAGCCGTAATTCGCGCTCCATGGACAGGGATTTTGCTGCTGGTATGGATCGCTGCGTTGATTCTTGGTTGCATTGGACTGTACGAGCGTGCAACCGGCGGTCACCTGCCAGCGGGTTATGGATCTTACGTTCCATGGGGATTATGGATCGGGCTGTACTTTCACGGAGTGGGCATGGCGGGAGGAGCGTTCGCGGTCGGGGTTTTATTATACCTTATGGATCGTCCAGGTTTTGCAAGCGCGGCA
>JAKPSH010000018.1 GCA_029555385.1 Pseudomonadota bacterium
CGCGAGAAGAGTCTCGCGCAGTTTGTCATGAACGAAAATGCAGTTCCCGGACGGGGAAAGACGGCGGATAATGTGGCGGCGCTCTCCTTCCTCAAGCAGTTCTTCATCATATCCAGCAAGAATGGCGGCAAGCTTTGGCGAAAATTCCTTGCCCAACACGGCGGCCGCTTTAAGAATCTCAACAGTTGAACTCTGAAGCAATTCAAGACGCCGGCGCAAAAATTCGGCACCCTGCCCTGAGACGGTCATCTCCTCGGTAACAGCGTCGGCACGAAATGACCACGCCGCACCGTCATGTTTCATTACTCCAAGCTCAGTTAATCCGTGCAACACCACAGTAGCCATGAACGGACTCCCGCCCGAAAGCCTGGAAACAAGTTGAATTGCATCTTCGGGAACCGTACCGGCCATTGATCGCAGCATCTCCCGCAGTGCCTGTTCACCAAACTCGCCCAAAGTAAGCTGCAGATCCGGTTTGAGTTTATGGAGCGGATGGTCTGCCTCAATCTCGTCAGAGCGAAACGCCACGATGATCATAAGTTTCCGCTGCTGATCCGCCCGGGCACGCTGCCATCTGTTGAGCAGCTTAAAAACCATTTCGTCGGCCCATTGGCAATCATCGAGGATAAGCAAGGAAGGCCGGGCAAAGAGACCAAGTGCATCAAAAAACTGGCCGAGCGCCCGCAGTGTGCGATCCTCGCCAAAATCCTGTTCACTGACTTCCTTGTCGCCATCGTCCTCGAATAACACCCCAAGCTCCGGCAGCACCGCACAAAGAGAACTTCGTGCAGAGGACGTGGTGCGCGCAATTGTTTCCGCAAGCATGGCGTCTTGCCGTGCTGCCGTAATCACTTCCTGAATTGGTCCGACAAGGAGCTGAAACGGCCGCTGCACACCCTGCGTGCCACGACCTTCGAAAGTAAAAATCGTCTCCCCTGCCCGCTGCACAAGTTCCCGCAGCAGGCGGGATTTTCCCCGCCCTGAAAGACCTTGAAGAAAAACGAGTTTTGCTCTCCCGCACCGGGCCTCATCCAAACATTGTTCGAGGCTGTTAAGCTCCCGCTCTCGAGCGATAAAGGCCGGCTCGTTAATGACTGGTTTCTCAGCCAACTGAGCGGAAGTATTAATTAAATTCATGCGTTTAGGCGTTTATCCGTATTGCCAATCATGGCTGGCAGACTACTTCCCAACAAAACTGCGGGGATGGCCCAAGCTTGAGGCAGTCGCCGCTGAAATCTCACCTTAAAGTCACTGCGGTAATTATCGGCACGTTTGGCCCACACCTGAAGGACGCAGTCACTACCGATCTTATCAGGGACAAATACCAGGAAGTACTACTTCCGGCTCCAACAAATTCCTAGCAGCTAGGGTGGTTTTGCGAAAAAATCAATTTGAGGGGGTCATTTCCCATTTTCAGCGCATCAAATAGCAGAATCTGATTTTTCAACGCCGTAGGTGTTGTTGCGACAACTTTCTTTTTTGGGAGGCTTAAAATGTTTCTACGATCTTTACGCCCATCTAAAATCTTAGCTGCTCTCGCAGTTGCCATGCTTTTTGCGCCCGCCAGTGTTCTGGCTCAGGGTATTGCGATTGCTGGCGTTGGCGCGGTGAACCGCTCAATGGGTGGTGCTGCGGTGGCCGCACCGATTGATGCCGCTGGCACAGTCCATTGGAATCCTGCTGGTATGTCCGCACTCGAGCACTCCGAAGCATCACTTAACCTTGAATTGCTAAAGCCAGACACCACGCTTTCTTCCAGTGTTGATGCGCTTGGCCTCTCGGGCTCAACGGAAAGCGATTCATCAGCTGCTCCCATTGCAAATGGCGCACTGGTACATCATGTTAAAGATTCGAACTTTACGTACGGCGTTGGTTTCTTCACGATTGCCGGATACTCCTCGGATTATCAGTCAAGCGCGACAAATCCGGTTCTTACTCCGCAGCCGCCAACCGGCAGCGGGTTAGGGCATGTCATGGGCCGCGCAGAAATCCTGCAGTTTGCGCCGTCCGCGGCCTATCGCGTCACGGATCGTTTCTCTGTAGGTATTGCCCCGACCCTGACCATGCTGCGGCTGGAAGCTGAACCTCTTTTTATCGCATCGCCGAACGCCAACGGCTATGCAACAGCCACATCCTCCGATTGGGTTTACGGCGGCGGCTTCCAGGTTGGCGCATTGTATCGGGCACAGAACGGTTTCAATTTCGGCGCTTCGTTGAAAAGCCCGCAGTGGATGGACGATATAGAATTCACGTCCAGCAATGAGCTGGGACTATCCCGCCGCGACAATTTCGAAATGGATTATCCGATGATTGCTTCAATCGGCACGGCATATACCGGCTTGGATCGCTTCGTTTTCGCCGTGGATGTCCGTTATTTCGATTACGGCAACACTGCGGGTTTTGAAGACTCCGGCTTCAGCGAGACCGGCGCTGCGCGCGGACTGGGTTGGGACAGCGTTTTTGCCGTTGCGGCCGGCGTTCAGTACTCCGTGACCGATCGCATCTCACTGCGCGTGGGGCATGTTTATAATCAAAATCCCATTGATGACGACGTGGCAATGTTCAACGTCGCCTCTCCGCTGGTTTTTGAACACGTGCTGGGAATCGGTGCTTCTTTCGAATTGGCGAAGAACATGCTCGTTTCACTGACTTACTTGCACGGTTTCGAGAACTCGGTGGAAGGACCAATCGTTCAACCTGGGATAGGCGCAATTCCGGGAACATCGGTCAAAGACGAGGCCGAAGCAGAAGCGATTGTTGCGGGCCTCTCCGTCAGGTACTAACTTGCCCTGAAGACTTGCCGCACTAAACCCGCGGCAAGTCTTCAACTCTCACTTCCAGTCAAGATCTTTCCCGACGGATAGAAGCAGGCAAAACACAATTTACTTGTCCGCCGCCGCCGGCGCATTCTTGTTTTTTTTTAAGGCACCGACCACTTTGGCAACAAGGACTTCTGAGGTGAAAGGTTTGGTAATGTAGTCCGACACTCCCGCATCCAACGCCTGCGTTACGTGCACCGCACCGGTCTCAGATGTGAGCATGATGAAAGGGGCTGTCTTGTTCTTCTCTCCTCGACGCATCGCACGAAGGATATCAATGCCTAGGGCATTGGGCATGTTCCAATCGCATATAACTAAATCAAACTTATGCTCGTGCAGGATCCGCACAGCTTCCGCGCCATCGGAAGCCATCATGATATTGTTGAAGCCCGCCTGCTTGAGTATCCCTTTTGTCATCAAGCGCGTCATGGCCTGATCTTCGGCGATAAGAATCAGCGGCCCCTCAGGCCTCTTGTCGTCCAAAACTGTTACCGATGGCCGGCCAAGCTCGTTCATCAACGCCTCATCACAGGATGAATAACCAATTACTTTGTCGTCCGTTTTATTTATCTACTCAAGGGCCAATTACGCCAAGCGTTCCGTAATAATTCACATACTTTTCTTGCTACCAAAATAAGATTATGCGAAACATGGCTTTCATAAATAACCTAACCCACACAGCTTATGGCCTACCCAAAAGAGGTTTTAGATACCGAGCAGATGCTTGAGTATATTTGCGGAGATAGGGAACTCGCCTCCCAGATGATTGATCTTTTTTTCGAGGATGCCGCAGCAAGCGTCCCCGGCATTAAGAAAGCCTTTGCCGCAAGGGATTATGAACAGCTCTATAGTTGCGCGCATGCGCTCAAAGGCAACGCTGCGAATCTCCGCGCTCAGCGCTTTACCAATTACGTGCAAGCGCTTGCCACAGCAGCAAAAACAGACCACAAAGAAGCAGACTCATTGATGAACGAGTTTGATATTCAATATGAGCAAATCAGCACCGTACTGCGAGAATGGCAAAAGACGCTTAACGGATAAATAGGTGTGATCAGCCAGCAGTACCGCACCGCGCCTTGCGCTCAGCTAAGCTTGATAACTTGTCCCTGAGTAAATCCAAAGGCACCGGTTTCGTCATATGCGCATCCATACCGGACTCCAAGCATTGGTCCAACTCATGCTTCATTGTGGCAGCGGTAAGTCCGATGATTGCGATATGCTGCCCGGTAGTCTCTTCCTGCCGGCGAATTTGCCGTGTCGCTTCGTATCCATCCATGACCGGCATGTGACAGTCCATCAGGATCAGGTCGAAATGCCCATTATTTACCAGAGCATCAAGCGCCTCCTGACCATTGCCAACAACGGTCGCCTCGTGTCCCAGCATATTGAGGAGCTTAGTGGCCACACGCTGATTCATTAAGTTGTCGTCGGCAACAAGCACATTGAGCGGCTTTTGGCTGCCTGGCTCAAGGCTCGGCCTCTGAGAGGCATCCGTAATCTTGCTTTCCTCTTTCTGCCGCGCCAGACTCAAGGAAAAGTAGAATACCGATCCTACGCCCTTTTTGCTCTTTACCTTCAGCGTTCCGCCCATCAATTCCACCAGGCGGCGCGAAATCGACAGCCCTAAACCGGTTCCCCCATAATGGCGGGTCGTGGAGGCATCCTCTTGATCAAACGCACCGAAGATCCTATCTAGTTTGTCTTCAGCAATGCCGATTCCGGTATCACTGACACTGACGCAAATCTCCGCGTGCGTTTCTGTCACGTTCTCCGCCCAAATGCGCAGCGCCAATGCACCGTGCTGAGGTGTAAATTTTATTGCGTTGCCCAATAGATTAATAATTACCTGCCGGATCCGGCCGACATCTCCGATGAGCAAATCAGGCACTTCTGGCTCGACAACGTGGGCGAAGACCAAATCCTTTGCATTAATCTGAGGCTGAAGCAACGCCACCAGCTTATTCACGGCATCCCGCATTTGGAAATCGTGAGGAGCGATAGTAAGCTTCCCCGCTTCGATTTTTGAAAAATCCAAAATATCGTTAATAATCGCCAGCAGCGCATCGGAAGACACTTTGATAATTTCCGCACATTCCGCATCCGATGGACTGAGCGTCGACTCACAGAGCAAATTAGCCATCGAGACAATACCGTTGAGCGGCGTGCGCAACTCGTGGCTCATATTGGCCAAAAAAGCTGATTTAGCCTGGGTCGCCGACAGCGCTTGGTCACGGGCCTGCGCCAGCTCCTCTGACTGCCGTCGCAGTATTTCTGCCTGTGATTCGACTCGCTGCCGTGCATATTCGACTTCGCTGAGATAACGCTGAATGGTCAGTTCGTCGACTACCTGCTCACGTCCCGATCCCGCCTCTTGCGGCTGGTCCGGAATAATCGAGCATAGCACTTCCTGGACACCGGATTCTGCCCGCACAGAAGGAGTAAACAGCAAATTCGCACCGCTGCCGAAGCCTGAGACATGTTCCGTATCTAAACGCACCTCACTGGCTTGCCCGTTAAAACACGCATCCAGCCCTTGCTGCATCTCCGAAAACATCTGCTCACCAAAAACATCGCGGCAGTGACGGCCGTGCAACTCGGCAGCGTCCTCCTGCAGCCACTCCGCACACCGGCGGTTGACACAGGAAAGCCGGCGGAAGGGATCTAAGTAAAACATTGGAAAAGATGAACTCTCCATCGCCAGCGCTAGACGCGCATTAGTCAAAGCAGCTAAGTTTTTCTCCGACAGCGCACTGCGCGCAAGCACCATTACCGCCCAGGAGAGTGCGAAAGCAAGGCTCAATACGGCGAGCGCATCAAAAAACAGCAAGAGATAGAGGGACTCCGGGCAACCAAAGAACAAGCATAAAACCCCGGCAGCCCCGGGCAGCAGCATAAAGCCAAAATCCCGCCAAAGCTGCGCGCATGGCAGCCTGCGCTGAAAAATAAATCCGGCACTGAACAGCATGACCATGCCTAACATCCCAGCAATCCATGGCATCGCTGCAACAAAAAATCTTGACGAAAACCGGCTCAAAACAAACGCACCGGCACAGCCAATTAAAAAAAGAACTATCCCGCGGAAAACAAAACGATTATTGGCAAAGGGCTCCGGCGGATCAATGACCAGTGCCGCAACGGCCAAGATCACCGCGAACTGAGCTTGCAGCAAGGAACATGAAATAGGAGTAATAAAGATCGCCTCATCGCTAAAAACGAGCCTTCCGGCAAGGTTTGAGGCCAGCAGCGCACCTAGGAATACTGTCACGCGCTGGCGCTCCAGCAGATATAGAATAAACAGCAGGATCAGCGAAAAGACTCCGGCACAAAGCGAAGCTGTCCAAAGCGGACCAGGCATTAACGCAAGCAGGCGTAATGCTTGAGGCGAGAGCATCAGCAAGAAGACAATACTTGCCAGCACCGCTAGATTTAACCAGGGAAAACGGCAGCAGCCGCAGGCAGTATTTCTTGCGTATCTATCTTCCATGCAGGCGCAGCCGGCTGATTCTGTTTTCATGCACGCAGCATGATTTATCGGCGCAATCCATACAGCACTGAAGCACGTCTGATTCACGCCGGCGCCCCCAGCTTGTCCGCAGCGACGGCGATGCATCGATAAAGCTGCCCGATTACCGGCCAAAATTGCTCTTTTCTTAATAGATTTCGAGGCATTGTGCCGGCAAAGCGAACTCTGTAGGAGGCTTACGTTTCAGCCGATAAATGAAGAGCAGACAGAACTCATGATTAGCGAGCGTTAGCTGACTTCAGTGACTGAGCCATTCTTACGTTTTGAGATACTGGAGAAACTCGGCCACGGCGGGATGGGCATCGTGTATCGTGTGCGCGACACTGAGCGAAAAGCAGAGGTCGCACTTAAAACTCTTCATGAATTCGATCCGAACTATCTGCAGAATTTCAAGCAGGAGTTTCGTATCGCTGCCAACATCGTTCATCCCAATCTCGTCACCTTATACGAATTGTTCTGCGATCAGGCAAAATGGTTCTTCACCATGGAGCTGATTCGCGGCAGCTCATTCTCAAGCTTCACCGGAGTTGAAATCAGCGAAGATGACGAACCGCTCAATGAGCCAATTGCGGATGGCCTGGAGACACGGCTCTTTGCGCTGCGGAAAGTCTTCCCCCAGGTTGTCACTGGCATAGGAAGGCTCCACCAAGACGGCATAATTCACCGCGACCTTAAGCCAAACAATGTTCTCGTTACCGATACGGGCCGCGTAGTGATCTTAGATTTCGGGATTGCTGTCACTAAGTTAACGAAGCCCTCTCCCCATTCATTGGAAAAGAAAATCACCGGGACTATTGACTACATGCCGCCGGAAGCAATAACCGGCGCAGAACCACAACCACAAAGCGACTGGTACTCGCTTGGCGTTATGCTCTATCAGTGCTTAACAGGAAGACTACCTTACGCCGGAGATACGGCGCGTATTCTTTACGAAAAGGTATCGAAAGATCCTATCGCGCCCCATGAATTTCTGCCGGGCATCCCCGAAGCTTGGAGCAGCCTCTGTCTTACCCTGCTAAAGCGCGATCCCAACGAAAGGCCGGATTACCGTTCTCTACTCGCCATGATTGCGGCGAATCCGGAACTTGGCTTTGCGCCGGACTCGCTCTCTTTCGAAGAACCAGCAAACCTCTTTATCGGCCGCCAGTCTGAGATCGATCTGCTGACGGCAAAACTGAACGAGGTAAAGTCCGGCTCTCCTGCGGCACTGCTTGTCGGCGGTAAATCAGGGGTCGGCAAAAGTACGTTAATCGAGCGCTTTCTCGATTCCGTCGCATCGAGCGAAGGAGCATGCGTGCTCACCGGCAGATGCTATCAGCAGGAAATGGTTCCATTTAAGGCGCTGGACAGCCTCGTTGACTCCGTAGCGCGATACCTCGCCCATACAACAGATACGCGCCTTGTGCCGCAGGATGTGCAAGCGTTGGTTTCTGCTTTCCCCGTTCTGCGCAAAGTAGAGATATTCTACGATGCCGTCTGCCTGCAGTCCGAAGTAACCGATCGGCAAGAAATAAACCGCCGCGCGGCAACCGCGTTGGCCGAACTAATCGGCAAACTGGCCGCGAAACAGATTGTCGCGCTTTATATCGACAATCTTCAATGGGGCGACACGGAAAGCGCGGAGCTGCTTTACCGGCTTTTGCGCAGCATTGAGGGAGCAAGGGTGCTGTTTATCGGCTCCTACCGCCAAGAGGACGAGGGAGCCGCGCCGCTCTTTAAGAAACTCGATGAACTCATAGAGCAGCGGGGCGCTATTGCTTATCTTGAGCGGCACACCATTGGTGCACTTTCGTTTGAACAATCGGTCGATCTCGCCTTGCAGCTCCTTGGCGATACGGGCCCCGATGCACACCGTGACGCAGAATTGGCAGCCAAAGAATCAAACGGAAACCCGTTCTTTCTACGTGAACTAGTGCGCTATATTCTCAATGAACACAAGACCGGCGCGGTGCAAAAAACTGAGCGCACGCTGGATTTACTTGAAGTCCTGTGGCTGCGCATTAATCACTTGCAGGAGGAAGCCTTCCGCCTTTTGTCTGTAATAGCTGTCGCCGGACGCCCGGTCAGCGAAGGAATCGGCGCCGAAGCGGCTCGGCTCGGCGAAGACGGCCCGCTGACCCTCAGCACGCTGCGGGCCGAGAACTTGCTCCGCACAATCGGGCAAGGCGAAACAACCGAGCTTGAGACCTATCACGACAAGGTGCGCGAAACCATTCTAAGCCACTTAAGCCGAGCGGAGAGCGCAGCGCTCCACGCACAGCTCGCCAGCACCTTTGAGCACTTAAGTACTGTCGATTTGTTTGCGGCAAAGAAGCATGCAAACGACTTGATCGCCGGCACAAAAAAGATCGGTCAAGGGGAAATCCCTCCCCTGGATACTCGCCATATTCACGAGATCGCTTATCACTATCTCTGCGCCGGCGAAAAACAACGGGCACTGCCTTGGGCGCTTATGGCAGCAGATCATGCTCTATCCCTTGGCTCGCTTGGCGCAGCCCGGCAACAATTGGAGATCGCCCGGGAATGCAGTGCTGACGCCGATCAAGCAACCCAATATTTCACCGCCCAGCAGCTTGGGGAAGTATTGATCTTGTCCGCGGACTACCACGAGGCAGAAAAGCAGCTTCGCCTGGCCCGCCTGTGGGCGCACACATCGTTGGAACGGGCGCGCGCTGAAGCCAAACTCGGCGACTGCGTTTTCCATCGCGGAGAGATCGCCGAAGCGCTGGAGTTTGCTGTCACAAGCCTGCGCATGCTGGGCGAAAACATGCCGAGCAACAGCTTGGCGCTTGGCTGCCGCATACTCCAAGAAGCAACAGTGCAGTCGGCACACACGATTCTGCCATCTGCCTTTCTCGGAAAAGCAGCAAAAGAAGCTCGTGAACTTGATATGTTAAAGGTACAAACACTGAGTTTCGCCGCGCAAGCGTTTTGGTTTTCCAAGATTTCCTGCTCCCTTTGGGCGCACTTGCGCGCAATGAATCTTGCAGAAACTCATTCGCCTTCCACCGACTTGTCTGCGGTGTACGCTCATCACTCGGCCGCGTTAAGCGCCCTCGTTAACAACGATCAGCGGCCTATCCGCTACGGCGAGCGAGCATGTAAAATCGCCAATCAGACGAAGAGCCTAATCGCGGAGGCTAACGCTCTGACGTTTACCTCCATCATGTACCTTCGCTACTCCCATTTTCACAAAGCTATTGCGTGCGCCGAGAAAGCAGTCGAAATTATCCGGCGCATCGGGGACCCATGGAACATGCATTCAGCGATGTTCCAGCTCGCTTACGCACATTACTGTCTGGGCCGGCTTGAAGAAGCGGAAGGTGTGGCCGCCGAGCTTTACCGCTCAGCAGTGCGAGCAAAGGACGAAATGGCATCACGGTACGCCCTTGACGTCTGGTCCAAAGCAGCACAAGGAAACATCCCCCACGAGCATATCACTGCGCATTTACATGCGCCAACAAGCGACGTACAGGCGACCAACGAATTGTACCAGGCGCTTGGCCTGCGCATGTTGTTCGAGAAAAATTATGCAGAAGCCGTAAAAGCGCTTCATCTCGCAGTTGATGAGCCTAGGCAGAAAAACTATGTCAATCAATTCACAGCCCCGGCTTGCGCATGGCATCTGGTCGCGCTCCGCCGCTGCGCGGAAGAACTCAAGGGCAATGACGATCTCGCTTTTTGCGCGGCTCTCGCGCAAGCGAAAAGCGAGATCGCTTACGCCAAACGGATCACCCGCAGGTTTCGCAACAGCCTAGCACAGTTTCAGCGTGAAGCCGGACTGATCGCCTTGCTTGACGGACAAAAGCAAAAAGCCGAGCGGCTCTTGAAGCGAAGCATCGACACTGCCGCCAAAATGGGCATGCCGCTCGAACTTGAACTTTCGAACTTTGAACATGCCCGGTGCTTTACCAGCAAGCACGGCATGCCCGCGCCACGTTTAATCGGCTAATCCCGGGGCGCCCCTGAGGCCACATTCTTGCTCCGCTCAATAGACTGCAGCGCCAAGTATTTCTCCCCGAACTTTCGCAGATTATCAAGTTCGGTATCGTACTGATCAAAGTGCCGCTCTTCGTCCGCCACCAAATCTTCAAACAACTTCTTCGAAACCGAATCAGCGCCGCTTCCGCATTCATTAGCCCACTTGTTGTAATCCAGCGCGCTTGATTCCTCCATTTCGCAGGCAAGCTTGAGCATTTCCTTGACATCGTTGATTACCTGAACCTCTCCGGACGTCTCCATCTTAACATCGCCTTTAAGAAACAATATCCGTTCGGCCAGCTTTTCCACGTGCAGCATTTCTTCAATCGCAGTGCGCTTGAATAGACCGGCTAACAAATCAAATCCTTGATCATCGCAGTGAAAATGAAAGTACATATACTGGTGAACAGCAGACAACTCATCGGCCACTGCGCGGTTCAATAGATCGACACTGTGTTCATGCATAAATCACCTATTCGAGCAAAAAATTGAAAATCTCTTAAAGCAGCATGCCAAGCACACCAGCGATTCACTTACCATAACCATGATCCGGCTTCAAATGCTTTGCGCCAGGCTCAGCCGTCATATCTCACACCCGCCGTGCCTGAAAACTTGCTCTGCCCGGCTGCCAAATGAAATACTATTCTGTCGCGAAATACCAAACGTATGTAAGATAGCCAAACCGCAGTTATGCCGTTTACGATCAGCCGAACTGTCCAAAGGAGTTTATGAAAATTCTGCTATTGTTTATCGTTGTTATTCTCGCCGCAGCCCCCGTCCATGCCCAGGACCAATACGAAGAGCTGGACAAATCTTACGTCGCCGCTATCGAAAACGGCAGCTTTGACGATCACCTCACCTTGATTGACCAGTTGCTGGGCACAAACGGGCAAAAGTTCGAAGTGCTCTCACGCGCCGCACGCGGTACGTGGGCCGCAGCGGATTTGATCTACTGGCGTGCTGTACTGGAGAACATTGAGCGCGCCAAACCTCAAGACGTCAGCGATGTCCTGGAAGCAGAGGCCGAGCTTAGCACCGAGCAAGGAAAAGTGTTAATCGCGCTGGGTCGCAGAATGTGGCGCTGCGGAGAAGCCGCGGCTGCTCTGGAACCAAAACGAGTCGAAGGACATTTTTATCACGCTATGGGCATCTCTTTCTACGCTCTCGGGAAAAGCATTCTTGCCGCGCTGCGCGAAGGCCTGCGCGGCAAATTCGACGAAGCTATAGACAAATCAATCGAACTGGAGGCAAACTTCTTCGGTGCAGCGCCGCTGCGCACCAAAGGCCGTTCCCACTTTAAACTTCCCTGGCCGCTTCGCGACTATGAAGAAGCTATTAAGCTGGCAAGACGTTCGGTAGAAAGCGCGCCCCAGGTCAGCGTGAACTACTTGTTTCTCGGCGATGCTTATTGGAAAAACGGACAAGAGGAGCAAGCCCTTAGCGCCTGGAACAAAGTAATAGAGCTGGGACAAGGGCACGAGGCTGTCCAGTATTACCTGCTGGAAAACGCAAAGCGCAAGGTAATGCTCGCAAGCAAGTAAGCACGATACGCAATAGCCGCACCGGCCGCTTCATTTAAGCGCAGGCAGAAGACTTCAAGTTTCGCCGAGGATCGGGGGTAAAGCTTTTGAACAAGGATCCTTTTTGACCTGCCGCAGCCGCAACCACACAGCCGCAGCCGCTAGCGGAAGCAGCCAAATTACCCGGGCCTGATACCTGCTTCCCGCACCACTGAGCAGGCTGCACACGGCGGCATTCATGATCACTCCGGCAAAAACCAACACTCCGAAACGATAGATCCTGCTGCGTTCAGTTTCAGCAAACAGGGATTTGCTCCGCAAGTACGTGCCAAAGAACACCGCGATTGAGGCCAAGACACCGGCATACACCAGGAGTGACCATAAAACATAAAAAACAGACAAACACGGGATGCGGGAGCGCATTAGAGACTGTGCACCTGCCGGCCAAGACTCTTCAAGATGCTTCAGGCCGGGGCCATGTTCCAATACGTAACAGAGCACCGGGAATCGCAGCAGTTGAAAGCCTAACCTTCGAAGGAAACTGTGCATTGCCTCCACCGGATATTTGCGCCAAGCATTCAAGAACAGTGAGAATTGTTCTCTCGACATGGCACGCAGCTGCTCCTTTGTCGTTGAGGCAACCACGCCACGTGAAGAGAACAAGAAATCACCATTGGACTGGGGCAGAGAATCCAAGAATGCGCAAAACACATTCGGATGTCTTGGACACTCTTCACGCAAATATTTCTCTCCGAAGCCATCTCCAATGATCCTGGCTGCGAGAAAAGGAAGTAAAACGGGCCGTTCCCGCATCGTCCGTTCCGCGACGAATACCACCAGACAGAACATAAATACTGCACAAATTACGGCACCAGTCACAGCAAGTTGCGGCCCAAGAAGCTCCCGCCGATACCTGCTCCCTAATATGAAAACCAACGACACTATAAGCAGGCACGTTATTGTGAGCGGATTGGAGATGTGTACGGCGCAGCCGTATACTAGTATCAAAAAGCAGGCAACTTTATTGCGAAAGCCCACCTGGCACCAAAACGAAAGCAAAATGGCCGCACATAAGACAGCATACCCGGAAAATATATCGGGGGTAAGCAACGCAGAATAATACGGAAGCGGCGTTGCCAGCATAACGAGCAAAACAGTAAAAAATCCGCGGCCTGAGCCCGCACACAACACAGACCACGTCAGATAAATCAGATAGGCCGCGATCAAAGCCTGCAAAATGGGACAAAGCCAAATTGTTCCTAATCGCGCCCCGGCATAAAGAAAAAAACCGTAATAAACAGAGCGGCTCAAATGCGGTAATTTTATCCGTGATCGCTGGACACCTGATTTTTCTGCCGCTTTGTTTATGCCCGAGGTGTCCGGCTGCTTCGCAAGCGTTCGCTGCCCAATTCCGGACGCTACCGCCATTCCGCTTCGATAATATCCCGCTGTATCGAAGTCAAAAAAAGGAACGCCATTAATCAGTCCGGCAGAAAGCATAAGCAGCGTTCCCACCGTCAATAGCAGTAGCAGCCTTACTCCAGAAAAAGTGCTATTTCCTCTGCTCTCTATCACCGGCTCTGCTTAATTTATAAATTAATCACCTACCTTAATACGAGATCAACCGCCGAACCAGTATTTCATTAGCTTCCAAATCTTCCCCCAAACAACCTATCAAAACGCGGGCCTACCGGATCCGGAGAAAAATCCCAACTGTCCTGCCGTACGCAGAATCTGCTCCCCTTTCTGCCGATTTAGGATAGAATAGTGCACTAAGCTGAACATGCAACAGTCACTGAGGTAAATGATGGCACATATTCTCATTGTCGATGATAATTCCGAACTGCGCAGCACTACTAGGAAAATGTTGGAATCTGCGGGGCACCAGGTCAGCGAGGCGGCAAACGGCGTGGAAGGCTTAGACCGAATTACAGCCTCGGTAAAAAGCAAAACTAAACTGGACGAAATTCAGGTCGCTTTAGTTGATCTGATTATGCCGGAGAAAGACGGCTTAATGTTGATTCAGGAAGCTCTGGCTCAGAGCCCGCGCCTGAAGATAATTGCCATTTCGGGAGGTCCCCAAGGGAATCCAGCGTGGCTCCCCATTGCGAAATCTGCGGGGGCAACGCGCATGCTGAAAAAGCCCTTCACCAAGGATCAACTCCTTCGTCACGTTCAAGAACTGCTCGCAGATAATTGGAAATAGCCGCTTTAATTCTTTCTCCCGCACAACGGAGCTACTAAAAACCTTAGTTGCCGCGTAAAACATCGCAGAAAAATGGTGCATTCTTAAATTAAAGAACTCCGTTCAGATCGTCGACAATACATACAGCAATGCCGAACGGACGGGCCTTTTCACAAAGATTCCATAACCGCGATATCGCCTGGTACGGTGTGCGGTTAGCAGGGTGCGGAAATGGTCTTCCGCAATCAGCCAGCCGCGTAAGTGTTGGCCGGTAAGCTCTAAAGAGGTGTCAGACAAAATATAAAGAGCTGATCTCGAGCCTATGAATTTCGCACATCGCACAATAGCCCCAGAGGGACAGGTTCGCACGAGCAAACACGACGCACTGCCGTGTGTTAGCACTAAACACACCGTCTCTCCATCAGACTGGAAGGGCATCGTGAACAGCGCCGGCGATATCCCGCCTGCCCGCTGCACGGCTGAACGTCTTCGCGGCATTCTCGCGCAGAAAGGCAGCAGCATGAGACAAGTAATCGAGATTTGCTCTTGCGACCCCGCGCTTGCGGCCAAGATCATGAAGGTCGCAAACTCATCGCTCTACGGACGTCAACGGCAGGTCGGCTCAATCAATCAAGCCATGATGATTGCCGGCATTCCGATAATCCGCGGAATATGCTTCCGTGCATGCTTGACTCAGACCCGTGACGGGTGGGGAGATATTCCGCAAGGATTATACCAGCACTCACTCTGTACCGCGCTTGCGTGCCAGCTTTTGGCCTGCAAAAAGGGGAAGTCTTACAGCTCCGAACTCTATACGGCTGGCTTAATGCATGACCTAGGGAAACTCGTGCTTTGGCGGCAGATTCCGGGAGATTACGGCAATATCCACAAGTTGACACAATCAGGCCTGAGCAACACAGAAGCCGAAGCGGAAAGACTTGGCTACAGCCATGCACTAATCGGCGCCTTAATTGGCAAGAAGTGGTCTTTCCCGTCCGAGATCTGCCAACTCGTCATCTGTCATCACGGTGCTGGAGCAAGCGAACTGGACGCGCCGTTAAGCGAAAAGATTAATCTGCTGCGGCTGGGAAACTTGCTGGCTCATTCTTTAGGATTGGGAGACTCGTCCGATAACTCCGGCGCAGATACCACACTAAAACATGTGGCGAACACGCTGAATTTCAGCGATCACGAAATCGGCCTGCTGAAAGCCGAAATACTGAAGCTCTATACGAGCAAATTACATATGCTCACCATTAGCCACACTGGAAGTTAATTCGCTCCAATTCCAGCTTACAGGTCGAAACCAAGACAAAATCAATTGACTAGCAGCGATATCGCCTTGTGAGATATCGCTGCTAGTCAATTTACGCGAAAAGGCCCAGCCTTGGGCTGTGAGATATTACGGCTAGAGACCCCGCTCCTGGTGGGTTCTCGTCAGGCTGTTACACAGTTCTTTCTATGCCGTCTTTCTTCAGGAAGGTTCCCTGTTGAAGTTCGGCGAATGCCTGCCGCAGCTCCTCCTGCGTGTTCATCACAATTGGTCCGTACCAGGCGACTGGTTCACCAAGCGGTTGTCCGGAGACAAGCAAAAAGCGCACCCCTTCGTCGCCTGCTTCCACCACCACCTCATCACCGCGCGCAAAGAGCACGAGCGAACGGTTGTCCGCATTAACCGGCGGCGAAGTGTCCCACCAGCCTACTGGTTCAGTCGGCACAGCCAAAGGACAAGATGCGTTGCAGAATTTTCCACTACCGGCAAAGACGTAAGCAAAAGCGTGCCGGCTTGTTTCCACCGGAATCACTTTCTTCTGCGAGGCCGGGACAGTGATATCCAGATAAACCGGATCAGCGGCGATACCGTCCACCGGCCCCCGCTTTCCCCAGAAGGCGCCGCAAATGATGCGCGCCTGCGTGCCGTCGTCATCTGTGACCTCAGGAATCTCGTCCGCTTTAATCTCTTGATACCGGGGCGCAGTCATTTTCAGCGCGGCTGGGAGGTTAGCCCAGAGCTGAAAACCGTGCATTCGTCCCGCGGTGTCTCCTTTGGGCATTTCTTGATGAACGATCCCGCTTCCCGCAGTCATCCACTGGACATCGCCCGCACCGATGACGCCGCTGTTTCCCATACTGTCCCCGTGCTCAACGGTTCCAGCAAGCACATACGTCACAGTCTCAATGCCGCGGTGGGGATGCCAGGGAAACCCGGCGAGATAGTCCTCCGGCTTGTCACTGCGAAAGTCGTCAAGCAGCAGAAACGGATCAAAATCTTCTGTGCTGCCGAATCCGAAAGCCCGGTGCAAGTGCACGCCGGCCCCTTCCCTCACTGGTTTGGAGCGGCTCATGCGTTTGATTGGTCTGATCGACATAGAATCCTCTCCTTGATGCCGCTTTTTTTCGCCGAATCCTGCTTACTCGAGCCAGGGCGGCGGCTCGCCCCATTTTGCACTGAAAACAAAGTCACGCAACGGTTTTCGCTGCCGCGCCGTCATATCGCGCTCACGAAGCGGCGCGGGCAGAGCTTCCGGTGACCCGAGATACCCGATAGCTAAACCCGTCCATGCTTCCGCATCTTCGGGAATGCCATAAATGGCACGCGCCTTATCCTGCTCGATACCGATCATCTGGTGCACGAAAAGCCCGCGCGCAACAGCTTCCAACACGAGATTACCCGCGGCAAGTCCAAGATCATGCACTGCTGCACGGTTCGGCTTGCCGTTTCGGATAAAACTAAGACGCACGACCCCAAGAGCGAGCACCGGCGCAGCTTTTGCCCAAACCTGATTACCTTCCACCAAACACGACAGCAGCAGCTCGAAATCCCGCTCGTTTTCCTTTCTTGCGACGATAAAACTCCAAGGCTGTTCATTATAAGAAGAAGGCGCCCAACGCGCTGCTTCAAACAAAGAACACAAATCAGCCTCTGAAACAGAACGGCTGGCAAACGAATAGGGGCTCCAGCGCGAAGCAAGCAGCTCCTGAATCGGGTTGCCGGAAGATGGTCTTTTTATGTCCATTGCGGCTGCTCAAGTTCACTTTGCGTTTTCCGGCCTGGCGCAGAATACAGTTTCTGCTGCTTACGAGTTGCTTTACGAACGGCCAGTTTCACCAATACCGCTAAGGCAAAAGATATGCGGTGAGTCCCGGCACAGCAAGACTCGCACCCAACATTGCCCGCGACGGGTCGCGGTTATGTGATCCGTGACCCAGACTATTAACAACCCGTTAAGTTTGCCTTAAGTGCCGCTATACAATACGGCCCTAAACCAGCCTAATACTGTTATATGAGTGCGTAATCACAAACAAAAATGCATATCAACCGTCAATCCGGCAAGGATAAGCGAATTGACGCAAGAACAACGTTACTGGCGAATGGTTGAAGCAAGGTGAGAATCGCGTGACGATGGAGGACTCATGAATACGATAGCCAAAAGAGCGGAGAGCCAACGACGAGAACTGCTCCGGCAGCGTTGCCGCCATGTACGCAAGCTGCGATGGATACTAACCGCGGCAGCTTTTCTCTGCGGATTAATTTGTCCTCTGGCACTCAGTCTTCCCCTAAATAAGTATTCCTGGGCTATTTTATCCGCAGCTTTGTTTTCCGTTCACTAAGATCATCGTGCGGCGACAACTTAAACAGTTAATCCCTCATTTCCCCGCCGTTTCCTTTCGCCGATCATAACAGCATCTGATCATAGAAGTATCCGGCTGCCGCAGAGAGACACACTTTGCTGCCCGCAATCAGTTTAAGGAGAAGGATATGAAAGCGTTCAGGGCCAAAAAGCATCTCCAGCATCTGCTGTTATTACTGTTCGCAGGAAGTATTGCCGCATTCGCCTTAAAGCCGCCTTGCGCCGAAGCGGTGATTATCGCCGAAACGCAGATCTCTTTGATTTGTTCGGGAGAGTATGTCGTGCTAGGATCTAACGAATGCCCACTGCCCAGCGGCTCCGGAGGACCTATCGGCGGTTCCGCTCTGATCAGCGTCACGCAGACTAGTGCGGGGCAAACCGGAACACTGTTGTTGTCCGCAGAGATTCACCCGCACGGCAACGTCCCCGATTCCCATTATTACAGCGAGAAAGTGCTGGCCGGCATCGATGTCTCCATCTACATCGGGCGCCCGGAAACGCCGATTACCATCAAGTGCGAAGTGTCGTTCAACTGGTTCGATCTCTATCGCAACGAGTACTCCGCAAAAGTAATCAATAGCCGTACCTTCAAAACCGTTGCCGATCTTCTATCCAGCACCGGCCAAGACGGCGCCATTCACATCGGTATGCCGCTGGCGGAACTACGTCAAAGCGAAAGCAGCCCAGCCCCGACCATCGCAGGCCCTGAAAGTTTTGGTGAATACTGCATGCCGGAATGTCCCGGAGCAATCAACGAAATCATGACAGACCAAGGCCTCGTTCGCTACTGCATGGTCAGTATCCAAATGTGCTCCGCCGGCAGCTGCGTTACACCCAGCCCAACGCCGACAGCAAGCGCAAGCCCGACATTCGCGCCTTCACCAACCCCGACGCCTCAGCCCAGCTCATCGCCTTGGCCGACATCCACGGCGCTGCCCACAAGCACACCGCTGCCCACAATTTCCGCCTTCCCGACTTATACACCTTGGCCATCGTATACGTCTTACCCAACTTATACACCTGCTCCAACTTACTCCCCGGCACCAACCTGGACGCCGATGCCCACCTTCTTACCATGGCCCCCCTTTATACCGCGCTAATTCTTGGCGCACGGAAGACTCGGCCCAAAAGGATACTACCGCTGGCCGTTCGCCGACGGCTCGTCAAACACCGTCCGGGAGAATACAGAGGTTGCCTAATGTTTCGTTATTTGGCAAAATATAGAAATGTCAACCTTTGCCAAAATTGCCAAAGCCCTCGGTGACGAAGGAAGATTGCGCCTGATGTGTGCTCTCGATCGGGAAAAGGAACTTTGCGCATGTCAGCTCACCGAGCTCCTTGCGCTCGCCCCTTCCACTCTCTCTAAACACCTCGGAATACTTAAACAAGTGGGCTTGCTCAAGAGCCGGCGTAATGCGACCTGGATTTACTATGCCATTAATCACGATACCACTGACGCACTGCTGAAAGAATGGATTGCTTTCACTCTGACCGCAGCAAGGAAAGCTCCAGAATACAGAGAGGTTAAGCGAAAGCTGCGATCGATAAAAAAGTTTGATCCCGAAGAGCTCTGCTGCAAACAGAGAATACGGTCATGACAAAAAAGAAGATACTTTTCCTCTGCACCGGGAATTCCTGCCGCAGCCAAATGGCGGAGGGCTGGGCGCGCAGCTTGAGCGGCAACGACATTGAGCCTTACTCGGCAGGGGTAGAGCGCCACGGGATGAATCCGCAGGCTGTCGCAGCAATGGCAGAGGCAGGCATCGACATTTCTTTACAGCGTTCAAAACACGTGGATGAACTGAAAGGCATCGATTTCGATTATGTGATTACCCTATGTGACGAGGCCAGGGAGTCCTGCCCGCTTTACCTAGGAAGCGGCCTGCTCCTCCACCGAGGGTTTGACGACCCGCCCCGCCTGGCCAAGGAAGCTAAAAGCGAAGACGAAGCACTGAGCTACTACCGGCGTGTACGTGATGAAATTCGCGCGTTTGTTAAAGAGCTGCCGCGAGCGCTAGAGAGGGAAAATGAACAACGGTGATTTGAAAGGCTGCACCAGCAGCGGACTGTCTTTTCTTGATCGTTTCTTAACCCTCTGGATTTTCCTTGCCATGGCAGCAGGCGTCGCGATGGGATCCTTGATACCGGGCATGGAGGCTTTCCTTAATATTTTTTCCGTCGGAACAACTAACCTGCTTATCGCCGCCGGCCTTATTCTGATGATGTATACACCGCTGGCTAAAGTGAAGTACGAAGAGCTGAGCGATGTCTTTAAGAACACCAGGGTGCTTCTCCTTTCGCTCTTTCAGAACTGGGTCATCGGTCCGATCCTGATGTTCCTGTTGGCCATCACTTTTCTCGCTGACCAACCGGAATATATGGTGGGTCTCATTTTAATTGGCCTTGCACGCTGCATCGCCATGGTTATCGTCTGGAACCAGCTCGCCAGGGGAGATAATGAGTACGCGGCAGGGCTGGTCGCCTTTAACTCCATCTTCCAGATTCTTTTCTTCTCTGTCTATGCCTGGTTCTTCATTACCGTGCTGCCGCCTCATTTTGGTCTATCGGGCGCTGTGGTAGACGTGACCATTAGTCAGATCGCTGAGAGCGTGCTCATTTACCTGGGCGTCCCCTTTTTGGGCGGCATGCTTACTCGTTTCATTTTGATTGGGAAAAAGGGAAAAGATTGGTATGAGACCCGGTTCATCCCGAAGATTTCTCCGATCACGCTTATCGCCTTGCTGTTTACGATTCTAGTGATGTTCTCGTTCAAGGGTGACCGCATCGTACAGCTCCCCGTCGACGTGTTTCGCATCGCAGTGCCGCTTTGTTTCTATTTCGTAATTATGTTTTTTGTCTCCTTCTGGATGGGAAAGCGGCTTGGAGCGGATTATTCGAAGACGGTGACCATCGCGTTTACCGCAGCGAGCAATAATTTTGAGCTGGCGATCGCTGTCGCTATTGCTGTGTTTGGCATCAGGTCGGGTCAGGCATTTGCGGCCGTGATTGGACCTTTAGTGGAGGTTCCGGTGCTAATCACCCTTGTGAATGTCGCTCTATTTTTTCAACGGAAGTATTTTGCCGGCTCGCCGACGGCGGGGACAAACTAGCCGGCACTTCTTCCAGGCCATGGCCTGCGAGAAATACCGGCTAGGGCAACGCCTGGAGGGCTTTGCCGAATTTAGCGGTTAGTGTTTAAGGAGCAAACCATGAGTAACGACGACCTGAGAGACAAGGTTCGGGAAGGATATTCGACCATCGCGAAAAAAGGTGTCTTTACGACGCTAAACGATTCCTCTGGGAGCTGCTGCGCCGGAGGGGGACCTGTCCCCCGCAGCCTTGGCGGAGGGGGATGCTGCGCTATGGCGACTCTCGATGTCGAGCAGCTTGCCAAACACATCGGCTACACCCAGGAAGAACTCGAAGCATCGCCGGAAGCGGCGAACATGGGCCTTTCCTGCGGTAACCCGACCGCTATTGCTTCACTTAAACCCGGCGAAGTGGTGCTCGATCTCGGCGCCGGCGGCGGTTTTGATGTCTTCATTGCGGGACCAAAGGTCGGAGCGAGCGGACGTGTTATCGGCGTTGATATGACGCCTGACATGGTTTCCAAAGCCCGAAAGAGCATTCGCCTGTATGCCGAACGGAGCGGGTTAGACAACGTTGAGTTCCGTTTGGGAGAGATCGAGCATCTTCCCGTGGCCGATGCCTCGGTGGACGTTGTCATTTCAAACTGCGTGCTGAACCTCTCACCCGACAAGCCTCAGGTGTGGCGGGAAATTGCCCGTGTATTGAAGCCGGGCGGCCGGGTTGCTATCTCGGACTTGGCCCTCCTTCAGCCCTTGCCCGCGAATATCGTTGAAATGGTGGAGGCGCTTATCGGCTGCGTCGCCGGCGCAGCGCTCGTTAGTGAAACTGAGCTGATGGCGAAAGACGCGGGCCTGGCCGATCTCCAGCTCGAAGCATCGCCAGGATATATCGACGCAATGACCCGCTGGGAAGATCCGCTGTATCAGCAAATCGTGTCAGCTCTCCCTCCGGGGTCAAAGGCAAGTGACTATATTACAAGTTTATCAGTCCGGGCCAAGAAGCCTGCTGGCTTTTGATTCGCATAATTTATGTAGCCGCGATATCACCCGTGTACGATATCGCGGTTAGCCGGGCGAACTAACACCCCGCAGTGCAGCCCACTTCCCCGTTAACAGTGCAAAAGCATGTTCCACATCCCAGCACCCAAGTATCGCCAGGCTGATGGATGCCATCACACGGCTTGGTTGAACAGTTGGAGTCGTCTTTGCATTCTGCGATGGGCCTGGCCGGCTCGGTAGGCAGAGCCGGCGTTGCTCCTGGGGGAATGCGGGGGGCAGGCGACAAAATCGACGGTGAATCTACGGGCGGGGAAGCCGGGGAAGCAGACGGCGAAGCCTCCGACAAGTCCGGAAACGAACTTGTCTGCGGCTGATAATTAACAGTCACTTCCGCGCTTACGATAGAATTATCGGCTTTCTCGCTGCTAATTAATGAGCTTACAAGCGTCGCCGGAAAGGCGGCTTCTTGCGCTTCATGATTATCGGAGGGCACGATCTCTTCAAAGGAGATATTCGAAATATGCGTAGACTCGAGAGGAAAGTCATTGCCGCTTGCATCGTTAAAGTTCAACACTAAGCCTGCCCTGTACCCGGAATAGATCTCGCAGTAACTACCGGTCAGAGTGCATCCGAACACTCCCTCGCCTTTTTGCCCGGACAAAGTATCATAAAACTCTATCAGCACGGAGCAGTCGCCAAGCAAAGAATCCCCTGCCGCCCGGCAGACAATGCGCACCTCAGCACCGTAATCCTGTTTGTCGAGGTCGACATCGCCGGAATCATTATCATACGCGATAGCCCCCCCGCCGCATGAAACAAGCAGGAGCACCATCCCCGAACAGAGCAGCAATGAAATAAACTTAGCTATATTCATAAAACCTCCGTAACCTTTTCGCGCACCGGATGCGGCACATTTTCATCTGCGATAAATCCAAGCATGCCGGAACATCCGGCGACAACATCTACCAGCTTTGTTATTCCGTGCTTAGTTAAACACTGGATTAAGTTGAGCTTAAGTTCGCACAAGGCTCCTGGAAGGACCCTGCCATAAAGACCGGCACGATCGAGCAAAGCGGGTTCTTATTGTGGAGTAGGTCCCGCGATCTCAGTGCGAGTACGCAGTACCTCCTGCGCAACCGGAGCAAAAACAAACGGCGTTGTCGTCACCACATTGTATTGCGTTAACGCCGCCTTGAGCCCACCGGGGGCGCCATCATGGGCGACACGCAGCGGTCCAAAAGCCCCCGGGCCGCTGCGCTGATGAACATCGAAGTCCACTCTTGAGTCACCACTCACGGAGAATCCAACATGGTCTATGACCGTTACGTTTGGCGTGGGAACTACGTTCTTGGCTGTTACTGTTCCGGCGATATTCTGTCCAGCGTACTGCGTATTAGTCAGCTCGAGAAAGTTAAAGTCAGTCACGCTGGTATTAAAACCACCGTAGAGGGTTGTTTCCCGGCAGTGAAGCAGGACATCGGTCAGAGGAGCACCGCCCGCGGTCAGAGAAAGCACGGCGGCCCCTACGCCATCGAATACCGGAGTAACAAAGCATATGCGTCCACGATTTTGCAGAAGAGCCGGAGGTTCGATTCCCCGATATACGCCGGCGACCGTGAGCGAACCGTCCGCATGATAGACGCTAACAGTCGATGCGGTGAAATAAACAAGACCGGAGTAGCTCACCGCTTCACAGCAGTAAGAACTGCTGGGACCTGCCGTGAGATACAGGTAGTCGCCATCGTAGACCGACATCGGTGTCGCCGGCGGCGGCCGATCAGCATAGATGATAATTGGCGCAGCAAGCGCACTCACCGGGAGTATCAAGACGAAGACAAGAGCAGCTACATAAAAAGCCGAAGATCGCATTAACATGATATCTATCCTCTCGGAACGCCCGATGATCTCTGCTCCAGCCGGTGCGCTGGGTTTCTGCAAAATCCCCATGATTATAGCTTCGATCGTTAATCTGCCACCACCAAAGAAAGCGGATTTCCTTGCTCTCGGTTAATAGCACTCCCAGGTAACAGCGATGCCAGTTAACAGACATGCCAGTTCAGTTTTCTTTTTCTTTTCCCAGATCAAAATCCATGGCATCCTTGCCCGAGCCTGCTGAAGGCCTGACCAGTGCGCGGCGGATTTACCGGTAAATTTAGCCGCGGCAAGTTATTAAGCAAGTTATCAACAGGGGGATTGAACGTTGAGAAGAAGAGCTTTGGTCATAAATGTTTCCCTGCTGGCGGGAGTAATACTGATTGGAGGAATTTCCTGTGGAGGAGGCGGCGGAGGCGGTTCAGATGACGACGCGTCTGAGATTCCCGCAAATGCCGCAACCATTCAAGGAAATTTAAGTTTCTCGGCGCAACCCGCGCGTGTGCTTGCCGCCGTAGAAGGAGGAATTGCGGGGGTGCAAATCAGCGCCTTGGGCGGATCGGATGTAACTGACGAGAACGGAAACTTCATTTTTTATGTTGACGGAACGTTATTTCCCGGAGGCCCTGCCGAATTTTCTCTCTCTGGACCAGGAATTGAAGGTTCGGTTGTGCTCAATCAGATTCTCGGCGGCCCCGGTGCTGTGACCAACGTGAACTTCTTTCTCGAGGATTCCGGACAAATCGGCGCCGAGGCCTCTGATGCCGCAGGCAATATACTGTCCTCTGTGGGCAGAGTCGCGTGCGACGTAACCGACGACTTTCTTGACGGACCGGACGGCGCACTGTGGAAGCCGCATTCAGAGGCAACCGGGACCGCTGTCGTGCTTATGCCAGCGCAATATCAGGAAGCCGAAATCGATGTGCTGAACAGCCGCAATGAGGTAGTAGCCGGCCCCATCATGAGAAACTGCTGCTCCCACAACGGCGGCCGTGAGCACGCTTGGTTGGATAAGACGGCAGAAAGCCTTGCCGCGGCTGGCCCGCCGCTTACTGTGCGGTTTATGTTCCCCAACGGCTTCACGGACTGCCGAGTGGTTCCCGATCCAACTCAGCGTTACGACTGATCCGGAACGAGGCAATTAAAAAAAAGGTCAGACACCTTCGAAGATGCCTGACCTTTTGCTATTTATAAGTTCCGGGCACGTTCCAATAAGGAGCTGACAAAGCACAGAGGCGGCTTAAAGATATCCAGCCCAGCATCGCACCCAACCGAGGCTCAGTAGTCCTTCCTTTGTCCGGCGAGAGAAACGTGCACCCGGCGGAGGCTTGTGTGATGCTGCGCGCGGATCGGGAGCTCTAAAACCGCTCAAGGTGTCTGACCCTTCTTCCCCGCCTTCAATGCTCTTTGGACTTTGGAAATCAATATCTCGGCGGTAAATGGTTTCGTAATATAGTCCGTTACGCCGGAGTCCAATGCCGCCGCGACACTTGCGGCGTTGGTTTCCGATGTCACCATGATAAACGGCGCGCCGCCGTTTATCTCGCTCCGGCGCACTACGCGAAGAATGTCTATGCCCAAAACATTCGGCATATGCCAGTCGCAAATTATCAGGTCGAATTTTTCTGTCTGGAGCAGGCGCGTGGTCTCACCGCCTTCCGAAGTCATCATCACATTGCTAAGACCGAACTGCTTGAGAATGCCCTTAATCATCAAGCGCGTCGCCGCTTGATCCTCAGCAACAAGAATGAGCGGACCCTCCGGTCTCTGGTCGTCCAGTCTCGTAACAGTAGGGCGAGATTGAGCATCCATGACTCCTCCGGAAGCAAGCAAAACTCCAAATTGTTTGTCGTCTTTTCCCCACTTTTCCTGAAGGCCGATAGCACAGCCCTGCGCCGCTCATCGCCGCGCGGGCCATAAACACACTTTCGCGCTCCCTAGAAAGGGTCGACCTTATTTGCAACCTCCTGAATTAATAAGACAATACCTTGCCCTAGGCAATCTCTTCAACCAGACCGCGAGGGGCATCAAGGGCATCACGAAGCACTCTGCTTTCAAGTCTGACTGCACCTAATCGGGAACAAACCATCATCCACATGACGAAACACGGACTGCGGGAACTTTCCTGAGCGTGAGTCTCAGCAAATATGATTACAGGCCCTTTGCGTTAGCGGCAGCGGCTCTCAAGCGGAGACGAAGCCACGCCCCGGCCTTTGGCATTTACGCCGCGCACGCGGTAATAACAGATATCCGCCTGCTTTTCCGTCTGATCAGTAAACAAGCGATCATACGCGATTCCCACTCGGCGATACCCGCTTTCCCGTTGATTGGAGCGGAGAACTTCGTAGTGCGTGGCGAGGATGCTGCCGTTCCATGAAAGGCCGGGAACGAATTCGTCGAAGCGCGCCTGCAAACCCGAAACTGCCGGAGGGGCGGCTGCCGCACAGTCTGCGGCGATTCTCGTGTTCGCAATACAGACAACGCGATAAAGATCTTGAACTTCTCCGCCGTCGAGCGGACGCTCGAATACCAACAGCCGGTCAATATTGCCGATGAAGCCGATCCGTGGTGTGCCGAGCGCCTTGCGGTACAAACTGCCGATATACAATTTTTCCGCTGATTTTACGGCGGACGGCAGCAAGTAGACTGCCTGCTGCTCCTTGCGCCCGTTGACATACAAGGTTCTTGTGACTACGGTCGGAGCGGCTTCTTCACTCACCGTGACGTGCGACCACCCGGCAGGAAGCGGCTGAGCGGAGACAAGTGCGGCTTCGCCGCCTGTTTTGACTGCTGCGCGCCCGCTTGCGTCCGTGCCGAACCAAAAATAGCGCCCAACGCCGTTTTCAGCCGACAGAACAGCTTGCTCCCGAAGAAGATTATCCGGTTTTATCCAAACCGAAATCGTCCAATCACCACTAGGCGAAAGAAACGGGGATGGGCTCGCGATATACATTTTGAGCGTGGTCAGCCGGACCGCTCGTTCTTGCAGGCCGCCGCTGATTAAGGAATCGCTCGTAAAGGTCGGCATCCCGTTGTGAGGCTGGGCGATGAAAGGTTGTCGTCCGGGGAAATGCCGGTTCAGATATGCGGTGTCGTTCATGTTGTTGTCGAAGTCCCACTTCGCCACGAGATCTCCCTCATTGCACCCGCTTCTTGTCCACGCCAAGAAACGTCCGCAGCTTATCTCTGGCGTCGCGCAGTCTTCGGGGCAATTGTTGCCGTTTTCACTTGGTCCGCAGATCCCGTTTCCGCATGCGATGCAAACATTAACGCCGGAGGATGCAGCAACCCGCTTGGTCCACGGGCAGCAGCCGAGAGACCCGGGCTGTTCGTTTTCTTCAGCGCAGGTCTTTTCGCAGCTTAAATTTAGGCCCGCTGCCAGGGGTATGGTCGATGACCCGTCATTTAATGAGAATCCGGTAATGCCCGCCTGATAAGGGATCACGATATCAACTGCTTCTTCAGCGGATAATTGCAGCTCCGGCTGGCCATTCTCAAAAGCATCCAAGGCCGTAACGCGCATCAACGGCAGTCCGTACTCGGCAAGCGTTCCTGCTGCACCAATGACCCGGAGCCGCCGTGCCGTTACCGGATGGAGCGGGTAAAGTTCGTTCGTGTAAAGCGGGGTGATCTGCTCGAGAGAATAGATCGAGCCTGAAACCGCGCCGGTTTCGCGCAGCTTCAGCCGGAGCAGACAACGGCCTTCGCCGAACACGTTGAATGCTGTTAAGTGAAGGAAAAAGAAAAGGGCAAGAGCGGCTCGCGTCATCTCATCACCTCTCATTGACACACCGATTGAAGCCCAGCGGCGTCGCAAGATCCCACAACCCTGCTCAGCGTGCAGCACCAGCAGAACATCTTTCTCAACCCATCGGGCTTAACAACATCGGCGTTCCTCTCGAGAGTTCCTTTCAAGGCGGCACTGACGTAGCCGCAGCTAACAGGGTTGTATAACGTTGCTTCGTGTAAATCAGTTAAGCCCGTCGCGTCGCTGCGCATCACACTCCGCGGGGTGCTGCGCAAATGTGCTTCGTCGTAACATCCGGGCATTAGTCGGCCATCCGCATCACGGCCGGCGAAGGGGTAGAAAGGATTCCCGTCGGCGCCCGCGGGAAGCGCTGGGATTAACGGGTCATCCGCGCTCCGGCAATTAGGCAATAACCAACCCGGCATTTCGGGATCGGAAACGGTTATTTCCTCATCGCCTAGCTGGAAAAGATGTCCAAGTTCGTGCGCCGCGACAAAAGGATCGAGGCGTTCCTTCTCCCGGACTACGGCAAATTTGCTCCCCGTATTCGCGTACCCGCCATGGATACTGCGCGGCTCAGGTTTGGTGAACATCACTCGCGGAAATCCCTTGCGGGGGCAACTGCTTGCTTCAATCAACGGTCCGGAATCGGTGATGCTGCCGTGTTCGTTAAGGGCTGTCGACTTTAGGTCATGAAACTTGAGATCGACCGCGTGGGTTATTCGTTTAACATAGTTCCGGTTCGGAGAGGTCTCATTAAGCCCGTAAAGCGGCGTTGTCTGACTGATTGACTGCCAGGCGCGGTTTGCGCCGCGAATCAAGAACGGCCGGCTTGGGTCCGAGGCGCTGAGTTCATCCGAATCGTCCTGCATGAAGATGAAAGGATACTTTTCCGCGAGTGCGGTGGGCGTATAGCCCCAGATATTTACACAGAGAGAAAGTTCAATCGGCCAGCGGCAGGCAGGTTCAAAGACCCACATTGTGAGCTCTGCCCCCTTGTCCAGCTCTTTCAGAGTTCTTGCCCCTTCAGAAAATAGATATTCGGGGAAAGCATTTTGATCCGCCTTGCCGTTCCAGCCCTGAACATCGATATAACAGAAGACCTTGCCTCCGATGTGGTCTGCCGGTCTGGTGAGGCAGCGGAACACTTTAATTTTGGCATTCGGCGCCACCGCGTAGGGCTGTCCGTTGCTTGTTTTGATTACTTCGAAATTGGGTTGTTTACCCTCGTAGAAATGGGCGTGATCCGGGGGCACCAGCAATCCGACTTGCCCGTCGTGGCCTCCGAAAGTAAGCGTTTTTTGATTGAGCTGCATCGTCAGGTCGATAAACCGGCTCTTAGTTTTTTCACCGGCAACGTAGGCCGGGGCGAAGCGATAGAACTCGTTTGCTTGCGGGCAAATGCCCGGCATGTCTCCACCGGATGAACTGCTTGATGAGGAAGAACTTGAACTGCTCGAACTCGACGAGCTGGAACTCGATGATGAGCTGGAGGAACTCGAACTCGACGAACTGCTTGAACTCGAGGAACTTGATGAACTTGAGCTGGACGAGCTGGAGCTTGAGGAACTCGAGGAACCTGTGCTTGACGTTGAAGAAGTGCTCGAACTCGATGAGCTGGACGAGGAACTTGAACTTGACGAACTGCTCGAACTGGAGGAACTCGATGATGAGCTGGAGGAGCTGCTCGAACTGGAGGAGGAAGAGGAAGAACTCGAACTCGACGAACTTGACGAGCTAGAGCTAGAGGATGAACTTGAAGAACTGGACGAACTCGAAGTAGATGAACTCGATGAGCTGGAGCTCGACGATGAGCCCGAGGAACCGGAGCTTGTCGAGCCGGAAGAGCTTGAAGAACTTGAACTTGACGAACTGCTCGAGCTTGACGAACTGGAGGACGAGCTGGATGAACTCGAAGTGGAGCTGCTTGAACTCGACGAACTGGACGAGCTGGATGAACTAGACGAACTTGAGCTGCTTGAGCTCGATGTACTCGAACTGGAGGAACTTGAAGACGAAGACGGCACAGGCGGCAGCGAAGATGACGTGTAAACGGCTCCGTCAACGGCATACGATGACTGCGAAGCTCCAGGCGCCGCACTGAGCGCCGCGTTCTCATCACCCGTGCGCGTTGCCGGGCTCCGGAGGTTGTGCAAACTGATTTTCACGCCGGGAGAAGCGTTGAGCAGTTCCGCCGTAATTACGCCGATTTTGTGCGGGCAGGATTGAGCCTCATCATAGGATTCATTCAACTGCCCGCCGCACGCAAAAGCGGCTGCATCGAACGTGAGGCTGCGGTCGAAAGCAAACTCGCTCGCGGCAAGCAGTTGGCCGCCTGCGGCTGCTTGCAGGCGAACAGCGGCCGATTCACATACGGCATCTGCGCAGTTCTGCGTAAGTGTAATTTGATTATTTATCCACGCTTTTTCGGGAGTTTCGCAGTCGAAGACAATCGACACTGCGTTTGATGTGCGCGGCAGCTCGCGCGCCGGAAGCAGCTCAATCTGTGCGAGGTCCAAGATATCGCCGCTCTCGCTTCGAGAGACGGCATAAAGCTGGACGGCAACCGGCAGCGCAGACGGTTCGTTCTGCCCTGCTGATGCAATTTCAATCTTCGCCGCTTCGGCAGCGAACGGGAGCTCAAGCGCCTGCGCCGCGCCCGGCGGAAGTGTCACGGTGGTCTCCCACTGCTGAGCAAGACCGGACACAATAGCGTTGTCGATTGCGATGTGCAGCACTTGAGTCCCGGCTAAACTGCTGACCGGCAGATATGCGAGTTCAAGGCGCATCTCAATGCCTTCGGGAAGCGCCGCGTGCAGCGGATAAACCGCCGCTTCCGGCTGGGTACCAGCTTCTTCGCTCCCCGGAAACGCGAGCACTGCTAACAGGGCGAGAACGCTTGCAATTACCGCAACTTGAACTTTTCGCATCAGACACCCGGTTTCCGTAAAGACGCAAGGGACTTATCGGGAAAGCGGCAGCAAAACTTTAGTTCGCTTAGCGCCGCATCAACGACCACAACCATCCTGCCGAAGTGAACTGTGAACACCCGAGAAATGCCAAATCGGCAATTTGGTGCAGAGTCAAAACTGTGCGGTTCTGGTTTTGCGTCTAATTCTTTTCGATTGTGCTTTTCCTGATGCCGACCCATACACCCTAAAACCTAAAACAATAACCACCTTCCGGTACCTATGCTCAGCGCACTCTGACAGTGCTGCCGAATCGCCTGCGTGGTGAGTTATAGAGAGGAACAAATAACGGAAGGTTTCGCTGGGATTAAGATATAGACACAACGGCAAACCGCTCGGCGGCTTCAGGCCAGGGAGATTTAGTGTCAGCCTTTTTTACAACTCACGGGCAGTGGTTCCGTCCGGATGCGGCACGGACGGAACCGTTAGCTGTCGAGAAGATTCAGGAAAGCCGCGCGACTAACCGACCCACTGACGCTTAGCCGCCGTCTCCGGGCTCCAGTGATAGTAGCCGCCCGAGCCGTCATAAACGACGTACCACTGCTCACCGATTGGCTTCGGCTCGCGGTCTTCTTTGCTCTGCACGCGCACGACGCCCATCTCGGGCGTAACCTGGAAAGCAATCGTACCCACTCGCTGGCGGTAGCACCGGGTTTCGCCCCAGCAACCAGCCAGCAAGTAGCGATGGTGCAGGTCGCGGTGCGTGATAATCCGCCAGTCCGTCGGATCGGACACTGGCCACAGTTCGTAGCAGTTCCCGTCCGTGCCGGAATCGAGCATCGCATCCCACGGCGTCATGCCGATAACCTGCTCATCGCAGCTCAGCCGGCGCGCTGTGCAGAGATCGCTGTTTGACTTCGTCGCCCGCCAGGGAGCCTTCACCGTGTCGCCGGTGAGAATCACCCCATCTGCGGTGACATCGCGTCCGCTCCGCAGAATCCGCAGACCGCAGCCTTCGGCTGCCTGCGCACAGTGGTCAAACAGCGTGCTCGCCTTGTCGAGCTGGTCAGCGATGGGCGCGAGCTGCGCGGTTTCATCGACGATCGGTTCCACGAAGCGTTTGGCCCACTGCTCGGGCCAAAAGCCGAATGTGCCGTCGTCCTGCGCATACAGCAGATCTCCGTCACCAAAAGTGTGCGGAATGCCGCCGGACGGCTCGAGCCGCAGCTCAGGCAGGATGGCGCGCGAGTACGGCAGGCACCACCGGGCAACTGATTTGCGGTAAACTTTCTGCTTGCCCACCGTGCCGATCTCTTCCCAGATACGCCGGAATTCGTCTCCGGCAACGGGCCGCTTCTTCTCGAAACGATCGCAGCCTTGCAGCTTCCAGCAGCCGGGATGGTCGTCTGAGTCGTAGACTCGTCCGTACATCTGATAGCGAAAGCGTTCCCCCGGTTTCAGCGGGCGGCCGGAAACGATCTGGCGCGAGATCATGCGCGTCCAGGCACCGGTCACCACATCGCCCGGCCGGATAACGCCGAAGTCGGTGACATCCGCGCTGCCGCGGCCGATCTGAAACTGACCGATGCGGGGAGCATTACTGGTGGAACTCATCGTGCAGTCCTTTCTCCAAAAGCGTGAACCAAAAACGTGAACACAACCTTCGTCCTTTACGCCGCAATCCGGTGTAACCGGCCAAAAGTCCGCAGATGGCCGGCTGCCGGAAAGCCTTCTTCTGCCTGAACACGGAATTGAGGGAACAAGTGGGAGGAGGGTATATTACCTATCAGTTTCGTATCTTATCGTCAAACCACCGAAAGGTTGCAAACTGGTTCAAGCACGATCCAAAAGGTGAGGGTCCGCTAGCTGCAAACCCGCCGCGAAATCCCCATATTCCCCTAGAGCTTATGAATTGGGCCTCCGTAACCACCTGATGCTATAACCATTTTAGTCACTTTGGTTTAGCGTTATTAAATGTACGCAACAGCTTTGACGCATATGCAGGGGGAGGATAAGCGGTAAGCCGTAAATAGCGTTGCTCCGGCCTCAACGTGCAGCTTCGAATGCCATTCGGGGCCGACCTCCGCATCAACTAAACTTGATGATTTTACTTACCTTTGCTAAGCTTTGCGTCTGGGTAGAGAAATAGCGTCTGGGCATCGTTGATCCGGCAATTTGAGCAACCCAACCGGGTCCACGGTGTCCGGCAGTCTAGACACGCGAAGGTTTTTTGGTCATCTCCCGCCAGAAGCACCTCTCAGAGGCTATCATTGAGTGCCCTCTGAGAGGTGCTTTACAAAGTTTCTTGGTCAGGAGAGGAGAACTGATATGACGCGTTTTCTTTACTTCGTTAGCCCAAGCGGCCAACCCGTGCGAAAGGTCAGAGCATCACGTGTGCTTTGCTGTCGGGACGGAATCGCCAACGACTCTGTTCGCAACGGTGGCCACCTACGCCAACTGGGGTGGTGGCCAGATGATGGCACTGATTATGGGGAGTGTCCCCCTGATGATGCACCCAATCAGTGGGTGATGCCGGCTGGAGCAAGTGCCCTTGTATTCGACTGTTCTTCGTGCGTGCCGGAGTTGGAAGACTTGGACGACGACAGGCCGGCGCAGACCTTGTCCGGAAGGCAACGCTGGGTGCAGATCATCTCTTGCGCTACAGGACGTGTTATTGTTCAGTTTCCGGCAGGTCGTGTTTGGCTGGAAACTACGGGAGAGGGGGCGCGATGCCAAACGAACAACGGCGACATCTGCGCAATCGCATGGTGGCCCCTCGACGCCGATTGCGTGAATGGGGATTTTGCGAACGCTCCGAACCGCCTCTGGTTCGGCAAAGCGGCCGATATGGCGGTCAACCTCTCCCTAACACTTGGCTCGGACCATTAGACCGTCAACGAACCGGCCAATTTTAGGCCACGCAGTTCGGTAACGCGCAAGCGTCGCTGTCATTCTGGACAGCGATGCTTCCCGACGGCTGGTCACGGTTTGTTTGCAGGATTTTTCGTGTCTCGGCGCCGACCCGAACAAAGCGGGGGTTGCAGAGAAAAGGGGTCTGTAGGTAATTAACACGCTTACACCGCCTCGCTGCGCCAGCATGCATAACACCAAACTAGGTCCTCTCCCTGGAACCGGCTCCTCGCCCTGGAACCGGCTCTCTCCCTGGAACCGGCTTCTCTCCCTGGAACCGGCTTTCTCCCTGGAACCGGCTTACTTTCCCAGCAGGACCAGCCCGCCGGGCGACAAACAAGCACCCTTTGACTGACGAAACATCTGCACGCAAACAGCGATAATTGATGGGAGTCTGTAAATAGTTCCC
>JAKPSH010000308.1 GCA_029555385.1 Pseudomonadota bacterium
GGTGGGGTGGTATCGCTTGCCGATTGGCTGCAGGTTTCGTGGTTCTACCCGCGCGGATTCAAGCGTGAGTACATCATTGAAACTCCCCGGGCTTATGTCGTTGTCGGGCAAGGCATCGTCTATAAGTTTATCAAAGAAGAAAATGCGGATAGCCGCGCTCCTGGGCCAGCAGTGCTGGCGCGGTGGCAATCAGCCTGTGAGGAAGTTATCGATAATCTTGAACTTGCTCCAGACATCTATCTGGGACTGCGCTTGCTGCGCTGGGTTGATGATGAGCCTTTCTGGATAACTCAGGTTCAAGGCCGGGATCTGCGTTATCGTATTGCCGCCGAGGATGTCGATGAGCTGGCCATCGTCATGCGCCGCATCCCTTACGAAAGCCGGCTGTCGGCGCTGCTTGACCAAGGAGACGAACTGGAAGAGCCGCGTTTGCGCGCGCTGATCAAAGTCCTCAGCCGGTTCTACGAGCACCGATTGCGTGCGGGGATGCAAGCATGCATTGAGGAACCTGGTTTGGCGCTGCGCTGGATCAGAGAGCAGGTTTTGCATCATCTCCAGGTATTCATCGAAGACAACGGCAGCTTTCTCGATCCTTTTTCGCAGCTTGCCTTTCAGGAGGCGAAAGTATTTTTAAGCAATTTTTATCAAGAGCTGCGGGATTCTTTTGTCATGCGCGGGCAAAAGGGGTTTGTCGTTGACGTGCACGGAAACTTGACGTGCGAAAATATCTGTTTTGAAGCAGTAGGTCCCGGAGGCAAAGCGGTGACAATCACCGGGAGACGGCGTCCGCCGTCCGGAACGCGTTTTGCCGATGTGCTGAGCGATGTCGCCTCATTAGCCGTAGATTTAGAGGCGCGCGGCGATGTTCATCTTGCCCGGGAGTTCGAAGAGCATTTCTTTGCGCAAAATCCCGAAGTTGAACATGCCGGTTTATACCCTTTTTATTATGTTGCTAATGCCGTGATGCGTGCGATGCAGCTTATGGCGGTGCCGGATTCCGGAACAAATATTGCGGCAACGGCTTTTCTTTCGCTTGCTCTTCGCGGTGTATTCGGCCTCAATAAACCATTTATCGTAGCGGTCGGCGGGCGCTGCGCCAACGGGGCTGATGATTTGGCGATGAGTGTTGCCGAAATGACGGGAGGAGTTGTCGTGGCACCTGCTGACGGTGCAGCAGCAGAAACATACTCTGTCGATCTTGACCATCTTCAATTTGAATATTTGCTCGATGCGGTCAAGCGTCATATAAGGAACAGCACCCCGGTAGTGTTGGTCTGGCCGCTCAACCAAGAAGAGGAGCGGATGCAAATCGCCCGGTTGGCAAGAGATCTTGGTGTCCGTTACCTGCTTGTTAAATGCGGCCTTAGTTTTCCGGAAAAAGTTACTCGTCTCAACCGAGCTTCCGGTAAAGAGTTCTCTAACGGGAATTGCTGTGTCGACGTGCGCCGGTTGTGGTCTAAGAGTGAGGCGCCATGGCCAGTGGCTGATAATTTCGTTCTGAATCAGTTTTATGTCGAGCCGGTAATACCGCAGCCTGATTTGGCACTTTCGGTGTTACGGCACTTGTCGCGCAATGGATAGATGGCAGCGCAGCGTAACGTTTGTTGGAGGCTGCTTATTCGCTCCGGCAAAGCCCGTTATTTTACTTTTGCTCTGCTCTTTTGCCGGGGCGGTACAATCGTCTGCCGCTCAGCCGCTGTGCCGTGATGGCAAGCCGCTGGCACGATTGTTAAACAGTGCCGATGCGGTGGCGATTATTGAAAATGCGCCGGATATCCGTCTGCCTGTAGTGCGTATTCGCGGCCGGAATGTATTCTATGCGCGATTTGTCGAGTTTATAAAACCGCCTCTCGTTGCCGACTTCGACCGCCGTAATCCCCTGGAAATTGTTATTGATGTTCCGATACCCATGCCGCTGATCGGCACGCGGAGGTACTTGGCTTTTTTGACTTATCTCGGACGGAACTCCTGGCAGGTTTCCCGTTGTGAACTGCTGCAAATCTTGCCCAGAGACAAGGTCGAGAACGCCTGTAAGGCAATCGCGGACTTGTTCGGTGAAAACCCTTATATCCGTGAGCGAAAGTGCCTATTGAATTATCCGCCGGATGCTGAGCTTGGGGAAGTTAAGGTGGAGATAATAAAAGGTCTGCGTGATAATGCAACGTTCAGCGGACGGGCACGTTTTCTGCAAAATGGTTTGTGGATTCCGGAAATCTCGCATCAGTTGATCGTTTTTGAGCTTGAGAGCCGTGCGAGAAAAGAATTTCTTGGAAGTGAGAAGAACATTGATCCGTTCCCGATAAAGGCTTATATCCAAAGCAGCGATTTGTCCCGCAGCAAGTTTGAGCGTCATGTTCGGGTGGGGGTGCGCTTTGACTTTTCCGGCAGGTGGCAGAAAGGGAGTTTTATTATCGATTCAATAGAGTGGATCTCCGGCAGGCGGCAGCACTAGATGGATTTCCTTCATTCTGAAATATTCAGCCATATCGTTTTTCAGACTTTGGCGATGATGGCTACGGCGCTGCTCCTTCCTAAAGTGAGAATTACAAGCATTTTTGGCGCCGTCGGCTGCGTTGTGGCGTTAGCAGTTGTCAACGCGACGTTGTGGGATGTCGCACTTTTTTTCAGCATTCCGGATACTTTGAGTCTGCATGCGCTCATGCTTCTTGGCACAAACGGTTTCATTTTTTGGATCATCGCCAAGCTTCTGCCAGGAATTGAAGTTGACGGTTTTTTTTCTGCGTTAATTGCCCCGCTCATTTTTACTGTGCTTAGCGTTGTCTTTTACTCCTACGGCCGTTCGGTGGACTGGGTCAGTGTCGCCAAATATTTATTTGAGCAGGCGCTGGCCGTACGTGAGTTTTTTATGCAGCAGAAGCCGTGAGGAACGCCTTAGCCGTATTCTGCTCAACTATACGTGGCATACACTTGCGCGCTGGGGTGATCCGCCGGCTCCCAGAGAGCAATCGCGTTTGCTATGTGCCGCACATCAATCAAGCGTGCTCCGCTTTTCTCCAGGGAAAAGTCGATAGCGGCTGATTCGGCTACTCTCATCAGTGTGCGGACATTGCCTCTCCAGGGGCAGTCGAGGATCATCTTCCATGCTTCGGGAGTGAGGCCGGCGGGCGGATTCCATGTTGTGCACGATGCGGCAAACTTTGCGAGCGATGCAGCAAACACGCCAATGAGGTCTTCTTGACGGTGGCGCAAATCGCTTAATTCAATAATCGTTGTTCCAAGGCGGGCATACTCATCGAGTTGGATATTCCGGCGCAAGGTTTCCCAACTGCGGTTGCTTGCAAAAATTACAGCACTTTCCAGGTTGCGTTTCTTCGTCGCGCCGTACTGCAAATACTGACCGCTGTCGAGCACTTCCATCAGCACCTGCATTACCACGCCAGTTACGCCATGACTCTCGTCCAGAAAGCAGACGCCGTCCTCCGCGAAAGCAAGAGCACCCTCTCGCGAATGCGGGCCCAAAGAACCTGCAACATGACCGCAGAGGAGCGATTTCATTGCTGTCTTATCATCGGTGCTTTCCGCGGTAAGATTCACGGCGACAAACCGGCCTTTGCCGCGGCACAGCCAGTAATAATAGGCAAGAGTGGTCTTCCCTGCGCCGGGGGCGCCGAGCAGATATACACGGGAAATATTGTTCTCGGCGAATTCGCGCATATAAACCGTGATCCGGCGCAGCTGCGGGCTGATCGCGTAAAAATATTTGTAATCCGTTGTTTCGACTTCTGTCGTCACCGGCATGGCGATGACGCTCGGTTCGCAAACAGGAGCGAGCTTGCCCGCAAGCTGAGGTGGAATTTCTGTTTTTTCAGAAGCGGCAATAAGCCTAAGCCCTTGCAGGCGGCCAGCGACAGATTCTTCGTGCAGCCATTTGCCGAGAGTCGTCAAATCGGCGGTATTGATCGCCGGGATGAAGACCGGAAATCCATTTCCGGAAGCGGAACGTGAGCGCTGAATATAATCCGCAATTGTTGTTAGCGCGGCGGCATCAGGAAACACGCTCAGCACTACCGATGCTTTTGGCACAGATGAGCCGCCGATGTCTTGAGGTTTGCAGAAAACAGCTTGCCAGCTATGTGCCGTGGCTGCCAAAGCTTGCTTGAATTCCTCCTGCTCCCGGGGGTCATCCAAGCCGGTAACGGCCACAAGGGACATTGAGCTTTCCTTTTCTGCGGGAGCTTCTTCGAGTGCATTTCTGCTTGTCCGCCGAAAGATCATTCTAGTGTCTCCTCTTTACTGAGTTCTCTTACGGTGAAGCGTAACCGGCAAGGGTCCGTTTGTCAAAATCAGCAGTCGCTGAAGGAGTTTATTCAATAACTGAAGCAGCCAGCTAATGACTGATGATTATTGGGCAAGACAGATGCGCACACATACAGAGACCACGGCATAACATAGTTAAATAAACTACTCTTTGTTCTTTACCCCACTATTCCTTGTTGCGGCAGCCGACCGGCGATTTCCAAATTCATGAAATCCGGAGGTCTTTTCGAAAACGGTGATTGCGTTTCACCTGTTTCGTATCGAGCTTGAGGCTGGAAGAAAAGTTGGCTGGTAAGGACAGCAGCGAGAGAGCTGGAGGTTGAGAAATGGGTTCTGATGCGGCATTGGCGAAGTTGGTGCAGGTTGAAAAAACTGCGGATAGAGTTCCGGGCAAACAGTTTGCGGAACAGGTTTCCGGTTTCCGGTTCGGCCGGACCCGGCTGTTGAGTAAACTGCCGCGGGAAAAAATTAATGAATTGATCATCGAGCATCGAGAACACGGTAAAAGGCTTGCCTGGAGTTTCTTGACAAGCTGGCGTGTGCGAATGCATCAAGACGAAGTAATGAGCGTCGTCGGCATGGCGCTTTGCGAAGCGGCGAATCGTTTCGATGCCGAAAAAGGAGTGGCATTTAAGACATTTTTCTTTTATCACCTGCGTGGTCTGCTGCTTAAGGAAATCGCTCGTGCTATTCATGAACAGCGTGTGCTGCAATACGTCCCGCATACCGTTGTGTCGGAATGCGCAAACACCGAGCATGTTGTATTTGCCAAAGATATTTTCTCGCTTATTGAAAATAACAATCCAGAGCGGCTCATGCAGAAGCGGCAGCTCTCCAGAACTTGCTGGGAGGCGTGTATGCAGCTTGACCCGTTGGAGCGTGAAGTGCTGGTGCGCTTTTTCGTTTACGACGAGCCGTTGATTCAGATTGCCGACGAACTTCGTTATTGCCGTTGTCATATCTCCCGGGTCAAGAGCCGGGCGCTTTTACGGCTGGAAAAGATACTTAAGCGATCCGACATCGATCAAGCGCTGGGCTTTGAGCTTAAAGCGCTGAAAGAAGCATTTGAAAGAAGCGCGGTAAAATCCAGCAAACAGACGCGGCGGAAAAGTTATACTGGCGGCCGGGGCCGTCGCAAACAGCGTCAAGCTGAGCAAAAAGCCGCCGCCGGCGCAAAAAACGCCCGGGCGGCAGCCTGAGCGGCGGCGGAGTGTCGCCGCACTTTTTCGGCGATGCCTGGCGCATAGGCATACCCGTCTTGAGCAAACTGTGATATTGCTTTGGACCGCACTATTGATCGTGGTCCAAATACGTGAGCGTACTACGCGTAAAAGTCAACAGAAGAGAAGAAACAGCCGTATTCACCGGTCCGGGCACCTATGCCGCCAGAGAAACGATTAAGAAGCTTGGTTCGGCGCGCTTTATTGGACCGGAAAAAAAATGGGAAGTTCGTTCATTTAAACTTTCTTTGACAGAACTTAAAGAAATTCTCCCGCATGCGGTCATTGAAGAAGAAGATGCGGATGCTGATAGTGGTTTGGTCAGCACCGAAATTAATTTCAATCGTGAAACCAGGGAAAACCTGCCAGGCAGCATTGTTCTGCCGCAAAGTTTCAGTGTCTCCGAACTGATTGCCCGGGCGCGCGAAGCATTGCGCGCGGCATTTCCTGGACGTGTTTTTGTCCGGGGAGTTTTGAGTGCCGTTAAGGAGAACAAAGGAGGCCGCCTCTTTGTTGATTTGGTTGAAGCAGAGCGGCCAGACGAAAGCATTTCCTGTGTAATATGGAATAATGCCGAGCTCGTGTGCCAGCCGCTGATCGATGCTGGTTTTAAACTTGAACAGGGACTGCAGGTGATGTTTGAGGTTCAGGTTGATGTGAGCCGCCGCCGGGCTAATATTATGCTGTCAATTCTTGGAGTGGTAGCAGAGTATACCCTCGGTAAGATCGCTGCTCAGCGTGATTTGACGAATGAACGCTTGAAAAAAGATGGTCTGTTCAGCAAGAACAAGAGTCTGACCTTGCCCTTTTTGCCGCACAGGCTGGGAATATTAACCAGCGGCGGCGGAACCGTGATAAACGATTTTCGCGCATCGCTTGATGCGGCGAAATTTGGCTTCGAATTATTATGGGTTAATGTGAGTGTTCAAGGCGCGGCAGCAAAGAGGGAGATTCTAAACGGCCTGCGGCTTCTGAGGCAGCAGGAGCTTGATGCGATTCTTATTTTTCGCGGCGGCGGGAGTCCTGCTGATCTCGCGGTATTTAATGATTACGATATTGCGCAGGCAGTGTGCAGGTCGCCGCGGCCAGTTATCGCTGCAATTGGGCACGAGGAGGATCATACGTCGGTCCAGGATGTGAGTTTCTTAGCGTTTGGTGTTCCTAAAGACATCGGGCATTATTTTGCAAACTTGATCGTTGAGCAGCGGCGGAGTTTCGGCATGTTTGTCGACACCATTACGCGGACCGCGGGTCAGCTTGCGTGCGCGCGCCGGCAGCGGCTGCTTGATTTTTCACGTTCTTTGTGCGCGCTTGCTCAACAAGTTTACACTACCGCTGCGGGAAATCTCGATCAGCGAAGCCGGATGCTGCCGCAGATTGGCGCAGCGCAGCTGAACAGTGCTGCGCAGCTTCTCATTGCCCGATCTGCTCCGGTTGTTCCCTTAGCCGCGCAAAACGTGGTTTTTGTGCAAAACAGTGTTGTGCAGACGGTCGCTTTGTCGCTGGGGAGATTGCGTGCGTTGCTGAGCAAGCACCTATTGCAGCTCTGCGCCAGTGTTCAACGTTTGCATCTTAATGGGCTGCGCAAGCTGGAAAGTGCTGAAGGGGCAGCAGCAGTGTGCTTCCGGCTCAAAGGTGCGTTTGAGCTGGCGATAGCCCAAGGTGAGACTGCGCTTCTTCACCAGGAAAAGCTGTTGGCGAGTTCAGCGCCCGAGGTGCAGCTTCGCCGGGGGTTCTCACTGGTCCGGTCGGGCAAGGATGGCAAATACATTGTTTCCGGTAAGCATCTAGTAGAGAATGATCCGGTGGATATTAAATTTTATGACTGTACGCGGCAGGCAATAATTAAAAGATAAATAGCTGCTAATAATGGGGGTAGGCTATGGCAAGCAAAGAAAAGATAGGCAGTTTTGAGGAAAACTTTCGCAAGCTGGAATTGCTTGCGCAGGAGCTGCAAGAGAACAAAGTTTCAATCGATGAATTAGTGCCGCGGATGCAGGATGCCTTGGGAGCGATCAAGGTCTGCAAAGAGGTTTTACAGGAGACGAAGTCTCAGCTTAAGCAAATCAGCGAAGAGTTCTCGAACCTGGAGTCGTTGACGGGTAATGAGGGATAGCGCGTTTGCTTCTTAGTGGAGGAAATTTTCGTTTCCTTTTCCCACCAAGTGCCGGGCGCCCAAAGCAACAGCTAACAGCAATGTTTGATGCAGACCTTCCAGACTCTCATTCTTGGGAATTCGCGTGATCGGTCCATTGCGCGAAGACATTTCCGATGCTGGTTTCTCGTCTTCGGACTGGAGCAGAATGGGAGGGTGATTGCAGGTCAGGCTGTCGATAATTAATTCCTTTTCAGCCGGTTCTTCGTCATCCATTACGATTACATTAGGAGAGAGACGGTCGAGCATCGATAATGCTTCCGTCGCGTCATGTGCATGATAAAGCTCAACCGGCGGGAGATCCCGCAAAGCCTTCAAAATGCATTGCTGCACCTGAAAACATGCTTCATCATGATTCACTATTAAAATTCTTGTGGGCAGTGATTGATTGCTGATCACAGTATTACAACTCCAACAAACGAAAGAGTATGACTTCTAATACTTAATTTCGGCATTCTTTGTTCCAAGCTTAAGTGGAGAAGTGGTTCGGGATAAGGCAACACCTGCGAACCTGCCTGGATGGTAATCCGTCGAAATAACCGCGTAAAACAAACTGGTTTTTTTTGTTTATTGCCAGGTGCTTAGGTACGGAATATCCGATGACCAACAATATCGGTCAATTCCTCAAACGGGCTCGTTATAACTATTAATGGAGGAAACTTACGGTTCCGTCCTTCTGATTAACGGTCGTTGCGGCAGGTTTTCATGGCTATTTCCCTTGCTCCGGGAAACACAAGCGCATGTGTCGAGACCAGACACTCGTCAGCGTTTGGTCCTGACAGTCGTCAGTCTCGGGACAACTACATGCTCGGCGAAGGGATTTCTCAACTGATCAAAGAAATTGATGCCGGCAATTCATTAAAAACCTCCGGATGTTTAACTCTGCAAATTGAAAAGGCCAAAAAAATCTTTGAGGCGATCGATAAAAGGACCGCGGTCCTGATCGAGGAAATGGTTGCGGGGCAAATTTCTGTCAGCGAGCTAGAGAAGCAATTACAACTGCTGGACAGCAGCCGCCAGCGAATTATTGACGCCTTTCGGCGAGGGTACGCGCAAACACAGCTTGCTTATGAAACGAGCGGCGGCGAAGCTACGCCCGAGATGGGAGATGTGTTTACGCGCGTGCCGCAAGTAATCAGCGAATTGGAGGGATCTCGGGGTGCTTTAGTTGCTTATCTTAAACAACAATCGGATGAATTGTGCGCCGATTTGCAGCTTACGTATGAGGCGGGCGGAGCTGAAGCTGCCGGCGAAGCAGCAGTGAAGCTTCGGCGCCTTACAGATTTCATGTGCGGCCAAACGCGGATGCTATACGAGAGAATCGATTCGGGAGCAGTTGATGCAGATCGAGGGCGACAGGATCTCCTGGAAATCTTTGCGCAAATATCAAGTGTAACTCAGGCTCTTACGTTGGCTCACCATGGTGTATGCGAACGGTCGTTTACTGAGGATCGGGAAACATGCTGCGAGGCGCTGGGACATATCTCGCAGGCAATTTTCAATACCGCGGCATTCCAGGCGCAGACGGCTGCAGCCCGTGCTCGTTTCGATATGAACAATGTGCGTGAAGTATTCAGCGCAAACCGGACGGATAATGTCTCAGCGGGGGCCGAGCAGCGCTCTTCTGTTTCTTCATTACGCCGCATCGGTACTGAGATGTCCGAAATTTTGGAGCGTGCTCTTATAGTGCTGGGTGTTGAAGACAATGCGCCGGGGGCCGAGCAGAAGAAATCTATTTCACTTGATGAATGCCGGATACTGCTCGCGGACCTGCAAGAAAAGCGCATTGAATTGGATCAGGCACGCCTGGAGATGGAAAAGCAAAGGGGAAGTGCTGACCTGCGGTTTGTCGAACAGAAAAAATTCACAGAAGATCTAAGAAGAAGCATTACCGAACTGGAAACAGCATTGCGGCAGTTTTGTCATCTGCCGGAAGATTTTGTAGCGGATACTAAGATTACCTTGCTACAGCAGCCAAAGTTTGCAGGAGAGCTTCGCGCAGCAGATTTCACGTTAAGCGATCCGGTCCTTGCCTTAAGGCGGTTGCAGCTTGACCAGGAACGGCGGAATCTTTACGAAGAAAAAGCTGAGGGCCGAATCGGCGCCGAAGAGTTTATGCTGCGGGAAACGAGACTGAGCAGCGAGATTGAAGCTCTGGAGCAGGCCCGGCAGCAAGACTTTTCCGCGCGGCTGAGGGGGGACCTGGAAAGATATTCTCAGACCTATACTGCGCTTCTTGATGGTTTTGATCGGGAGAGCGTGAAAAAGACTATTCTTGGCGATGAATACGGCGCGGTTCCGGAGAAGTTAAGCACCCAAGCGCAAGAAAAGCTAGCGGCATATGAAGAACTGCGCAGGCAGGCAGGAGAGCTGCAGTCGTATCTCAGCCAGGCTTCCGAATTTGCAGATTCGGATGTTGTCGAGACGATCCACAGTTATCGCAGGGATTTGCGGGCAGGGTATGAGCTTTTCAAAAGCAAGTACGGAATCGATCTTTGCGAAGGTGATTCCTCAGCTAGAAGCAGTGAGGATTTTGCGCGATTGCAGACGGAGATAGAGGATCTCGTTGCCGCGATTCAGGAGCGTTCGCGAGTCGTGAGAGAGGTGGGCAAATTGCAAGCCGCAGCTCTTGACCGTCTTCTTGAGAGTGCCAAGAAGAATGGCGAGGACTCTCAGGGTGTGGTTGAGCCAATTAAAAAAGAACGGCGTAGATTAGCAGAAATACCATCGAGAGCTGATCAGATAGATATTCAAGCGGCGGATATTCGGCGTGAAATTGCCCAAAGAATGCGGGAACTTCGAAAACTGCTGACAGAAGATCCCGAAGGCAATAGGACGAGAATCGAAACATTAAATGAAGAGCTCAATGCTCTTGCCGGCACGTTGAAAGAGTTGCCAAAAGAGCTAGCAGAGCTGAGAGCTCGCATAGGTCAGTCACAAAAAATCGCGTTGGAAACTGTTCGTCGTAGTTCAAATAAAGCCTTTCTCCTGGAAGCAGAAGGAATAATTTGGGCAGCCGCTCTGCAAATATATTCATTGGACCGGAGCTTTGCCCGCGATTATCCCGAATATGTCAGTCGCTATGAAACGTCGTTGACCTATAGCTGGGTGCCGGAGCTTAGTTTGTACTTATTCGGTAAAACTCCCTACACATTGACCGAACTTTCTTTTTATTATGCTTATGCACAGCGTCCTGGAACCTTGTTCGGGGAGTCACCGCCCGGTGGTCCGTTGTTTTCGAGAGACGGCGGCGCGGATGAAGCGAAGTCTTCCGCGCTTCTTGAGGACATCAGGATTCGGCCCTTCTTGGAGGAAGTCTTTGCGCATCCACAATCTGATCAGGAGCGCCAGAAAGCAGAACAGGTTATCCGGCGCCTGGAAAAGCTCTTTGCGCGGCGTGTTTGGACCGGACCGGATGGCAGGATTTCTGTAATTGAAGAGTTGGACAACATGCTTGCAGACTTCTTGTTGGCCAAAGAACTCCGGGAAGAAGGCCAGATAGTATAATCTCCTAAAGGTTGAATTTTTTTGGCAAAAGAGTTAGCACAGTCAGTCTGCTAGCCGTAATATCTCACAGCCCAAGGCTGCGAGATATCGCGGCTAAGAGATGTTGCGGCTGGCCTTCTTTATTACCTGTCACCTAAAATAGGGATGGAGTTCCCATGGCCTGCGCACTTTCGCTGATTAAAAGAGCGGCAGTATCGCTATTTCACCCCTGGCTGTGGCGGATTCGCCCGCTTCGCCGCAGTGCATTGTGTGCCAATCCCTTTTTGCAGTTTGAAAAATGGTTTCGCGCAGCTAACCGGTGTTTTTGGCTGGTGTTCCCGGAGGCGATGCATCTTGCGACTATTGATGAGCAGGGATTTCCCGATGGGCGTTTTGTGCTCTTAAAATCATTTGATGAACGCGGATTCGTATTTTATACAAATTCCAATTCGGCCAAAGGACGGGCGCTGAAATTGCGCCCGCACGGAGCGCTGACTTTCTACTGGGAAGCTCTGCAGCGTCAAGTTCGTGTTCAGGGTGTCGTATCTCCGGTTAGCGCAGAAGAAGCCGACGCTTACTTTGCTTCAAGACCGCGGGCGAGCCAAATCGGCGCTTGGGCCTCGCAGCAAAGTGAACCACTGGAGTCTCGCGCTGTTCTGGAGCGATGCACCGCGGAATTCAAAACCAAGTTCGCCGGGCGAAAAATACCGCGCCCGCCCCACTGGAGCGGCTACCGCTTGCGGCCAGAGAAGTTTGAGTTCTGGCAAATCCGTCCGAACCGGCTGCACGACCGCTTTTGTTACACCAAGAATCAAAGCGACGACGGCTGGAAGATTGTTCGCCTTAATCCCTAGTTTACCACAATTTTCCCCTGAAAGATCAGGGAAGTCAGGTTCTGGATCGCCGTCATGTCAGCGGGAGAAGCCGCACCGCTGAACGCGAGTTGGTTTATTTGGTTTTGATCATCACTGGTCATCGTGCCGTCAGTGACAATTTTTTCAACCAAATCATGAATGCTTTTCCTTGAGCCCGTATCACCAGTATCCATACGCCAATCTCCTACTGAGAGCCCATGACGCCTCACCGGGAGGATCATGAAAATCGGTATTACAACCTCCGATGAGGTTACTCGCTTGAGATGGATATTACTTTATCTTGGTTGAAGAAGACAAGCTTGTGATTGGGCTGCTCTAAACTGTGTCGGGGGCCTCGCGTACCCCGTCACAGTGTCGCAGCGAATTTCTTCTGAAATTCGCAAAGTGCGCCCGTATGGCGCATCAAGAGCTTATGGCTTGCACCCAAGTAATGGATATCGAGTGTTCATTGCGAAAAGTGGGGGACCGATTTCCAATCGCGCGTGCAGAGCCCTGTATATTATTTAACGAAACCCATTTTGCAGCACTTTCTCCGCGGAGCCGCCGTAACGCAGCGATATTTCCCAACTGTCGTCATTTTTTTTGACTATCCGCCGACACCTGCCAGCGTGCTTGATGGCCGGGATATGTGTAATGATATCAAGACTATAGAATGTTGCTGCACCATCGCGCTAAATCTCCGCGAAGCCACAGGATGTCCAGCGCGCGAAATGTTTTGGTTCGTAACCCTCCGAAGCGACATCATAATTTAGTGGAACTGTAAAGTGTTTCGACGTTCTGACGCAATCTGTCGGAGGAGTAGAACCCTGGTTCCTCTTGGCAGACACCTGCGTCGGGCAACTGGCGTAAAAGCGAGTCTTTTAACGGTGCGATTTAGGACAGGAACTAAGAACGAGTAAGAGTATGACGCGGCATGCTTTGCATGTATTCGTTCGATTTCGCCTTGCATTTGTTCTGGCGACAAACATTATTCTTACGTGTGCCGGGTACCTCATCGCGCTTAATTTGCGTTTTGAGTTTGTGCCACAGTCTTTTGTCACTCCATACCGGTTATGGATTCCGTTATCACTGCTGCTGTTCTTCCGCATCTGGGCCTACAGCTACTGGAACCTGAACCAAGGATATTGGCGCTACGCATCTACGCACGAACTTCAAAATATCATAAAGGCTCACGCATTTTCTTCTCTTTATTTCATGGTGACAATCCTGCTTTTGCGGCTTCCGAGTTTTCCGCGCTCAGTCTTTTTCATCGAATTTATCGTTTCCGTTTTCTTGTGTGGAGGGGTCAGGCTTCTTGTGCGCATGTTCTGCGAAAGCCGTTTGCCGAAGCTCTTTGGAGAAGAAAGACATCAAATTCGCCCAGCAATTATTCTCGGTGCAGGAGCGAGCGGCCATTTACTCGTCCATAATCTGCTCTGTCACCCGCTGCTGCGTTATCAGCCGCTGCTTGTGCTCGATGATAACGAAAATCTGCATGGTGGAGCAGTTCACGGAGTGCGTATCGCTGGTCCGCTTTCGTCATTAGCCGAGAAACTTGAAACATATAAAGCAGTTGCTGCGGTGTTCAGCGCGATCCCCTCTTTATCGCGGCAACGAGTTGAAGAAATCGAGGGGCTCTGCCGGAGAATCGGCATTGCGTTCAAGCGGCTGCAATCGTTTGAAGAGATCGCATTGGCCGACGGGCTGAAACCGGTGGAGAAGATCCGGGTTGAATCTCTTCTCGAGAAAGAGATCAATGTTCAGCATGAAGAAGAGATCCGCCAAGCAGTTCTAGGCAAGCACATTCTGGTCACTGGTGCTGGTGGGTCCATTGGCTCGGAGCTTGTCCGGCAAGTTTTAGCCTTTTCTCCTGCGGCAATTACATTGTTTGACAGCAGCGAATACAACCTTTTCCAAATCGAGCGGGAACTTGTTCCTCTGCATCCAGCGGTAAGAAAGAATTTCTCTATCGGCAGCATCGCTAACCTTGAACGGATTCGCCAGGTCGTGCGGGAAGCTCGTCCGGAGATTGTCTTTCACGCTGCGGCCTACAAACACGTGCCTCTGATGGAAAGCAATTGCTACGAAGCGTTCGTCAACAATGTGTTAGGCACGAGAAATACTCTTGCTTCATGTGAAGAGTGCGGTGTTCGGCGCTTTGTTCTAATTTCAACAGACAAGGCAGTTTGCCCGGTCAGTGTTATGGGGTGTTCCAAACGGTTGACGGAACTGTTCGTTGCGGAGCGGCTGCAGGATACAAACGGTGCACAAGGCATACGGTGTTCCATCGTCCGTTTCGGGAATGTGATCAACAGCGCAGGAAGCGTCATTCCGTTATTTAAAGCGCAGATTGAGAGCGGTGGCCCGGTAACTGTAACCCATCCGGATATGGAGCGTTATTTCATGTCCATCCGCGAGGCCGTTCGTTTGGTGTTGACTGCGGGGGTGCTGAGCGAGGGAAGCGGAGCCTATGTCCTTGATATGGGCGAGCCCATCAAAATCGTCGAAGTGGCGAAAAAGATGCTTGCTTTATACGGACGCCGGGATGTGTCGATTGTGTTTACTGGACTGCGCCCCGGGGAACGGCTTACCGAAAGCTTAACGTATGCTTTTGAACGGACTGTCCCAAGCCGGTTCGCCAAGGTGCAGCAAATTGTATCTCTCGTTCCCTCACAAACCGTTCGAGTTTCAGAATGGGTTTCGAATCTCGAACAGCGCCTGGGGGAGTTTACGGACAAAGAAATTGGTGCGCTAATGACCGGCTTTGTTGCTGAAGTCGAACGGTCTTTCGCCGAGAAATCGCTGAATGGTCACGAGCTCGAAGCATCATAGATAGCGGTCGTTGTTCACCTTGCGCCGCTTTCCTTTTGCACAATAACCACTTCGATTACGCCGAAAAAAAAGCGCTTAGAGAATAACTCAGCAAACCCTTTCTCGCGAAAAATCCGGCGCAGTTGTGCCCTGTCGGGAAAACGGTTTAAACTTTCGGCGATATAGCTGTATACTTCCGGGTTCCGATGGAAAAGCGCACCCCAGAAGCCGCACCAAAGCTTAAGCAGCCAAAATTCAGCTTTTTGCAGCGCGCGTTGTTTTGGTTTCGAAAAATCGAGAAACGCTGCGATGCCTCCCGGACGAAGCACGCGGTTGATTTCGAGCAGTGTGTTTTCTAACTGCGGAGCATTACGAATAGCGTAACCTCCCGTCAAAATGTCAGCGCAATCTGTTTTAACGGCCATGTGCATCATGTCCTGGCGGGACCAGAGCACTGGTGTGCTGATGCGGCGATCTTTCGCTCGAAGCAGCATTTGTTCCGTCAGATCCAGCGCCAGAATCTGAGCATCAGGGTAGCGCGCGGCAAGCATCTGGGCAATGTCGCCAGTACCGCAGGCGATATCAACACAAACCGGGTGTGCAATCGGCGGCAACTGTGCAACAAGGACCTTCTTCCAGTTTTGGTCCCGTCCAAATGAAAGGATGCGGTTGATCGCGTCATAGCGCGGTGCAACTTCGGTAAAAAGCTTCTCGTTGAAAAAGCGCTTCTTGTCAGGCTCGTACAGGTAATCAGCAGATTTGAGAGAAAAGCGTGACATTCTGGCAGCAAATCATGAGCCGCGGTTTTGAGCAAGCACGATGGCTTGGTTATACCCTCCGTGTCTCAGGAAATGGCTGTGGATATACAATGCGGCAATTTTGCATTCTGTGGCGCGATATGAAACTCTGCAGCAGAAAGGGAAGTTGAAACACGGCGGCGGCATTTTATGCGCAGGAAAATTTTAAACATTCAAGCATTGCGGGGAATCGCCATTCTGCTTGTTCTTGCCTATCATTTGCTCCGGCTCGAAGAGAAGTTTTCTCCTGCCGGCCGGTTTCTGCCTTCGTTTATGCGCTTTGGCGCTTCAGGTGTTGATCTGTTTTTTGTGATCAGCGGCTTTGTTATGGCAACGGTTATTCGCGGGTGTTTTCAAGATCGGAATAGAATTACGGCATTCTTATACCATCGCTTCACGCGCATTTATCCGTTGTACTGGTTTTATACGCTGGTCGTGCTTGGCGTTTTTGCTGTCCGACCCCAGTGGGTCAATTCTTCTCAGGGGCATCAGTTTGATCTTTTTTCTTCGGTTTTGCTTTTGCCGGACGAAAGACTCCCACTGGTCATGGTTGGCTGGAGCCTAATTTATGAAGTTTACTTCTACTTGATGATAGCGCTGCTGCTCTGTTTGCCAGAAAAATGGTTCGTTCGTTCTTGCGGGCTTTGGGCGGGAACGATCGCCGGGGCAGGTTTGCTCCAGCATTATGGCGGTCTGACGCCGGTTCGTCCATTTTTCCAGCTAATCAGCAGTCCGATGACAATAGAATTTATCGCCGGCTGCTTTACCGCGCTAATCGTGTACTCCGGACGGACAAGTTGGGGAAGGATCTCGCTGGCGGCGGGGCTTGTTCTGTTTCCAGGTCTGACGGCATATTTAGGCAGTTATGCCCCCGAGGCTACCCTGGGCTGGCTCCGTACCGCTGTATTCGGCGGACCATCCGTGCTGCTTGTTTATGGCGTCAGCGCACTGGAATTAAAATGCAACCTGATACTGCCGCGAGTTTTCCGGTGGATTGGGGACATATCTTATTCCATGTACCTGTCGCACCTGCTGGTTCTTGCGGCGGTGGGGAGGCTTTGGCTTATATTTTCTGTTCCAGTTCTTTGGGACAACTTGTTTTTTCTTGCGGCGGCAGCAAGTCTGGCTGTGGGTGCTGCCTATTTTAGTTATCGTTTTATCGAAACGCCGCTGCTCAACTGGACGCGGGGCGTGAAAAGAAACAATTTTTCGTCTTTTTCTTCGGCTACTTGCCCGATGTCCAGTTAATGCGCTAGTAATCAACTGCGGCTGGGAGAGCGCAAGAGAGGGCGTGAACCCCGTCAGGCCCGAGAGGGAGCAGCGGTAGCGCTTTTTCTCTGTGTCGCTTTTCTCAGCCGCACTTTTGGGACTAGCCGTCGTTTTATGTCATATCTCGTAATTGCTCGAAAATTCCGCCCGCAGACTTTTGCGTCAATTGCTGGACAGCCTCATATTACGCTGGCCCTGGCGAATGCCATTGTCCGGAACCGTGTGCCGCATGCATTTCTTTTTACGGGTCCGCGTGGTGTCGGCAAGACGACGGCGGCGCGCGTTCTGGCCAAAG
>JAKPSH010000031.1 GCA_029555385.1 Pseudomonadota bacterium
GCTCGGCGGCAAGGGCGCGAGCCAGCGCTTCTTCTGCCGGGCCGATGCGGGATTCGGCTTGATGCTGCGTCCAGGTGCATTCGCGGAGCAGAGATTTTTTCTGGGATTCGAGTTCCCGCTGTTTTCGTGCCGCATTTCGGACTGCGGCAGGGGCGGCTTCTACCTGAGCGCGGAACTGTTCGGCGCGGCGTTTGAGCTGCTCGAGGCGCGCCGTATCGGGAGGGATCGTTCTGGCAGCTTGCAGCACTTCATTTTGAGTGCTCCGGGCTGCGCCTGCTAGCCGCTTGAGCTCTGCTTCGGCATGTTTCAATGCGCCTGTGGCGCCGCGGAGCGCTTCGTCCATTTCCTTTAAGGCTTGCGCATTCTTGGACTTTATTTCTTCGGAGCTCCGGCGGGCCTCATCGAGGGCTGTCTTTGCGTCACGGGAGGCTTGCGCCAGCGGTCGGAGGCGCTCGACAGTTTCCTGTTCTTCGGCTTCAAGCTGCTCAAGACGAAATTCCAGCATGCGCCGCTCTTGTGCGCCGCGGCGCGGCGCGCGGAGCAGCCGTGGCGCATAGACGCGGAGAATCATGAAAAGCTCCATCAGACGGTCGATCTGCAGGTCGCTTAGGCGCTCGGCGCACTCCGCAGAAAGTCCCGACTCCACGATGTTCAGCGCCGAGGGCACAAGCGAAACGGGAATAACATCACGCAAGTGTTCGTCGTGGAACTTGCGCAATAGGCGGTTCGGCACGGCGGCGACAATGGTAAACTCGATGCTGGCAGCCGAGAATTCCTCGTCGCCCAGCGGCTCAGACCCCTGGTGCTCTTGCAGTCTGAGCCAGGCGCCGTAAGTGCTGCCAGCAGCGATGTGCTCGGAGAGCACAGCTTCGCAGCGGTAACGCTTTGCTTCGAGTCCCGCGCTGGACCAGGCATAGTCTCCCGCTTCCGGATCAAATGCCGTTTCCGTGCAAGTCTTGATCTCAAGCGCTGCTACGGTTTCTGCTCCTGTGCCGCGCCGGCGGTCTTCCGGGGTCGCATACCAGTCGAGATGGAAGTCCAGGCCCGCCAGCGTAAACTGTCCAGACAGATCCGGCAGGTGGTCAAAAACGAAAGCGCGAAATACCGCTGGTGTGCCGATTGCTCCGCTGACAAACATCTGCGTTCTGCGCTCGGCATAACGGCGTGCGGCTTCGCGCTTATAGCGAATGCGGCGTTCTTCCTTCTCCAGTTTGCGGCGCTTCTGCTTCGCTGCCTGCGCGCGCTTGTGTTTTTCTCGGCGCAGATCAGTGCGTTTTTTGGAACCCATCAGGGTCTCCCTAAAACAAAGAAAAAAACTAAGGACTCACTATCGTTCCTCTTTCCGGAGCACTGCGATATGCGCCCGGGTAAGAGGAATGAGCGTTTCTGCTACCGGGATTATGATTTTAAGGAACAACAAAGACGGACTTTCCTATGGGAGGCGAATCTAGCACATGCTGCTCAAGATAGGGAGATCGGGCAGAGGTTGACGGAAAAAATGCATTACGGCGCGGAGTGTATTTAAAGGCCTGTCGCAAAACGGGATTCTAAACGGCGGCCCGGTCTCGTGAGCACATACTGCGGAAAAACCGCACGACTGCTGCAATGACCCGAGGCAGAAAGAACCACCAGGCAGTGCCGACGACTGCCGTAAAAAACAGTGGGAGTAGGAAATTGTTCGGGTCATTAAGCGGAGAACCGGGTTGAGCAGAAAAATGACACGGCGGGAAATGAGGGAGCACAAATGCAGCTCCGAGCCAGAGCAGGCTTGCCGGAAAGTCGACGGCGATAAACAGCAGCCAATACATCGGCCAGTCCGGCTCGTTTCCTTTAAAAATCAAATAAACAATCCATGCCACAAGCACTAGGTGGCAGACAGCGAGAATGCTGCCGAATAAGTTCCGGGAGCGCTCGAGGACCTGAAGCACGCTGTCAAAGGCTGCCGCCGCAACAAGCACGGCGGCAAGAAAGACCATCAGGAGTAGAATAAAGTACATCATCGCGGAGTTGCCATTATAGGACGTTTTATCATGCGGTGTCTCCGGAAGTTAATCCGCGTGGACGCAGGGATATGCAGTCTTGGGCCGATGTTGACAATACTCCGGCGAGCCGATTGCGCGCAATACCCGCTTAAGTATAGCGCAAAAGGAGGTTGGTTCGTCGCGGAGGCGGAGGTTGAGGCAGAGATGAAGGCTAAGGCGGGGGCTGAGGCCAAGAATAAGGCGGAGACGAAGGCGGGGACCAAGGCGGCGGCGTAGAAAGAAAGCCTTTGCCTATATCTTCGCCTTGGCCTTATTCTCCGCCTCCGCCTCCGCCTCCGCCTCCGCCTCCGCCTTCATCTCCGCCCCATTGCCCCGTGGAAGTACCGAAACTAAGCGAACAAACACTGCCTTTGCCGCCGTCAAGGGACGGCGCGCGTAAACGATGGGTCCAGCTCCAAAAGGCGCAATCCATTATTCTCCAATTCGCGCCCTTGCAGGTTGCAGGGAAAGAAGCGAGGAGGGCAAAAAAGTCATCCGGAGCTGATGAAGCTTTTCTAATACCAGAAAGCAATAGATACTATCATCCGAGCGCAGGAGCTGCGCCTAGGAACAGTGCAAGAAAGGAGAGGGCAAGCGGCGTAGACCGCTTGTTGAACAGTGCTTGGTGAGACTGCTCTTCCTCTCCCCCGGATAGAAGTGCTTGCGCTACTTCTTTTCCGGTTTCTGCGCGGGGGTAGCCGGACGGGGCCAGCCGCCTTTGGGGTCGCTGTAGCAGTCGATGCCCATGGACGGGGTCGGCTGCGGTTGCGGCACCGTTTTGGCGGGGCGGGGCCAACCACCGAGGAGGTCAGAGTAACAATCTAGGCCGAGAGGATGAACCTGACTCATCGCAAATCTCCTTTGCGAAAGAAAAAGCTGGGAACCTGACACGTACACTGGACTAGCCGACGCAATCTCTTCAGCTAAGCCAGTGCACGATGTCTCCCACCTCGGCACACTCAAGCAATAAAACCTTAAAGAACCTTATACGCGCTTGCGCCTCTGTGCTGCACTTTGAGCAAATACAACCCAGAAACCCCTGGACGCACATCGAGCGTGTTTGCTGCTGATATTCAGCTCTTACTGTTGTTATGGAGGTAGTTAAATAAAATGTTAGGTGGAGCCCGGAATAACCATTCTATTCAATAGCCTAAAGGGCTTTTGAGCAGCCCCGCATCCGGGCTCCGTCCGGCTTTTCTTGAGGCGTTCTTTTTCTGGCGCGTTATCCCTTTCTGAACAGACCGGTTAGGTCTTCCAGGCGGATGTTCTCGTATGAATCAGCGACGAGATCAGCAGCCGCTAAGGCAGCTCGGGATTTGCTTGTGGTAAGCGCGAGGCATTTCATGCCGCAACGTTTAGCCGCTTCAACTCCCAACGGGGCGTCTTCAACGACAAGACAATCCGCTGGTGCCGCGCCAAGCCGGGATGCTGCAATGAGCAACCCCTTGGGATCGGTGCGGTTTGAACCGACATCCTCTGAACCAACAACTAAATCAAAATAAGAATCTATGCCGAAGTGCTTGTTGAGTTGCTCAATGAATATGCGCGAGTTGCCGGTTGCGATGGCAAGCTTGAATCCATGGAGTATGTTGAAGAATTCAATAAGACCGGGGATCAGCGTTATACACGAAGCAAACTCGGCAGCATATTGTGATTTGCTCCGGATCAGGTCCAACAGAATTTCTTCGCTTACGGCGGCGTTATTCTTCTCCAAGATAGGCCGTGCGATGTTGCGTGCGCCAGTGCCGTAGACGCAGCGAAAGAAACTCCGATCGAATCCACTTAAACCGTGCTCGGTGAAGCACTTCTCCCATCCAAGATAATTCGCCTCAAAACCATCGGCGATGACACCGTCATAGTCAAAGATAACTGCCTGCAAGCTCCTGCAACCTCCCTCTATTTTCTGTTTGCTGCACGTAATTGCCACGAGTATGCCACAACGGATGAAATAATAAACCTGGAATAATCAAAAGTAGGGGGCCGCGCTTTTTCCCATAACTCGTCAAGCGGACTCAAGGCTAAAGCCCGCGCTGCCGGCCTTTAAGTTTCCGCAAAAAAGCCTTGCGCACAAAGTGGGCAAGGCGCACGTCATCCGCATCAAGGAGTGAGCAGCGTTCCATAATGCGGTGATAGACGGGTGAGTCTTCTTCAATTTCAATGTCCCGCAGCAGTTCGTGCAGCTTTTTCCAGAACACCTGCTGCGAGGCCGTTCGTGGAGCCTTATGTATTCTGCGTTTTCCGTGCTGCACAGAAAATGCTGAAAGCTGGTAAGCATAGACCATGACAGCTTGTGCAAGGTTGATAGATGCCTTTGAACACGGCGTAGGAATTGAACTTGCCAGGTGGCAGGCGGCGAGTTCCTTGGCGGAAAGCCCGGCTGTCTCGGTGCCGAAAACAAGTGCGGCGCGCGCGCATATCGTCTTCTTTTGCTGCAGTATGCCGGAAAGTTCCAGCGGGGTGTAGTAGCGAAAACGTCCGCGCCGGATGTGTGCTGTCGTACCAACGATGATGTCTATGTCTGCCACGGCATCTTCGAGTGAGCGGTATACCTGCGCGTGTTCTAGAACATCCAGACCGGTGCAGGCCATCGAACGCGCGCGAAGGTCGAGATGCCGGCAGGGGCGAACAAGCCGCAGATGCTCAAAGCCCATGGTGGACAGCGCCCGGGCAGCTGCGCCGATATTTTCCGGGATGGTTGGCCGGCATAGGATGAAATAAAGTTCCATGATGCGATCTGTATGGCGCATCCGGCATGCGAGCGCAAGACTCTTCAGCATCCGGTGAAACTCTTGCCGGTTGTGCCGCGTGCAGGGCATTGGTGCTGCCAACAAACCGGGCAAGCAGGCAGATTCGGCGCGCGAATCTGCCTGCTTCAACATACCTGGCGAACTGCGGCTGCTTACAGTTCCACGCCGTCCTGCCAGTCCAGCGCATCGAGATCGATCTCGGCGCCGCATTCCGCGATTTCAAGCTCTGCCCCTGCCGGTCCGGCTTTTGACCAATGGCCGGCGTAGCAGAAGTGTGCTGACGGCACAGGCGGAACTTGCGGCGCGAAGTCACAAAAAAGAATGTGCTGCCCTTCGGTCAGGCGAATCTCGACTTCGTCCCAGCCATCGGCGCTGGGAACAAAGATCGAATGCATGCCCCGGAGCACCTTCAGCAGCACGGGGCGGCTCGGATGATGCGGCTTCGCGCGCTCTCCGGCATCTTTGCTTTTCGGGGCGGCTGCGCCAGGTTGAAGCTGCGCCACGCTCTCTAGAGCGATCGTTCCGGCGCAGGCAGTCCCGGTTATGGAGTTGTTGCGGACAGCAAAAATCCTCATGTCATGGCTCCTTGCAAAGTGGGTGATTCGGGCAAACGGCACTGGGGTGGGAGCATGCCCACAAAACCGTGGTCAAGCACCAACGCCTCAGCACCGGAAAACGAGGCTTCTCCAGAATTGAGGCGGATTATAAGAATTACTCTAAGTATATTATGTGAAGCAAAGATCACCGGGCAACTGCTTATAGCCCATTTGGTGAGCAGCTTCAACCAACGCCGCACGGCTATTGGATTTGTTCGCAAAACGGGAGGTTCTGCGGCTTCAATCGGGCAAGCCAGGAGGAAGAGAACTTCTAAGCTAATGACGCCGGAACACTGCAAGGAGCGGCCTTTCCAGCAAATGCCAGCTCGCGGCACCAAAGCTGAGCGAGAGAAGGAGCGCTGCGGTTAAATAGCACCAGTTATCCACGGGACCAAACGCGGTTGAAGGAAGCTTGGCTGATATCCATGCGCCCGCCCGCGCCAGAGCGGAGATGATTAGGAAATGGGAAAGATAGATGGAATATGAGCAATCGCCAACGCTGGACAGGAATCGTGGCAGAAGCTTCGGTGCTCCAGCATAGTCGCGGCTCCCCATGCCATATACCAGCAGCACGCTCGGGATGCCAAAGAGCAGCACCCGGAGCCAGCCGGATGGCTCCACCGGACCGGCGGTGAAGTACTGCAGAAACACGCCGGCGGCAAGGTTAAGCAGTCCGACTAAGGCAGCAGCGCCGCCGGATCGTTTGTAATTATTTGCCGCTAGTCCGGCTGCGCATCCCAGGATAAATTCCGCGGTAAGGGGGCTGGTCAGGACATTTACGAAAGGATTATTTCCCGAAGCGGATGAGGCGATTACCGCCGCTAGCCAAAGACAAAGCAGGTGCGGCAGAAATCGCCGGGGCGCGAGAAGCATAAACGCGAAAACCAGGTAAAAATACATTTCAAAGATCAGTGTCCAGCCCACGGCGAGGATCGGCTGGTGCGCCTGCGGCACAAGAAGAAGAGATTTCATGACGCTGATTTGCTCCAACTCCGGACGCTGAATTGCCTGTGGCAGAAGCACAGCTGTCACAAGAATTACCGAGGTGTAGATCCAATATAGCGGATAAATGCGCGCTGCGCGCCGTTCGAGGAAGTGAAGGAGCGAGCGCCAAGAAGGAGGGGAATTCCTCGTTGTATGAACCATAATGAAACCGCTCAAAGCAAAGAAAAGATCCACCCCGGAAATGCCAAAGACGAAAATAGACGGAAGAACGGGAGTGCCGACCCCCGCTTTCGGCTCGAAAGCAAAAATATGGACAAAGACAACTAATATTACAGCCAAGCCCCGCAGGGCTTGGATGCTTTCGAGCTTTTGGTTCATTTTCTGTCTGCTAGATTCTCCTTAGCGTCCGGCATTTGCGCCGGCGAGAGTTTCTGCGAGGTGCGCCCCAGCGCGAAGCAGCTCACTGATTTCCTCGGAGGAGACAAGCGCATATCGTTCTGAAGAGATACAAATAAATCAAAATATCGAGTGTGCCAAGGGGGAGAATATTTATGGTTGCAGGAAAACTTCTTTCTACGGCTGAATCATGAGTCCGGGTGCGCCGGGCGGCGGCGGCGGCAAAGAGGCCTGTGGCGGCTGCACTGGTTCATGAAGCTCTACGATCAAGAGGTGAATCTTTGTTTTGCCCGTATTTTCAGTAGTGTGCGCCGCGTCTGCTTTCAACCACACCGCCTCGTTCTTTTTAATGTTGATTTCTTGCTTTTCCCCATTAGCAGCGAGCATGGTTAAAGTACCTCCCTGGAGAGCATAGAGCAGAGATGAGGATAACGAATGTGCGGGGATCTTCGCGCGGCGCGGCAGCTTAACTTCCATCAAACGCATGCGATCGTTTACGAACTTAACTTGCACCAAGTTAGGTGCAGCCACGGCGATGTCCTGCCCGGCGACTTCGGCTGCCTGCGTATGCAGCAATAGCATCAAAATTCCTAATGCGGCAGCACGAGTTATCGCGTTCACGGCACAACTTAGACATCCTTTCCGTTTCAGCGGTTTGGACTTCCTCATCAGACAGTGCTTTATGTTTACGCCGCTTTGCTCCTAGTTCGTTTACCGTGCCGTGTAATCTTCGATCGCGCGGCGAATGTTTTAATCAGATATATTTTATCGAGCGAATTTCAGATCGGCAATGAGCGCAAATATCGCGATCAGCATAAGACTGAAGCACGTGCTTTTGGGCACATTCCTTACGCAGCGATATGGCAGCCAATCGGGATAAATAAGCAGCAGCGCTGTGCGCGAAAAAGCGCTGTGAGCGCTACAGAGCAGCAACGTAATACGAACTGATTTGGCCGCACGGATGGTCAGTTTTCATCTCATTTCCTTGATCGTCTAAGAGCCATAAAGGCAGCGTTTTTTTGGTGGCAGCCGTAGGCGATTTGTATGGAGCAGCATTATTGAGCGCCGGAGGCGCTGCGTATTGAGAGTCCGGTGAATTAAGGAGGGGTCATGGCAAAAACTAAATATGTTCTCTGCGTAATTCTTCTCTTATTGCTTTGCGCGTGCTCAACATGGCGCAAACTCAATGCGACTGAACAAGGCGCTGTTATTGGAACCGGCACAGGCGCCGCGATCGGTGCGATTGCCACTGACAGTGCGGGGGGAGCGTTGATCGGCGGTGGACTAGGAGCTGTTGGCGGTGGCGTGCTCGGTCATCTTGTTGATAAGGAAAATAAACGGCGTTAGCGGGCGGCCAGCAGCTTTATTTTCCGGCCCAAGGATCGCACGAGTCTCACGGCTGTATTGTTCAAGACGAACCACGCTGCGTAACCTAGCGTGCGCACGCAGTAGGGACGCGATTGTCCAAGGACGCGGCGGCAAGTCCGGATAAATAGCATTACGCTCTTTAGGTTGTTTCTCGCCTGAAAAGAATGAAAGACCACGTTGTCGTAAGTTGTGCCGATGCCAAAAACGCGGTCGCTTCCCAGCGGCCATTTGGGTTCGTAAACGGAAGTCGGCCACAATAGTTTGACCTGATACCCGTTTTCTTCTGCGAGGTAAGTAAGTTCTTCGCCGACGTCGCCCCGGGAAGTTGCTGTAAACGAGGGACAGCCCAAAGACTCATACAACTGCCGTGATAGTCCCATGCATGCCGGTCCGGCATAAACATGCCGGTGCGGATAATGCTGCGCTTGTTGTGCGACACCAAACAATGTGTCTCCTTGCGCGATATAGTTGAAGATTTGTGCTAAGAACGAGGCATGCAGCGGGATGCAGTCAATGTCGAACAGAATAAGAAATTGCCAGCCGGGTTTTGCGGACAGATAATCATCAATTGCTGCGCCGTGATCATGAATTTCAGTCAGCACTTGGTTAAGGGGCACTTCGAATTTATCAAAAACTTTTTTCTGATAATCCACCAGTACTCGGGCAATGTTCTGCTGATAAAATGAAACAATATGCACAGAGCTCCCATAGTCGTCCTTCGACAAAAAATTGTGACCCTGTGCATTGGTAAATGACATGTTGCCTGCCCTCGATTCGATCCCGATTGGGAACCTGGCGGTGGCCGAGACACCCGCGAAGCGGATCTTATGATATATAGAACGGGACCATCCTTGGCAGGCAAGGGAATTATTGATCAGTTGTCTTCGGGTAAGAGGTACTCTCCTGCTGGCGTCTCACTTCCGGGGTTCCAGTTGATCAATGTCACATCATATTAAGCGGTTAATGATGAGCGCAGTAAGGCGGTGGGTCATGGTTAAGGAAGTTTTGAAACGAGCACGCCGGGATTTGCCGTGAGGCCAGTGCGGGTGCATCATGAATCTCACGGCTTTTGGCAGATGGAGGTTCCTATGAGTGAAAAGAAAGTTATCGCGGTAATCGGTGCTACGGGTGCGCAGGGTAGTGGGCTGGTTCGTGCCGTTGCGGCGGATCGGGACGGTCCGTTCAGTGTGCGCGCGATTACGCGGGATACAACGAGCGATAAGGCGCAAGTATTGAAGAACTTGGGCGCTGAGGTTGTGTCTGCGGATGTTGACGATGCGCCAAGTCTGAGGCGCGCATTCCAGGGTGCTTACGGGGCCTTCTGCATCACCTTTTTCTGGGAGCACTTTTCGCCGGAACGAGAGTTGGCGCAAGCGCGTAACATGGCGGAGGCGGCGAAGCTTGCCGGCTTGCAGCATGTCATTTGGTCAACACTGGAAGATACGCGCCGGTGGGTGCCGCTTGATGATCAGCGCATGCCGACGCTGATGGGTAAGTACAAGGTGCCGCACTTCGATGCGAAGGGTGAGGCTAACCGGCTGTTCAGAGAACTTGGTGTGCCGACAACATTTCTGCTTACTTCATTTTATTGGGACAATCTTATCGCGTTTGGCATGGGACCGAAAAGGGGCGCAGATGGCCGGCTGGAGTTTACGCTTCCGATGGGAAGCAAAAAGCTGCCGGGCATTGCTGCCGCAGACATCGGTAAATGTGCTTACGGGATCTTCCGGCGTGGCCCGGAGCTCATCGGCAAGACCGTTGGTATCGCCGGTGAACACTTAACTGGCGCACAAATGGCGGCATCTCTGACTAAAGCGCTGGGCGAGGAAGTTCGCTACAACGACGTGCCGCCCGAAGTGTATCGAAGCTTTGGTTTTCCAGGTGCCGACGATTTGGGCAACATGTTCCAGTTTAAGCGTGATTTTGAAGAGGACTTTTGCGCTGCGCGCAACGTGTTATTTGCGCGTGCGCTGAACCCTTCGCTTCAGACCTTTGAGGTATGGCTTGCTGAAAACAAGAGCCGCATTCCGATAGAGGAACCGCGGGCAGTCGGAAACTACTAGGCCGAAAATAAGCGAATAAATTTTGCCTCGGCGGTGGTCCATTGGCTTTGCCCAGAGCGATGCTGCCGGGTGCTGAAGGCGCGCCGCCGCCGGCTTGCAGAACTGCGCTTGCAGCAAGTGCTGCCGGGCTGAACAACCTGCGGCCAGGCAAGCGCATTTCCACCAGCCGGCCCGCCCCACGGCCTCCCCGGCGCAAAAAGGGCATGCCATCAGCACCCGGCAGCTTCGCTCTGGGCGTTGCCACGACATACTCAGCAGCACCGCTAACTTTGATTCTTTAATGCAAGATATTCAGCATGCTGCTAGCCTCAAAATAAGCGCGCAAATCTGCCGCAGCCGGAATTCCGCCTGAAAGCCGCTCAATGGCGCATATGTGTAGCATCACCTGGGTGAACGCTGGGTTAAAACAAAACGGTCATCCCGAGCGCAGGAGCCGTGCCTAAAGGCAGGGTTTATTGCGCGAGGGATCTCATGCCCGCACAGAGCAATGTCTGCCTCCGCTGGGGACGAATACGAAGGCAGAGCCAGGCAAAATTAATAATTAAGTGATTTTTATCGCTGCTGTGCCATCAATTGCGTCTCCACCCGGGATTGACCCTGCACCGGGGAACTTTGAGATCCCTCGCGCGGTGACTGCTGCCTTGAGGAACAACCGGTGGGCTCGGGATGACGGTTAAAATATAGACGATGCAATTGCGCTAAACCTCTGCGCTCGGGATGAGGAGAAAAGATGACCACGGGGCGGGGCGACAGCGAAGGGAGGCAAAGGGTTGTGCCGGGTTTTTGATCTGTTCTGAAAGACGTGCTGCGGCGAACGGGCGGCTTGGACGCGTTTGCACTTTTTCCCGCACTTTAACCAGCGAAGAAAATCCAGGCATTCATACATATAAAAAGAAGCAACCAAGCAAGGCAGCGTCATTCTCTGCACCGCCCATGCGCGACTTAAGCTTTCACCCAGGAAATGCCAAAACTATGCGCCATTCAACGACTTTCAGGGGGCATTCCCACTGAGGCAGGTTTGTTCGCTTATTTTCGGTCTATCAGCGACTTGATAGCCGTAAGGCATTGGTCTCCGGCGGCAGTGCAGAAATAGCTCTTGCTGACAGACGTATTTGTTCAGTAAATTGTGACAAGATTAGGGATTTAATGCCAAGGGTAGGGGACTGAATCATGACTCCGTGGATGTACGGCATAGGTTTTGTGGCACTGGTGCTGATTATTGGCGTGCTCAAGGCCGATACGCAGACTCGCGTTATTCTCGCGCTCTTTGCTATCGCCGCGGCGCTTTTTTTCCGCACCCATCACAACAAGCGCCGCTAAAAAAAAAGCCGCACCGGCTGCGCGAAAAGCAAAAAGCCGGTGCGGCGTCTTTAATGCCCGCTAGAATGAGGGCTACTTCGCCTGCTGCTGGAGCCAGCGGTCGATAATCGGCTTAAAGTTAGCCAGCGGCTGTGCTCCGGAGATATTAACGCCGTTAACAAAATAGCCGGGCGTTCCGCGTACACCGAGTTTCTCGCCTTGAGCTCGATCGTCCTCAATCATTTTTGCGGTTTTCGGATCTTCCATATCTGCCTTAAACTTCGCCAAATCGAGGCCGAGCTCCTTAGCCAGGTTCATGTAAAGCTCGTCGCCAAGAGCTTGCTGGTTGGCAAAAAGCTTGTCATGCATTTCCCAAAACTTTCCTTGCTTTTGCGCAGCAATCGATGCTTTCGCGGCAGGAATAGCCTGAGGGTGAAAAGGCAGGGGATAATGCTTAAACACGTAGTTGACATTTTCTGGGTACGCTTTGAGGATTTCGTCCATCGTCGATGCCCCACGCCGGCAATATGGGCATTGAAATTCAGAAAACTCCACGATAGTCACCTTAGCATCCTTGGGGCCCTTAACCGGCGAACCAGCGAGATCGATTTTCACCGGATTCTTGAATTGGTCCTCGATTTTGTCTTTCTCGGCCTTTTCGGCGGCTGAACGGGCTTCCTGCTCTTTCTTCATGAAGTACTTTCTCAGGGCGTTGCCCACTTTCTCGACGTTTTCATCTTTTTCGAGATAGGCATCCATCGCCTTACCAAACTGCTCTGGTTTAAGGTCTTGCGCTTGCGCTGAGCGCACGGCAAAGCCAAGAGCCAGCACGGCAGTAAGCATAACAAGAGACTTGCGAATTCGCTGTTTCATGAAACAATCCTCTTTTGAATAAATTAGTTGCGATAACGCGCGGGCAGCAAAGATTTACCTTCCCGCGTTAGTTCTTATAGACTTTTCCGGGCGGCTGGGCAAAGAAAGGAATTGCAATAAACGCAGTTTGCGCTCAAGAAAGCAGAGCCGCGGCTAAGGTTCGCCCCGCAGTGGAAGCGCTTTGTTGTTCAAGATATTGTTCAAAAGAAGATGAATTCACGCATTGGATTGCGTCAAGAATCGAGCTGCGCAAAGCCTCCAAGGTCTGGTGGGATAATCCGGTGTTAAGAGCGTGCACAACCACTGAATGCGGCAGCGCAAGTACGGTGCAGCAGAGCGCCTCTACGGCGCCAAATGCTGCGTGTTCTCCAAAGGACGGGTTCAGTTGTGCAGGATTGCCGGGTTTGAAGATAAACTCGGACTGCCAAAGCGACACTATCGGGAGACCGGCTTGAGCGGCCAGCGCCGCTTCCACTCGCAGTTCGAGCAGCGAGCTGAAATCCGGATGCGCTGCTTTAACGCAGAACACAGCATCAACGCTGCTCAGCGCATACATTAAACCCTCAACCAGCGCATCGTCGTCCGGAGATGGCGATAAGTCGATGATGCGCAAATTTGAGTTGTCCGTGAGCGAAGTATTGAGGCGATCGGCGCAGACGCGCTGCCGGGAATTTTCGCAAAGCAGGACAAACGTGATGTCCCTGAGCACAGAGATGCTCTGCACCAGAGCTGACAAAGGCCAATCGCCGTCAGTCGTGCCATCTATGTGACTATCCTCGATTGCGTCCTGGACGAAAACGAGCACGGAAGCCTGTGAGTTCGTCCCGGGTCTGACGGCTCCAAAGTCAGCATCTCTTGCACGCCGCAGGAGACGCGGTATCTCCAGCGGCGGAAGCAGGACACCGCAAGGAGCGGGCAACTCCGGCTTCATCCCGCAAACGTTGCTGGCGACTGCTGGCTGGTGATAAACAAGCGCGCTGCTCCGGTTAATTTGGTAACGCAAATGCGAAGAGTGCTGGCAGCCAATCTTTGCCGCGGGAGGCGCCAGCCGGAACAATTCCAGCTTGGGCTGGTGTACCGTGCTGGGAGCTAGGGTCAACGTGTCCCTAGCGCAGCGCAGAGTGAGAGATTGGTCTGAGAACCAGGAGCTTGAACTTTCAACGCTGTGGCCAGCCGCGGTAAGACACTGCGCAACCATCGCTGCCGATTCGGCCAGTGATTGGGGATAACGCAGTGCAAGTGGCAGCAGCTCGGGATGTGCCAGCAAATGCTGTTTGCTGCGAGTGCGGCAGACAAGCGGTTTCTGCTTTTCAGCCAATTCACTGATCTGCAGTTTAGCGGTCAGGGACTCGCCGTGCAGACGGTATTCGTAAAGAGCTTCTTCGGTGTCAACGTGTGCCAGCTTGGCAAAGAGAGAGACACGAAGCCAATAAGCATAATCCTCAAAGCCGAGCAGGTCCGGCTCGTATGCGCCGGCACCCCAAAGCACTTGCCGGCGGTAGAGAAAACACGCGTTAATGAAATTGTCGTTAAGCATCCAGAGGGATTCGGCAGCACGGGGGAGCAAAAGCAATGAAGAATCCTCTGGCCGCTGATCGCCGCAACGGTATGAACTGCCGTGCGCCGGAGCGCCTTTTTCGTCAATCAATGCGACGTTGGCATAGACCAAACCGCACTGGGGATTTGCCAGCAGATAATCAGCTAGAATATCCAAAGCACGCCCGCGGTAGCGATTATCCGCAGAAGTCCACGTGACAAATACACCCCGGACAAGATGGAACGCGCGGTTGAGTGTATGCGAGAGTCCCTGGTTTGATTGCGTAACAACCGTGATCTGATCATGGCCGGAGAACTTCTTCAGCACCTCCGGGGTATCATCGGTTGAACCGTCATCAATAATGATCAGTTCGAGTGGTCGGTTTGATGCCTTAAGCACCGATTCTACTGCCTCTTCTAGATAGGCACCATGGTTGTAGACTGGAAGGACAACGGATATCAGCGGACGCCAGACAACGGAGGAGGTGTTTCCCGGTGCTTCCCAAGGCAGTATAAGGTAATTGCGTCTTTTTGTGCGCCGTTCAGCGCGGATGGATTGAGTCACTGGTAGAACAACGGTTAGATGTCCTTTGTTATTCGCCTAACTTGGTGATACTTCTGCGTGGCATAACAGGCCTGCCGCAAAATGGGCTCATACCGGGCCGGTGCGACAGGCTCATCATGCCTGAGAGCGGCCTTGAGGCGCAATATCGGAGCGCTGGAGTGCTTAATCAGTTTGTGTGTTTAGCGAGGTAAGTATAAAAAAAAAGGCGCTGGTGACTGAAAATCGGTTGGGTGTCATGCCTTTTGTTGTTGGTGGCCTTGCTGGTGCAAGGAAAAAGCTGTGAGGAACTCAGTCACTCGCGCCAAGAGTAGGTTCGGCAGAAAATACACCATGCTTTAATATGAATTGATAAGGGTGCGGATTGTTTACAAAAACCAGCAACAAGTTGCCTGATGGGGGGGGGCGGTTGTCGGTTGCCATATGCGGAATTCGTGGGATTCCTGCGTGTTACGGAGGGTTTGAAACTTTTGCAGAGGAAC
>JAKPSH010000309.1 GCA_029555385.1 Pseudomonadota bacterium
TACCTAGGTATCGGTTCCGATGGCATCTTAAACATCTTGGGCAGCGCGCCTTCAGCAATGACGAGCGATCCCGCAGGAACTAAATTAATCAACTCCACCTTAGCTGCTTGGAGGCGATCCAAATGCCGCTGATGCTGGTTGAATATGAAAAACTGCACGGCAACCAGCATCGCCGCACACCCCGCGGTCGCCGCCAGCCGCAGCCAGGGCAAACGCAGCAGCTTGAGTTTTTGTTCCAGCCAAACCGCGTAGGGAACAAACCATACGGCCAAACAAGGGATAATCAGCCGCGGCGCGACGATCATTGTGCCGTACCACGATTCCTGCCTGTCATTAAAATACCAGGCACACATTAAAAGAAAAAACGGCACACAAAAGGCGAATACGAGCTTCTTGTGCCCACCAAACTTAGAAAAAAGCGGAACCCAAAAAGCAAGCGGCCAGATACAGCTTAGTATCCCGCCGTAAAGCAAAAGATGATAAACGAACGAAGAGAAATCAAAATATCCGTTAGGCTGGTTAGTCAAAGCTCGATATAGATACAAATTATACGCGGCAATGAACAAGCCGATAACAGCACTGCCGACAAGATACGTCCATTTCTCACGTTCTTTTCGCCGCCAGAGAGCCAACAGGACAAACGGCACAACGATCCCGCACTGATAGCGCATCACGGCAGCAAGCCCCGAACAAATCCCAGCAAGTAAATACTGGGGCTGGCGGCGCACTAAAAAGAAGAAGGAAGCAAGCAGGAACAACGCCGCAGGCGGATCGCCCATCACCGTCCGGCTGTATATGGCAAGCGTCGGGTGAAACAATATCAGCACTCCCCAAAGCGGAGAGGCGCCAAATTCACAAACCGTCAGCGCAAAAAGCAGAGCAAGACAGGCATGTATCATGGCTCCGCTTACAAAAACACTGCGTTCGCCAAAAAGCAGCAGAAAGGGAACGGTAAGCAGCGGTCGCCCCGGATTGCGGTTCGGTACATGCCGCCCGCCCCGCTCAATGATGCCTTCGAATCCGGAAAGCCCCGCGCCTTCTTCCGAGAGCGCACCGCGGGACATGATTACGGCCTCGCCGATAAAGCCTATCTCGTCTTCAATCCCATAAGTCGACGGGTAAAAGGAGAAGAAGAGCAGCAAATAACCGGCGATTAGAACCGCAAGAACCAGCCAGTCGTTTTTTCTGCTGATTTGCTCGATTAGCATTTTCGTACATCCGGTATTCTTCAGCCGCCCGCATTTACTCAATGTCTTAACTCATGAGTGAAACGTGGACAAGAAAAAGCAGATACTCACTGCACAACGACGAATCTGCCGTATGGACATGGTTTGTGCTTCCTGGTCTTGAAATAAGAGAATAATTATTGTCTTTGCTGCACTCCAGAGGCTTCGCCCAGAGCGATGCTGCCGGGAGCTAAAAAAGTCCCATGGCTGGAACTTTTCAGAAACCTGCTGGTTGAATTGCCCGTACCGCGCTAAGATGTGCTTGATTGCACCGTTGACTTTTGCGACACTCATGAACGCTAAGCATTGTTTATGTTTTCTACTCTTGCTCCTCTGCTCACCGCACAATGCAGCCGCAGAAAACGTGCGGCTTCGCGTTGGAGTTGTGGTCCCATTGTCCGGCCCAGTCGCTGAGTACGGTACGGCAATAAGAAACGGCTTGGAATTGGCGCAGACCGACAACGAACAGCTAAGGAAACAGATAGAGTTTGTTTTTGAGGATCACTATTACGACAACAAAGCAGCAATCTCTGCCATAAATAAACTGGCAGCGGCAAACGATGTTGATCTCGTTTACCTTTGGGGCTACGGCATGTGTCAGGCGGCGATTCCCGCTGCCGAAGCACAGCGGCTCCCCACAGTTGCCGTCACCGCCGAAGACGGAATTAACACCGGACGCAAGTATGTGCTCCGTTTCTCTTACCGTGCCAAGCAGCTTGCCGAAGCGATTTTGGCTTATCTGCGCAGCAGGCAAATTAGGCAAATCGGATTGGTGCAGACAGATATCGCTTTTATCAAGGCGATAAGCGATGGCATTATTGCCGGCATAAGGCAGGATGAAGCAGCAGAGCTTGTCGACTCTTTCGTCATTGGCGAAGGTGATTTCCGCAGCACAATTAACAAGCTGAAAGGCCGATCTTTTGCGATACTCGGTGTTTTGCTTGCCCCGGGGCAAGTTAGTGAATTTTTCAAACAGGCCGATGCTCTGCGTTACAAAGTCCCTGCTTTCGGCGCAAGTCCTTTTGAAAGCAGCTCGGAGATCGCCAGAGCAAACGGGTTGATGGAAAACGCCGTCTTTCCCGGCCTTGATATTAGCGATGATTTCGCGCAGCGCTATATAGTCCTGCACGGACAGGATAACCAGCTTGGCTGGGCAGCGAACGCCTATGATTTTGGCTTGATTCTAGCCCGCGTGGCAGAGAATCTGCGGGAACAGAAAACACGAGGCATCGCGCTCCTTGAACAGTTCAGAAAGATAGAGTATTTCGACGGAGCCGAGGGGCGAATCCGGTTCAAGGCCGACCCCAAGTACGGAGACGGGTTTGAATTTCCCGTAGTGATGAAGCGAATCTCGGGGAAGTCATATACCGTAATTCCGGAAAGCCGGAACTGGAACTAGATGTCGTTAACCTCATCTACGCTTCATCTCGCGTAGATCCATTGCGTTGTTGAATAGACAGAGTTTGCAAACGAGAATACGCGGTCAGTTTTGCGAGGGTTTTTCCGCCGCGACACCCCAGAGGAACTCAAACAAAGCAAGAAAGTGCTGCGTAATAACCGGATCGATAATGAGAATGCCGACGGCACTTTGCTCTTTGAAGGTGGTTAGCACTACTTTTTTCTTCGTGACCTTCAAATCCATCACAAACGGGTAAAGACCGAACTTTAGATAACGAACCTGGCGAAGCTCTGCGCTGTCACCGCTGCTTACCGGTTCGAGATCCGGCGTGATAACCCGCGACGTAATTTTATAACGGCGGCGCTTATTAACATAGGATGGATTATATTCGGCAATGAACTCCCGCAGCATTTTGCGGCTTACAATACTGTTCACTTGCAGACCATCGCGAATCAGCTCATCATATACCCGCTCCATCCCCCGGCGCCCTTCGAAACGAAAAACCCCCGGACTTTCCTTGCCCAGCTCATAATCGGAAACCATCGATGCCATCACCGTGACGACATCGCGCTGCGCCCGTTCGATGCCTTCCCTTCGGCCAGCAATAAACTCATTGATCGCATGCGGGTGCTCGGCGCTATAAAGACTCTTTGGTGAAACCGCAGACTTGCGGACAAGCCCCTTTTCTTCAAGCTGCCGCAGCGAAAGGTAAGTGCTGCTCCGGCTAAGTTTTGTTTTCTTGCTCACCGCCGACGCGGAACTGCGCGCATTCTTCAATAAAAACTCGTAAATGGCGGCCTCGTTAGCTGTTAGCCCGGCCCGCTCGAGCAGTTCGCTGTAGTCTTTCTTTGTCTGCGGGCTTTTGTCCAATGCCAATGTACACCTTTTTTATTATTAAGTTAGCCGCCATGCTGCATATTTCTTAGTATATGTGTATTATACGATATATGTATTTTTATTGTCCATTATCGCTGTACAAAAGGAGACAATATGTCCATAAGCCGCTTAACTATCACCCCGCAGGACATCGAGCAGCATTACGCGGTTATCTCGAAAATCGGGAATCTCGGACCAAGCCCCGAAGATGGCTATTTGCGGGCAGCCTGGTCAAACGAAGAAACGGCAGCAATGAAATACATAGAGCAGGCGGCACTTCAAGCAGGCCTGACTTCTCGCTGGGATGCGCTATTGAATTTGTGCGTGGAAACTCCTGGAGATTACACCGAATGGGTCGAGTGCGGTTCGCATCTCGATACTGTCCCTCAAGGCGGGAATTTCGACGGAGCAGCCGGGGTCGTCTCGGGTTTGGAATCTTTGATCAAAATCTTCTCCAGTGATAGCTCAAGAAAAAGGGGGCTGCGCTTGCGCGTCTGGCGCTGCGAAGAATCAGCTACTTTCAATTCTGTATATGCCGGCAGCCTCGGGGCTTTCGGTCAGGCTAGACCGGACTGCTTGAACAACCACTTTCGCGGAATAAGCCTAGCCGAAGCAATCCGCAGCCAGGGCGCCGATCCGGATTATATTCTGTACGGGAAAAGGACTATTTCCACCGCGGAACTGGACAGCATTGCGGCGCATATCGAACTCCATATCGAACAAGGGAATCTGTTGGAAAAAGAACACCTTGATATCGGCGTAGTAACCGGTATTCGCGGTCCATACCGTTCGCGTATTATCCTGCGCGGTGAGTTCGATCATTCGGGCGCAACGCCGATGGGCACCGATTACCGACGCGATGCGAATCTCGCACTGGGTTATATCCTTGTCGAACTGGATAAATTAGCTGCCCAGCACATCAGCCAGGGAGCGGATTTGGTGCAAACGATCGGCGTGATCAACAGCCAGAAAGACTGGAACGAAAAGCACTCGGAAGTGTACCAGAACGCCGTGACCAAGGTCAGCGGTTATGCTTGTTTTACGCTTGATGCACGCAGTGACGACGGTGTATTTCTTGCTGCGTACCGTGAAGAAGCCGATGAGGCGATCCAGCAAACAGCAGCAAAGTTTGGCGTCGAAGCCGAACAAAGCTTGATTGGTTTTGAACCCGGAATAAAAGTACTCGACTCGCACCTTGCCGGCGTGATTGAGCATGCTGCGCAGGAACTTGGCTTAAGCTGCAAGCGGATGCCGAGCGGCGCAGGGCACGATGCGGCGATCGTCGGCAAACAGAAAAAGAGCAACGGCTTGAATGTTCCCGTTGGCATGATTTTCATTCCATGCCGGCGGGGGAAAAGCCATTCGCCAGACGAATTTACGTCTTTTGAAGCTATCGCTAAAGGCGCGTCAGTCCTTGCGGCTTCGCTGGCGCGCCTTGCCGCATAAGGAACCAGGAATTTGCGCACAATAATGAGCGCGATCTGCTTGCATCAGCGCCGCGTTTCATGCCGGACAAATCTCCGGTAAAGCGTATCAAAAGCAAGCTGCACTTGTTGGTCTTCAAGGTAAAAGATCAGCTCTGTAGCGCTCGAGGCAATCTCAAGAACATTAATGTTCTGAAAATAAAGCTGCTGAAAAAGGAGATAATAGAGTCCGGGCTGCGTAAGGTATTCTTTGCCGAAAACAACTCCCAACGAAGCCACATCTTCATAACGGCATATCGGAGACTCGGCGGCGAGCTCTTCAAGCTGACCCTCATGACGCTTTTCCAGGATCAATGTTATTTCCCGCGTACCCTCCGTAATCGTGATATATCCGCCGCGGCGTTGAATGCGCGAATAAACAGAATTAACCAGGCGATGGACCTCGCGAGTCTTTACGTAGCAGACAATTAAAAGATTTGAGTGAACTGCAATATTGTCGATATGAATCTCAAGCCCGGCGAAACGGTGCACTTTCTCTCTTGCCTGCTGCAAGCGGGAGAGAGACATCAAGACCGACGACTCCGAGACTTCTTTCTTGGTGCGCGCCGCAATTTGCGGACAAAGGAATTTTGCCACCTGTGAAAGATTGAGCAGGCGGTGCTCGATTCCCATCCGCAGCAGCGGATTTTCGTCAATTAAACTTCGCAAAGCATCCGAAACCCGAAGCATTCTTAATCCCCTCCGGCCAGCGATAGCGTTAGATATATAACACTATGTTTATAACTCTATATCTTTTGTTGCAAAGTTGGCGCGCAAACACAGGTGAATATTAGCTTTTCCCAGTTCTCGTGCATCGATCTTTTAATGCGGCTTAAGCCGCCGACTATTCCGGAAGATGATTCTTTACCGGCGCAAAAGCCAGGCTGCGCGCTACCGCCGCGCGTTCTGATTTGCGTCCGGCAGATCCACAATGTTCAAAGGAGAAGGTTTGATGACCCAGTCTGCAATCGTTACGGAACCCGCCTACTCGCGACGCGACGCGAACTGGATCTTGGCCAACATTGACGTGCTGGCGCATATGCATACCGAGATGATGCATGAAGCCTGGGGCGAAACCTGGAGCAACGATCCTCTCGGCACGGATACGCGGATGAACTCATACGCTCTCTGGCGGCAGTATGTCGACCAGGGCGCAGTGTTCTTCAGCGCAGACATTGACGGCCGTATCGCCGGAATCGGCGTGCTCATCCGCTTGTGTGAAGCGGACATGGGCCTCGAATGGGCCGCACTCATTAGGCAGGCTGGCGGCACGTTTGCGCATCATCCGAAACCCGGTGACTTTGAGTTTGCCATGGTGCTTGTCGATCCGGACTGGCGCAAAAACGGCGTGTTTCGCGAACTTGCTTTCCGCCGCCTCAGTTACGCCTGGGCAGCAGCCGATATCGGCGACAGCATGTGGGTGCAAACACTGGCTGATGCCGATAATACAGCCTCCATCCGGAAGTTTTATCAAGGGCGCGGTTTCGAGCCCGCCGGCTTCTTGGAAATCAAGGGTACGCGGCGCGTCTTTCTGCATACACTGAAGACCGCCGAATGACTTCCGGCCGGACCAGGGCAGGATGCGCGGCAAGAAAAAATGTTGTATGCATCAGGTTGATGGATCTGCCGGATGCATACATGATCAGGACGAAATGGCACAACTTTCTCGCGAGATTTTTCCCGTAATCAAGCTTAGCGGCAGCGCTGAAGAGATCGGCTTCGAGCATGGCCGCTTGCTTGCCGGGCGCATAGAGCGCTGCTGGGCTTTCTATGAACGGATTATTGGCGCACCAAGGAGCGAACTGCAGCGTCTGGCGTTGACTTTCGCCAATCAGATTCGCGCTTTTTCTGCTGACTACGCCGACGAAATTGAAGCGATCAGCGCAGGAGCGGGATTACCGAGCTGGCAAATATACGCCCTGAACAGCAGAACCGAATTAATTCGTATGCTGAAGCGCAAAGAACCCGCACCGGTTCCGGGAGAATGCACCGCGCTGTACTTTCCCGAAACGAACATCCTCGGGCAAACTTGGGACTGGGCGCTAGAACTGCTATCTCTTACCGTAATCATGGAAATAACCCGCCCCGGCAAACCGCGCATTATACAAATTACCGAGCCAGGCATCATCGGCAAAATTGGTCTTAATTCGTGCGGGGTCGGCGTGAGCTTGATCATTCTTCGTGCTCCCCTTAACCAAGTCGGCGTTCCTGTGCACATTCTGCTCCGTGCAGTGCTTGATTCAAACACCACCGCCGAAGCCTTGCAGCGGCTCAGCTCCGCTCCGCTGGGAACAATGGGACATCTCTGCATCGCTGACCGCGGCGGAAACTGTGCACCAATCGAGATAGCCGGAAGCGCACTCGCTTATTGTCCCTTATCCCGCAGCCCGTATGTGCACACAAATCACTTTATTACCCTGCCCATCGAGAATCCTAAAGCGGCTTTTGCCAGTTCTCACTGCCGGTTCGACCGGGCAGCCGAGCTTGCGCGGCAAGTCGAGAAGCAGTCTCTCGATGAAATGCAGCGCATCCTCACCGATACTGAAAACGGCGGGCACGCAATCTGCCATGACTTCGTTGAAGACGATGTGATTGTTTCGGAGGGGACATTAAGTGCGGTGATTTGCGAACCCACGCACCGGCGTATCCACATCTGCCCCGGCAGCCCGCTTGGGCATTCATTCGAATGCTACGAGCTGCACGAGCATGGTGCCGAACCTCACATCAGCTTATAGCGCGGACCGCCGCCGCCTTCGGGTACGGTCCAGCGGATATTGTCCAGCGGACATTTGCGCTGACACGTTTTGCAGTGGAGGCAGTTAGAGGCGTTGGCCGGCTTGAGCACTCCTTGAATCTCTTCGTAAACTCCGGCAGGGCAAAAGGTGATGCACGGCACGCCAAACTCCCGCACACACCGATCGCGGCATAGACTTGGGTCTAAAATTTTCAAGTGCGCCGGCTGCTCTTCCCGGTGCTCCGTGTGCGCCATCGCGGTAAAAGTATCCTTATCGAACTCTTTGTTGCCTTTATACCGGTAGTGCACCCGCCGCATTGCTTTATAGTCAGGCTCAGTTTCAAAAAGCGGAAGCATATTGGCAAACACTGACAGCGGCAAACCGGCGAAATTGCCGAACTTGGCAATCACCTGGCGGTATTTGCGGGCTTGGCGCATTTCTTTAATCACCGCAGACTGTTCGAGTATCTCAGTATAAGCAAGCGCGGCACCCGCAGGATTTGCCGCCGTCTTAGCCACCGCTTCCCCGGCGATACGCCCCGAATCGAGAGCATTGTGCAGCCCCTTAATCTTAAGCATATTCACAAACCCCGCGCTGTCGCCCAGAATAATCACATTGCCGCACCCGATAGCGTTCGACTCGCGATCACGAGGGATTGCATAAAAGCCTCCCTCTGGAATCATTTTAGCTCCAGCTTCGATCACCTTTCCGCCGTCGATGAATTGTTTGACAAACGCGTGATTCTTAAAGTGCGTCAGCGCATCCTGCGGATTAAAGTCATTCTCGCGCCAATCCAAGCCAACAATCATACCGACGGTAATGCAGTTGTTGCCGTAAGAATACATCAGACCGCCGCCGAAAATTCCGGGTCCCGCCACAGGGGTCCAGATCGGATAACCTAACGCATGAACAACCCGGTTATCACCGAATAGCCGGTACTGCTCATCGGAGACTTTGATCAGCTCCTTCACACCGACGGAGTAAAGCTGATTGGTTTGGCGTTTCAGTCCGGCCTTTTCGATAAAACGCTCGGTCAGAAGACCGTCACAGCCTTCGGCAAGCACTACGATATCCGCCTCAATTAACTCGCCCGGTGAATAGTTCGGCTGTTTGTGTCCTTCCTTGTCCAAACCGCAGTCAACCAGCTTCACCCCGGCAGCGCATTTGCCGTTCACGCCAAGACGAATGTCCTCAGCGGCAAATCCGCACAAGACCTCGACACCAAGGCTCTTCGCCTGCTGGCCAAGCCACTTGGTCAGCTTAGAAATAGAAACGATGTAATCCCCGTCATGGCGCATCTGACCAGGCCCGAGGTTAAGCGCACTCGCCGCACGAATAAGCGGCGTTAAATTTAATGACCAACTCTTCCCGGGAAGAAAGAGCACGTCATCACGCTCGACTTTGCGCGCAAGCACTTCTTTTACACCTTCGTCTTCCTGCCAATTATCTTTGACCAAGGCCAAGATACGGTGCGCGGCCTCCGGCTCAAGCACCGCCCCCGACAAACTGTGGTTTCCTAAATCCGGCCCCTTGTCGATGACACAGATATCCAAACCAGGGTTCGCCTTCTTCGCCGCAATCGCACAAGCCAAACCGGCGGCTCCGGCACCGACAATCAGCACTGAGGTTTTGTTGTAGTTTTTCGCTGTCATAAATTTATTGCGCTTCGAGTTCCTTCACCAGCCGGGGAACAATGTCTTCCACATTGCCGACAATATAGTAATCA
>JAKPSH010000311.1 GCA_029555385.1 Pseudomonadota bacterium
GGCAGCGTCAAACTCTCCACCGGCGTCGAACCGGAGCAGGTACGCTGCTGTCTTTCTTGGTCGTATTCCACTTTTCTGAATACCCGGAGGTTCTGTGCTGCTTTAAGTGCGGGCAAAAGGGCAAACGCGTCCAAGCCGCCCTTTCGCCGCAGCACGTCTTTCAGAGCAGATCAAAAACCCGGCACAACCCTTTGCCAACCACAGCGCGTCGCCCGCATTGATTCGTCGCCATTGGTTTGGACCACTGGGCGCCCGACAGCGAAGGGAGGCAAAGGGTTGTGCCGGGTAAAAAAGGTCACGCCTACAGCATCCGGCAGCATCGCTCTGGGGCGAAGCCTCTGGACCTCACAGTCATGGCAAAATTTATTCGCTCATTTTGGATCTAGACGTCTGCTTCGGTATGCAAGGCATCAACTTTAGCGGCGAAGATGAAATCGCTTTCAGTTAAATTGTCGATCTTATGCGTCCAGATATCCAACCGCACCTTTCCCCAGGAAAGATAAACGTCCGGATGATGCCCCACTTCTTCTGCCAATTCACCGACCTTGTTTACCCAAGCGAGCGCGGCACGGAAATCGCCAAAGGAGAATGTTTTCGATAAATGATGGCCATCGACCTCGCACCAGTTATCGATCTGTGCGTGCAACTGAATCCTGCGCGCTTCTTCGAGAGGCGGCACTCCGCCCCGGCACGGAACACATTTCATCTCACTTAGATTTTCCATTCCGAGTAACCTCCTCATTTATCTCAGTTGTCTTCTGCCTCAAGCCGCTGTACAGGTTGCCAATTGATTATGCGCTATTCCTTCAGCCAAACATGGGGACAATGGATCCACTCTATTTAGTCGATGGTTCTGGATACATCTTTCGCGCCTATTACGCCGTACAGCCGCTTTCTACAAGCACCGGGCTGCCCACAAATGCCGTGATGGGTTTTACGCGCATGCTGACGAAACTGCTTCGTGATGTGCAGGCTAAGTATATTGCCGTTGCGTTCGATGTGAGCCGGGAGACATTCCGCACGGCACTGTATCCCCAATATAAAGCGAACCGTAAAGAGTGCCCCGAAGACCTGGTGCCGCAAATGCCGTACTTTCGCAAGATTGTGGAAGCTTTCGGCATTCGTTCGTTGGAGAAGTCCGGCGCAGAAGCGGACGATGTGATCGCGACGATCACAAAATGTTTCGTCGGAAAGGGGCAGAAGATAGTGATCGTCAGCGGAGACAAGGATCTTACTCAACTTGTAGACGGCGATGTACAAGTCTGGGATGCGATGCGCGACATTATGTTTGACCGCGGGAAAGTTCGCGAAAAATTCGGCGTTTGGCCCGAACAAATGGTGGACTATTTGGCGCTCGTTGGCGATGCCTCCGATAATGTGCCGGGAGTCAAAGGCATTGGTCCCAAGACAGCGGAACGTCTGCTTGATCATTTCGGCAGTATCGAGGAGATGCTGAAGAAGTCGAATGAAATTGGCGGATTGGGCGGCTTAAGGGGAGCAAACTCGATCCAGCAGAAAATTGAATCGGCCCCGGAGGCGCTCCGTCTAAGTCTCGAACTTGTGCGGCTTAAAACAGATGTAGAGCCGTTTAATCAAGTGGCAGAAATCAGCGAATTTGGGTGGCATCAAGCGAAGCCGGATCTCATCCGGCCTCTTTTTGATGAGCTGGAGTTTCATTCGATGCGTGACGTGGCGGATTTTCTAGAGGTTGGTGGTGCAGCCGGGGTCGCCCGCTTGCCTGGCCGAACAAACAAAAGAGAATTCACTGTCGTTTCTCCTGAGCGGCTTGCCGCGTTTGCTGCGGATCTTTCCGCCTGCAAAGAATTTGCGTTTGATACCGAAACAACGTCTTTAGATTTCATGTCCTGCGCACTTTTGGGCATTTCCATCTTTTGGGGAGGCTCTCATGCGTACTATCTGCCGCTGGGTGGTGAGGTGGAAACGGAGCGGCATTTGGATAACGAGCTGGTATTGCGCTTGTTGAAGCCGATATTTGCCGATCCGCAGATCCGCAAGATCGGATTCAACTTGAAATTTGATCTAGAAGTGCTCGCTGGGCAGGGGATTGAAGTCAACGGTGCCGTGTTCGACGGTATGCTTTGTTCACATCTGCTCAATCCGGATCGCCGTGTGCATGGTTTGAAGCAGCTTGCGCGCACATATTTAGACGAAGCGATGTTGACTTATGAAGATGCTTTAGGCGGCGCGGAAACGCTGGCGCAAGTTCCTCTAGATCATGTGGCTGATTATGCATGCCGCGATGCTGAGGTTTCCTGGAAGCTGAGGGATAGACTTGCACCGCAGCTCGGTCCAACAGGAACCGATCAGCAAGCGGGCTTGGCGTATGTATTTGCAGAGGTCGAAATGCCCCTGGTGCCCGTTCTTGCAGCGATGGAACGCTCCGGCATAAAGGTTGATTGTTCTGTCCTGGCCGGACTGGGCCGCGAGTTTACCAAGGATATGGCGTGCCTGGAGTCTCAAATTTACGAGCTTGCCGGTGGAGAGTTTAACCTCAATTCGCCGAAACAAGTGGCTGGGGTTCTTTTTGATCGTCTTAAGCTGCCGAGTGCGGGAATCAAGAAGACGACATCGGGGTTTTCCACGGATGCCAGCGTTCTATACCGCCTGGCCGAAGATTATGAAATTGCGGCCCGGATGCTTGAATACCGAGAAGTCCACAAACTGAATTCGACCTATATTGAAGCGCTGATGCGTCTTGTTCATCCAAAGACAGGACGCATTCATGCTTCGTTCAATCAGACCGGGACTGCTACGGGAAGGCTCAGTTCAAGTGAGCCGAATCTGCAAAACATACCGATTCGCAATCCGCGCGGCAGGAGGATACGCGAGGCATTCGTCGCCGAAGAGGGCTGCGTCCTAATCTCTGCGGACTATTCACAGATTGAGCTAAGAATGCTTGCGCATATGTCGGGCGACGAGTCGCTGCAAGAGGCATTTATCAGTGGCGAAGATATACATTTGCGGACTGCGCGCGAGATCTTCGGCGGTGCGCTGGTTAGCGACAAAGAACTTAAGGAACTGCGGCGGGCGGCAAAGACGATTAATTTCGGCATAATTTACGGGATGGGTGCATTTCGCTTGGCGCGGGAGCTCGGGGTATCACGCAAACAGGCGCAGCAATACATCGAAAATTACTTTGGACGCTATCCCAAGGTGCTGAGTTATTTTGAGACTTTGAAACGTCAAGCCGATACCCTCGGCTACGTTGCGACTATTTTTGGGCGCCGGCGTTACGCAGGTGCGCTTGATACTGAAGGCCGTGATGCGGGTTATGCTGAACGATCGATGATCAATGCTCCCATTCAGGGCTCGGCAGCCGAAGTGATTAAAGTGGCAATGATTAATATTTTTCGATACTTGAATAACCTTGACGGTGGTGCAAATATCGTGCTTCAGGTGCATGATGAACTGGTGGTGGAGGTTAAGGAGAGTCTCGCTCCCGAAGTTGCCGGCATAGTTGTGAGGGAAATGGAAAGCGCTGTTCAGCTTGCGGTTCCGCTCAAGGTTGATGTGCGAATCCATAAGTGCTGGGGGGGGGAGATTTGATGGGCGCGTTACTCTGCGAATCTGCTCCTTTTTTTGGAGTGTCGGAAATGAGACCGGCGCGTGCGCAGGCCAAAGCGCAAAACGTAGAAGATGTCGATTTAAGTCTTGTCGAGCGTTTGCGCGAGGGGGACCGCAGTGCGTTTAGAAAACTGGTTGAGCGGTATCAGCAACGGCTGGTTGCCGCCGCTTTGGGTGTCGTGGGCAACTACCAGGATGCTGAAGATGTTGCTCAAGAAGCATTTCTTAAGGCATTTCGCAATATTGGCTCTTTCCGCGGGCAGTCCAGTTTCTATACCTGGATTTACCGGATTACCCTGAACTTGGCGATTGACCTTTCGCGGAAGGCTTACCGGCGCTCCGAGCGTTCTTTCGAAGACAGTACAGCAGGAAACCAGGAGTATTCGTCTAAGGATGGTGATGGTGGTTTTTCTGCTCACGCTGAGCAGCCGGATGAGCAGCTTCATCGGGCTGAAATACGGCAGCGCTTTCTCCGGGCTCTTAGTGAGTTGAGCCCGCAGCACCGGGCGGTGATCGTGCTGCGTGAGATAGACGGTTTGTCGTATGCAGAGATCAGCGATCTTGTGGCATGTTCAAAGGGGACAGTGATGAGCCGGCTGCATCATGCAAGAAAACGTTTGCAGAAGGCGCTCGAGGAGTATTTGCCGGACGATATTCCGGAGAGTGACGAGAATTAGACCTACAAGGTGTCCGATGAGCGATAATCAAGATAAGGATTATGTTGCCGGAGAAGGAGCTTTGGCGAAGGATGACAAGCGGAAAAAGCGGGAGCAGGCGATACTGCACGCTTTTTTCGATGGAGAGGTGTCGGCGGATGAGCGGCTGTATGTTCAGCAAAAGCTGGAAGCAGATGACGCAGAGTTTAAAAAGGAACTTCAGTCGCTGGATTTGATCCGGCAGGAACTGCGCAGTTGGGTCGGAGAGCAGCTTCATGGTCCGGGTACGGAACCGCACCGGGTGGATTTGTGGAGCAAGCTTGAAAGCCGGTTGGCCAAAGGAGAGGGGCTTCCACCCAGAGGCCTTCAATATTGGACCGAGAGGATGCTCGATGTCTGCTCCGGCTTGCGGGAGTTTTGGCTTCAACCGCAAGTGCTTGCTCCCGTTTTTACGGTAATTGTTCTTGCCTTCTATATAGGCTACTTGTCCGGTGGTTCTTCCATTGATGAACCAACCGCGGTTTACAGTAGACAGATGGCAGGCGTTAATTACTCAGCCAGCGAAAAGCCGCCGGGGATACTGGTATCAGCGGCTCCCGCCATGAATCCGGTAATGTCAAACAACCAGCTTATTACCATGGTCAGCAGCTCGACGGGGCGGGCAGATGGTGCGCGGCGCTACCCGTTACCCTTTCAGCGGGAGCCCTCTGTAAAACTGGCAGTTGCTGGTTCTAACTTGCTTGCTTCCAAAACTGGCGGTTTCGAACGGACAATGCCTCTTGTTCACCGCCGATTAAGTGTGATTCGCCGCGCACCGGTTGACGGCGGGCTGCGAGCCGGGAGTTCTGATATTGACTGGGTTAAGACTGACAAACAATTTCGCATCATTCAAGCTGACGAGCCGACAGCTCCGCCGGTTATCTGGCTTTCAAACGATGCCGGCGTCGAAAACGCCCAGGTAAACAAGAGTGAAAATTAAAGGGCGGAAATTTGGGGCCTTTGCTGGAACATTTTATGCCTGTGCGAACGAAACAGCTTGAGAGAAACGGGCTGTTTCGTCTGGTTAACTGTGCGCTCATGCTGTTGCCGCTGGTTTCTTTTGTTCCAAGCAGCGCACATGCTCAGCAGGGAATTGAAGAGTGCAGCATTGGCGTCCGGGTTGTTGCTGCTTCGTTGACTTCAAGTGCGAACACCACGCCTGGCCCCGCTGAGCAAATTGCTCTTAAGGACATCGCCGGGCAATTGAAGCAGCTTCCCTTTGCCAGCTATCGTACGGTGGATTACGTAGAGAAAAAACTTCGCCTTAATCAGCGAAGCAAATTTATCGTACAAGGTGTGGAAGCGGATGAGCACTACATGGTGGCTGTGGTCCCGCATGAGATTGCTGCCGGGCGCGTTCAGCTTACTGTGGAATGGCACGGGGTAGATGGAGAAAGCCTTGTCAGTACGCGAATGCGAGTAATCAACGGGAAAAACATTGTGCTGGGGGCGGACGGAAATGGACAGGAGTCGAGCATTGTCTGCGTCGGTGTAAGTTGTGCCCCGCGGGCTTCAACCCTAATCCGGTAGTATTTTAATCAGTAATTTTGCGCTTGTTAGTAAGCTCATCACTGGATTTTGGTTCTGGCCTGCCTTTTTTCTGTGTCCTACGGCCTTGTCGAAGGTTGACGCAAGATAAAACTGTGTTATCTTTGCTCCCCTCGCATTGTCCTATTTTGTTTATCAATTTCATTAGGCTGTGCATGCCGGACGCTTGATTGGCGAGAGGCGGGGAGTTATTCACGGTTGCACCGAGTTGAGTCGGACTCATGAAGACATCTTTTAAGACAAAGGAAGAAGCGATCGCCAGCCGCAAATGGCTTTTGGTCGATGCGGATGGTCAACCCCTGGGAAGGCTGGCTTCCAAGGTCGCGGCGATCCTGCGCGGCAAACATAATCCATCCTTTGTGCCGCATAACGACACCGGCGATTTCGTGATCGTTATTAACGCTGACAAAGTCGCAATGTCCGGCAAGAAGGGTGAAAATGAATTCTATTACCGGCATACGGGATTTGTCGGCGGGATTAAACGCAAGAACCGTGGCGAAGTGCTGGCGAAGAACCCGGAGTGGGTAGTGAAGCGCGCGGTAAAGGGCATGCTGCCGCGTACTTCTTTAGGCAGGAAGCAGTTGACGAAACTGAAAGTGTACGCCGGTGCAGATCATCCGCATCAAGCACAGCAGCCGCAAGTTTTGAACTGATCGAATGTGGGATTTAGAGAGGATAGTTCTCCGATGGCAAAAGCAATTTACGCGACAGGGCGAAGAAAAGACGCAAGCGCAAGGGTCTATCTTATGCCTGTTGAGGGTGAAGAAGAGGGGACGATTATTATAAACCGGAGAGCGCTCGATGATTATTTCCCTCAAAAGACCAAACAGATGATCATTCGTCAGCCGCTCGAAACGGCAGATCGTCTTGGCCGCTACAGCTTTAAAGTACTGGTCAGTGGCGGGGGGTTCTCTGGTCAAGCTCAGGCGGTCGTGCATGGCATCAGCCGCGCGCTGGAAAAAGCCGAGCCAGAGCTTCGTCCAGTTCTGAAAAAAGGCGGTTTCCTGACACGCGATCCGCGCGTTGTCGAAAGAAAGAAAGCCGGGCGGCATAAAGCACGAAAGAAGCCGCAATTCTCGAAGCGCTAAAGCGGGGCGGCGTTTCGCGGGTCCCGTGCAGATATCTTGCAAATGTGTTCGCACTGCCATTGCCGCATCTACATTGTAGGTTTTGCCGCTTTCCGCCATGTGCTAAAACCAGTTTTCGAAGCAATTTTGCGTAGTGCCGGCATCTAACAGTGTAATGCAAAGTCGCTGATCCTTAACCAGAAAAGTGCGGAAAGAAATTATGCATCGCCCAAGCCAAATTCTTAATCTGCGGAGATCTTCGTGGCATCGCGTTGTTGGGATCCTGATTGTGCTCGTTCTTGCTAGCTGCGCGGTCGACAGCGGAGACGACAACGAGGAAGAGAACGATTACACGGAGCAAGAAACAGTTTTTGATGTAAGCGGCATCACGGATGCGGATGGGTCGGCTACCGTGAGCTTCAATGTCGCTGAAGGAACCACTAAATTTTCTATTACAGCGCGCATTGATGATGCGCAGAATATCAGGTTTACGGAACTGAGGAGCGCAGACGGCGTCGATTATCTCAGTCCCGACGGATTGGAAATTTCGTACGCGGGTACCTTTTTCCCCTGGGTCAATGCGGCGAGCATTCCGTCACGCAGCGCCGATCCTGCTGTCGATGATGCACAGCGGTTTGTTGCGACAGCCGAAGCTGTGGAAGATCCGAACAGCCGGCGTTCGGCGGCGGAAGGCCAGACAATAGTTTTTACGGTAAACAGTAAAGCAGATCGTTCCCTTTCCAGCGGTCAGCTTCTTGTTAATGTTTTTTATGTTGGTGAAGTCGGTGAAGACCAGACAACTCGCGATGTCATCGGCACCGCACTGAACAATATGCGCAGCTTGTTTTCCAACGGCGCACATATCACGCTCAGTATCTCGGAACATGATATAGAAGGACCGGTGCTTCTCCCTTCACCTCTTGAGGGCAGCGAATTTTATCTCGCAAACACCGGGTCAGTCATCAGCCCGGCGCTCAATATCTTTATCGGCGGTGATATTGAAGGTTTGAGCGAAGAGCAAGGCGCCGAGACACTGGGTCTTTCTGCCGGCATCCCGGGGCCGCCGATTCCCTCTCAGAGAAGCGCGGTGGCAATCAGTATCTTTGCCGGCGCAGGTCCTGACGGTATTTACAGCTCGGAAGATGTGCGCATCCTTGGAGAGACTATTGCTCATGAATCCGGACACTACCTTGGTTTGTTCCATCCCGTTGATTTTGGCGGCAACACGGTAGTAGCAAACGATCCCCTAGGGGATACCACGACGTGCTCCTTTATTACCGAGTGTGTGGGCGACATCGAGTTGATCGACAATCTGATGTTTCCCAGCCCGGTCCCAGACGGCGAAGGCGGTTACCGCCCGCAGTATATTATTACAGCCGAACAGCGTGATGTGTTGAACCGGTATATTGTAGTCGATTAGCATTACATCGTCAGGTTCCGCGCCTTCTCCAACGGGCGCCGTCGAAAAACTGGTTTTTTGCCCCGGTTGCGTTTATTTGGATTATTGGGCAAACTCCGGTACTTACTTACGTGTGTTTCTGAGCTGTCTAGATCATGGCGGTCCAACAACAAAATCCGGCACATTATAAGAACCCGTTTCTGCAGTTGTTTAGCTCCCAAGTTGAGAACCCAACAATGCGGAGAGTCGTGTCATGGATCGAACCGGCAATGGAGACGGCTCTTGCGTTGACCGGTGTCGCGCGGATGTATGAGGCGATGACCGGCGGGCGTGACGTGCAGGACTTTCTTTTGCGCGGGTTGCATGCGCAGAATCTTGCTTACCGTATTTCGCCCGAGGATTCAGAAGATATTCCCCGTCAGGGCCCCGGGGTGGTCGTCTGCAACCATCCCTTCGGCGGTCTGGAAGGCATCATTATTCTTCATTTGCTGCTGCAAATCCGGCCGGATGTAAAAGTGATGGCAAATTACCTGCTGCGGGTGATTCCCGAACTGCGGGATTATTTTATCTTCGTTGACCCGTTCGGAACCGGCTCGGCGAAGAAGACGAATCTACAGCCGCTTAGAGAAACAAGGAACTGGCTGCAATCCGGCGGCCTGCTCGCCGTCTTTCCCGCAGGTGCCGTATCGCACTTTCAATGGCGCAAGTGTGAAGTGAGCGATCCAAAATGGGATAGTTCAATTGCGCGGATTATTCGCAGCGCGAAGGTTCCTGTTACTCCCGTGTTCTTTCATGGCAATAACAGTGCATTCTTTCATTTATTGGGCGCGATTCATCCGGTATTGCGTACACTTCAGTTGCCGAGAGAACTTAGCAACAAGAGAAATAAAGAACTGCTGATCGAGGTTGGCACGCAAATATCCCCGGAAAAAATGCGCAGTTACCCGTCGGATGATGAACTGATTTCGTATTTGCGTCTGCGCACCTATATTTTACGCAGCAGGGCAGAGACCCCGCGTCGAACATTAGCCTGGCGTCCGTCGTTTCAGGCAATCAAGAATGCTCCACGCACTTTAGAACCAGTAGTTTCGGCGGTGAGTCCAGACTTGCTTGCCGAAGAAGTCGAATCACTGTCAACCGATCAAGTGCTCGTGGAGCATGGCGACTTTCTTGTCCTTTGCGCACGCGCCCAGCAGATTCCCGGTGTGCTTCGCGAAATCGGACGCTTGCGCGAGCTGACTTTTCGTGCCGTAAATGAAGGAACCGGCAAATGTATCGATCTCGATCGCTTTGATAATTATTATCTCCACCTTTTCACCTGGAACCGTGCGACACGCGAAATTATCGGTGGTTATCGGTTGGTTGATGCCAACTTGATTCGTAAGACAATGGGTGTGAAGGGTCTCTATACTCATACGTTGTTTGCTTATAATGATGCACTGCTGCGGCAGATGGGCCACACCCTGGAGCTGGGCCGGTCGTTTGTCCGGCTCGAGTATCAGCGGAATTTTAATTCGCTTCATTTGTTGTGGAAAGGCATTGCACAATATGCCGTGCGCAATCCAAAGTATCACGGCTTCTTCGGCACGGTGAGCATCAGCAGTGATTATGATGTCGTTTCACGCTATCTAATGGTGTCGTTCTTGCGCGAGAATAAGTATATTCCAGAGCTAGGACGGTTGATCCGCGCGAGAAACCCGATGCGAACGACGTCCTTGCGTGGTGTCGATGCGCAGACAGCAAGTGTCGTTGTGAAAGATATTACCGATGTTTCGGAATTGATCGCGGAAATCGAGGCGAAGCACAAGTCAATTCCGATTTTGCTGCGCCAGTATTTGAAGCTGGACGGAAAGCTGCTTGGGTTTAATATCGATCGCAGCTTCGGCGATGTTTTAGATGGACTGATCTATATCGATCTACGCGAAACCGATTTAAGAATCCTTGAGCGATATATGGGGCGCGAAGGCACGGAAAAATTCTTGCGCTTTCACGGACGGACGGAACGAATGCAGCCTACGGGCACAGAAAACGCTTAACCTATGCAGTAGCAGCCTTTTATGAAACGCAGGTTACGCAGTGCCTAAATCCCTGGATCGCTGAGCCTCCGCTCGAGCTGCTCTTTCTTGAGCCTGGCTGTCTTCGGAACTGTTTTCTCTTTTAGACTCTTCGACTTTTGCCCGGCGCTCGGCCCGTTTCGATTCCGGCGCTTGCTCAACGTGTTCTACTTCTCTGGCCATGAGATATCCTAACAAAAACAATAACCGGTCCGCGGCGTTAATATAAAAAGCGGCAAGCCTCAACTTCCTACTTTTGCAGCAGCCTCATTTCCGCTAGTTGAAGGTGTTGGGAGCCTGCAGCAATATACACTACAAGCTCAGGGTCCGGTTTCCGAGACCCCATAATTGAATTACTCGGTTAAAAGCCTATACTGCTGAACAGTTTGTGCCATATGGCGTTTAAGATTATTGAAGTTTTTTATGACAGTTAGACCCCGTCTCAATAAAGAACTCCGTGATGAGGAGAAGATTAGGCACATTTGCCGGGCATTCACCAAAAGGGGAATTACCGTAAGAAGGGAGAACCTGACTCGGGGATTGGCCTTTCGCGTCCGCAGTGGTGACTGCCTTTTCTCAGGGGAAAGAGTCGTGTTTGTCGACCGGCGTCTGCCCATTGAGCAGCAGTTGATGATGTTGTCCGACTATATCTCGGATTACCATATTGATCTCGACGAGGATGAACGGGAAATACTCGCATCCAGTTAGACCGGATAAGCTTCGATTTGCACCGAATATCACTTAATAAAGTCGTAGCGATCACGTATTGATTTTTTTAATGCTTCACAGCCCCTTTTCGTCTCCCATGTATGTGACTTTGCTGCCGAAACTTGCTAAGTTGCGGCGTGCTTAATATCCCCGTGAGGTTGTTCAAAAAAATGTTCAAATGACAGCTTTTTGCTGCCTGACGGGAGATGTTTTCCTTAATTCTGAGTGCGCGGGGGGAGAAAATAGGGGTTATGTTCGATTCACTGTTCGGCATTTTTTCAAACGACCTGGCCATCGATCTTGGAACAGCGAACACGCTAATTTACGTCAGGGGCAAGGGCATTGTTGCAAACGAGCCGTCAGTGGTGGCCATTAGGAACGGGCGCGATACTCCGCGAATCGTTGCGGTCGGTGCCGAAGCGAAGCATATGTTCGGACGCACTCCAGTTGGCATTT
>JAKPSH010000313.1 GCA_029555385.1 Pseudomonadota bacterium
CTGAAGGCGCGCCGCCGCCGGCTTGCAGAACTGCGCTTGCAGCGGACACTGCCGGGCTGAACAGTCTGTGGCCAGGCAAGCGCATTTCCACCAGCCGGCCCACCCCACTGCCTCCCCGGCGCAAAAAGGGTATGCCTTCAGCACCCGGCAGCATCGCTCTGGGCGTTATCACGCCAAACTCCTCAGCTCCACCAACTTTTGTTCTTCAGTGTAAGAGATTCAGCCTGCTGGGAAGCCTTCTCATTACTTTCTCCCAGCATCCCAAAGCCGTGCAGAACATCCAGGTATTCAGAAAAGTGGAATAAAACCAAGAGAGGCAGCCGCGTGCCTGCTCCGGTTTGACTCCGGCGCAGAGAATGACGCTGCTGGGCGCTGAAGGCTTAACCTTTAGCGCCGGGGCGGGGGTGGTGCGGGCCCGCCGCAGGAAGTCGGATTGCCGTGCTGCCTTGTATCGTGAAGCATCTCCGGTTCCTGCAAGCCGAGTTCTGTAGGCGGGCGGCGGCGCGCCTTCAGCGCCCGGCAGCGTCATTCTCTGCGCCACCAGGATGATGGTTTAGCTTTCACCCAGGTAATGCCAAAAGGGCCTGTCGCAAAACGGGATCCGTAGTGAGAATGGGAGACTTTAGGTGAGACAAGGAGGGCGCATGAAAAAATCCGAGTCGTATAAGCTTGCAACACGTCGCAGGATTTTTTTGCGCGCCCTGACGAAGTCTCAGCCAAAATCTCTTATTCGCAGCAGAGGCTACAATTTGCGACAGGCCCCCAAAATATGCGCCATTCAACGACTTTCGGGGGAAATTCCGGCTGCAGCAAATTTATTCGCTTATTTTCGGGCTACGCGCCCAAGCGTTCGAGCAGACTCTCCAATTCCGCCGCGGAAAAGAAACTGATGCGCAGCTCCCCTTTTCCCGACTTTTTCACGCTAAGGTTGACTTTAGTCCCAAGCGCACGGCGAATTCTTTCTTCCAGTTCGAGCACGGCGGGCGACTTGCCCCGCTGGGGCGCAGACGGCACCGGGGATACTCCATTCGGCACACCGCACGCGGCGTCCGCACCAATTTCACGCACTTCATTAACGATTTGCTCCGCCGCTCGAACACTGAGGTTTTCGCTGCAAATCCGCTTGGCCAGGGCCGTCTGCATTTCCGGGGAATCGAGCACAAGCAGCGCCCTGCCGTGCCCAGAAGAGATCTCGCCATGAACTAAGAGCTGCTGCACAGCGGCGGGAAGCTTGAGCAGGCGCAGGGCATTAGCGACCGATGTGCGGTCCTTTCCCGCAGTGCGGGCGATTTCTTCTTGCGTAGCATTGAATTCAGAAATCAGCCGCTGATACGCTTGAGCTTCTTCAACAGGATTTAAGTCGGCGCGCTGCACGTTTTCGATAATGCCGAATTCGAGCGCCTCACGATCGCTTAGTTGGCGAACCAGTGCTGGGATCTTGCGCAATCCGGCTGCTTTTGCGGCGCGCCATCTCCTTTCGCCAGCGACTATTTCATAACCAGCTAGCGGACCAGCTTCACCTGCCGTTCGCCGCACGATAATTGGCTGCAAAAGGCCTGTTTCCGCGATTGATTTGGCAAGACCTGATATTTCTTCCTGATTGAAGTTTTGCCGGGGCTGCACCCGGCTAGGTGCCAGGCGGTCAATGGCAAGATAAGTCATGCCCCCTTCCAGAACTTCATCACTTGCGCGTTCCAGCGCGGAAAATGTGGGGGTCTCTGCACGAGGTGCGGCATCTGCCGCGTCTTTTGCCCCAGCGCTTCTCGTCTTGGAAAAACCCGGGACTCCCAAATCTTGCTCATCGATGCGCACACTCACCGGACCCGACGACATGAGAGCCGTAAGTCCCCGCCCTAACACGCTGCGCCGGCGCAAGGTGTTCGCTCCTTTTGACAGTCGCAGATTTTGATTCGCAGCCAGTGAAATATCCGAACCTGCGCCTGATGAATCATCGGTCTGGTCAATAGGAGATGTCTGATCGGGTAGAGTATTATCTTCCATAAGTACCTAGTTTTATTCTCAAAACTTACGGTTGGCGACGAGGGCCTCTGATTCCTCTTCGGGTTGCACAGCACTCCCGTTTGCCCTTTCTTCGATTCGCAGTTCAAGCTCTTCAGCTAATGCCCGGTAAGCAGACGCACCAAGAGAGTCCTCATCGTAAAAGAAAATAGGTTTGCCAAAACTAGGACTCTCGCTCAAACGAACATTTCTCGGAATGATCGTCTCGAAAACACTGTGCCCAAAAAAAGACCGGGCTTCTTGCGCCACTTGCCGGGCTAAATTAGTCCGCCCGTCAAACATTGTAAGCACAACTCCTTCCAAACCCAGTGACGGATTGAGCTGCTGGCGGGCAAGCTTCACCGTTTGCATTAGCGCCGAAATACCCTCAAGCGCATAATACTCGCATTGCAGGGGCACCAGCATGGTATCAGCAGCGACCAAAGCATTAACCGTCAACTGTCCCAAAGATGGCGGACAATCCATGAAGATGTAATCAAACTGGGACTTAAGCGGCTTAAGCTGGTTTCTGAGAATACATTCGCGGCCAGGAGTATTGGTAAGCTCGACCTCGGCACCTACCAAATCGTTGTTTGCGGGCGCCACCCACAAACCGTCCTGTTCCGTACCGACAATCACGGAACTGAGACTGAAAACTCCCAGGAAAACATCGTAAAGCGTAGCTTCCAGCCCGTGCTTATCCACACCGAGACCGCTCGTAGCGTTCCCCTGTGGATCAATATCGACAACAAGCACCTTCTTGCCACTCAAGGCCAATGCCGAGGAGAGATTCACGGCAGTGGTAGTCTTGCCAACTCCGCCTTTTTGATTCGCGACAGCGATTACTCGAGCCATGAGTGATTAAGTAGCACAAGGAGAGAGAAGGCAAAATCAGCTATTTGAAGAAAAAGTGTTTCACGTGAAACATATTGAAACACCAAAAACATATTGTTAATGTTTCACGTGAAACACTTCCAAATTTCGAGCTTTCGCTTAGGTCCGTCCTTACTTAACGAATAATCTATAACTTTTTCGATACTTACCCCTTGGATCGCCTTCGTCTGGCCGGACGAAGCCTTGCTCGGACCGCACATCTGAACCGCAAAGCCTGAAGCCAGCACAAGCCGGCGAGAATGTCCCAAAAAAAGCTCTTCGTTTCCCAGCGCCCGCGAAACGGTAAGCTTTGCGCCCGGAACTTCCTCCGGTTTCAGGTCTTCCATTCTCTTCTTAATAATTTCAATGTTTCGCGCACCAAGCTCCCGGCGCAGCTCTTTCAGGAAAAGTACTCGTTTTTCTCGCGGTTCGCAAAGAAAGATGAGGCGCTCTGGCTCAAGCAGCGCAAAAACTGCTCCCGGCAGCCCGGCGCCGGAACCTATATCAACAAAGGCGCAGTCAGGCGAAAGGGGAGCGCAGGCTGAAATCAAAAACCAAGCTGCCCACGAATCTGCAAAATGACGCTCTAGTAGTACGCGTGGCGGAGCGGGAGCAACGAGATCTACTTTTGTATTCCAGCGGTTGAGCAGATCGAGAAAAACAATGACCTTTCCGGCCATGTCCACAGCCGAAGCAGGGCAGGGAACAGCACCGTGCGTAATATACCCTGACGCCTTAACGTAATTCGCCAAACTCAAGTAGCGTTCGATAATATCGCTTGTTTGCAGTTGCGGTTCAGTCAAGTCTGCTGCCTTTTGCTAAAGCGTCACAAACTGCGATTCTGCGCAGACTGCCCGCGCCTTACATGAATTGCGACAAGGGATACGGCAGCCGGTGTAACGCCGGCAATCCGCGAAGCTTGTCCGAGCGTACGCGGCCTGATGTGCGACAACCTCTCCCGGACTTCAACACTCAACCCGCCGACTGCGCCGTAACAAAAACTCCGAGGAATTTCAAGCTGTTCCATTCTTTGTAACCGGGCGATATCTTCTTCTTGCCGCTTTAAGTAACCCTCAAATTTAATCTCAGTTTCCAGGCGCTCCACCTCGAATTCTGATAAACAATCGGCGGGAGGAAACGAAGCAAAAATATCAGCACAGCGAATCTCTGGCCTGCGCAGCAACGCGGCAAGAGATATGCTGTCTTCTATTTCGACACTGCCGAGCGTGCGCAGCCAGCGGTTATGCTCGTCAACAGGTTTAAGCATTGTTTGCTCCAGGCGCTGCTTCTCGCTTGCCAAACGCCGTTGCCGCTCCTCGAACAAACGCCAGTGCTCATCGTTAACAAGACCGAGCGCCCGCGCAACCGGCACAAGCCGCGCATCGGCATTGTCTTCGCGAAGATGCAGCCTGTACTCAGCTCGCGAGGTAAACATCCGGTACGGTTCAAGCACTCCCGTATTAATCAGGTCATCCACCATCACCCCGAGATATCCTTGGTCACGGCGAATAATCAGCGGTTCGCGATTGAGCACGTAGTGCGCTGCGTTAATTCCAGCTAGTATTCCTTGGGCCGCGGCTTCCTCGTATCCAGATGTACCGTTAATCTGCCCCGCCAAGTATAACCCTTCTAGTTTTTTAACTTTTAATGCGGCGTCCAGCTCGCGCGGGTCAACAAAATCATATTCCACCGCGTAGCCGTGGCGCAGAATTTTCACCTTTTCTAAGCCGCAGATGCTGCGGATGAACTCCTCCTGCACGTCTGCAGGCAGACTAGTTGAAATGCCGTTAGGATAGACTACGTCACTGTCACGGCCTTCGGGCTCAAGGAAAATGTGGTGAGAGCTGCGCTCCGGAAAACGAAAAACCTTGTCCTCGATGGACGGACAGTAGCGCGGTCCTGTGCCTTTAATCTGGCCGTTAAACAAGGGAGAACGCTTGACGTTGGCCGCAATGATCTCATGTGTCTGTGCATTGGTGCTCGTGATCCAGCAGGATACCTGCTCGCGTTCGAGTTGCCTCATACGAGAACAATCTGTGCGCAAGGAAAATGGCCGAACCGGCACATCTCCCGGCTGCTCGGTCAGTTTAGTGGTGTCAATACTCGGCGCATAGAGCCGGGCAGGGGTGCCGGTCTTTAGCCGGCCAACGCTAAGCCCCAGATGGCGCAGCGATTCGCTGAGCCGCACACTGGCCTGCTCGCCCATCCGCCCCCCAGAAATCTGCTTTTCTCCGGTGTGCATCAACCCGCAAAGAAATGTGCCAGTGGTGATCACCACCGCTTGCGCCGAAACAACGATATCGCCGCGGATGCGCACCCCCGCAACGCGCCGGCCGGCGGTTTCGATGGCCAGGACCTCTGTCTCTATAACGGTCAAATTCGGCGTGCTGCACAGCGTTTTCACCATTCTCCAGCAGTATGCAGCTCGATCGGCTTGAGCACGTGAGGAACGAACAGCCGGCCCCCGCGAAGCGTTGAGCGTTCGAAACTGAATGCCGGTTTGATCAATGGCCAGCCCCATTTCGCCGGACAAGGCATCAACTTCCTTGACCAGTTGCCCTTTGCCCAAGCCGCCGATCGCCGGATTGCACGACATCTCGCCGATCTTGTCTTTATCAAAAGTAGCAAGGGCCGTGCGCAGACCAAGCCTGGCGCAAACCAGGGCGGCTTCAATACCGGCATGGCCGCCGCCGACAACAACGACATCAAAGGATGGGGAGGCTTTACTGGACATAACGGTGGAGCGTTATAGCAAATTTACCAAATTCTTCACAAATTCTGAAGCAAACCAGCAAGCCATCCCGAAAAGAGATCGGGTGGGGAGAATGACGACCTCCAGGCTTGTGCGGGGGAATAATAACCAATAATTACGGCTAGTTAGGCTATGCGCCATGCGCCTCTCCCAGCGGAATCCAATCTAACTAGACCGAGACTGAAAACCGTCCAAGCGCCGGGCGTCTCAGGGCCGCTTGCGGCGGATTCTGTGGGTGTTTGTCTTCGCCGAATTGAACTCCGGGTTAATTCCAAAAGGAAACTTGGCCTTAAACTGACGGCCGTTGAGGCTCACTTAATGCGAAACAATGCTCGCGTACGGCGCGCCGTGATGGGTCCGTCGCCGCTCTTCGCGGCCTGCGGCATCTTTCGCCTGTTGGTCCGCCCGCTGCCGCTCGTGCTCGTGCTTGCGTTAATTATCTCCGCTGAAGCAAGCTCTCGTGCTTCTTTATTACGTGAACATGAACTTGCAGAGCCTGCAGCCGATACAAACGAAATCGAAGGCTCGCTCAAAGCTCTCGAGCAGACCCCCGCACTTCCCGAAGCTGTTGTTGATGAACAAGACACGGCAATTGCTGCGGCAGATGATCTTCTCGCTAAAGCTGCTGTTTCGGTAAAGGACGCAGCGGAGCCGCTCCCGGCACTAGTTCAACCACAGGAGCCCGTTCTGCCCAAAGCCGCTCTTTCTTTGGATCCGCACCTTGGACTTATTGAATTCATCTCCGGGGTCATCGCCGTCTATTACCCGGAAATCAAGGATCCCGGCATTATCGCTCGGCAAATCGTTGAACAAAGCCAGGCGGAAAACATGGATCCACTGTTTATCGCCTCAATCACGGCTACGGAAAGCAGCTTCAAGCCGCATGCCCGTTCGCACAAAGGAGCAATGGGCTTAATGCAGCTTAAACCGAGCACGGCTCGCGAGGTGCTGCAAAAGCGTCTCGGAGGCAAGGGAGCTCCCCAGCTTTCCGATCCTGCGGTGAATCTCCGTCTGGGCATCCATTATCTCAAGCAGCTAGAGCGTCATTACCGCTCAAACCGCGCGCTGGCCCTTGCTGCATACAACTGGGGACCTGCAAATCTCGACGAGGCCCTGCGTAGCCGTTCGCAAGTTCCGTCCTCGGTTAAACAGTATGCACGCAGCATCTTGGAAAAGACCCACCGCTGGAATAGCCATTTCAAGAATGCTGCGCAGCACGCGCGGAAGTTCTCGGCCCAGGGCGCTAACAATTCTTAGGCAGTCTCGACAACTGCAAGAAGCTGTGAAATGGTGGCCCTGAAGGACACAGCAGCAAATGAAGGTTATTATTCAGCGAGTAAGCGAGGCATCTGTCAGCGTAACCGGCCAAACAGCGGGATGCATCGGTGCGGGTCTAATGCTTCTTGCCGGAATAGCCGCCGATGATACGCGGGAGAAGCTTCGCCCGATGGCGGAGAAAATTGCCAATATGCGCATTTTCCCCGACGAAAGCGGCCGTTTTCATTACTCGCTTCTGGATACCAAAGGAGGCGTGCTTGTTGTCCCTCAGTTTACCCTTTTTGCTGACACATCCAAGGGCAGACGGCCGGAATTCTTCGGCGCGATGAAACCACCATTGGCCGAAGAGCTGTTTGCTGCTTTCTGCTGGGAATTTTCCCTGCTCGGCATTTCACCTGTAGAAAAAGGAGTCTTCGGCGCAGAAATGCACGTCGCCCTGGTGAATCACGGCCCGGTGACAATTATCGTCGAAAACTAGCGTAACGAAGAAATTTGCTGCGACACTGTGCGGGGCCCACTGAAACTATTTGCCGATGCAGAATGTTGAAAAAATCCGCTCCAGGATATCTTCAGAGGTTGTCACCCCGATAATGTCACTCAATGAACCTAAAGTCGCACGCAGTTCCAGAGCGACGAACTCCGCCGGCGTGCGGGTTTCTATTGCCTTAGCTGTTGCATCAAGACCCAGCAAAGCACGTTCAAGCGCTTCGAAATGGCGGCGGTTCGAAATAATTACCCCGCTGCTCATCGCGGGACTCTTACCTAACAGCCTGCCGCGTATTGATTGAGCCAAACCCTCCAAATTGCTTTGCTGAAGCGCGGAAACGACAACTGGCGCCTCTCCCGTTAAGTAATCAATCCACCGCGCGCAGTCTTCTAAGGACAACCGGCCGTCAGCCAGATCTACTTTGTTTACTACAGCCTGAATGCTGCTTGTTTCAGGTGCCACTTTGCGCCACAGCGACTCCTGCGCCGTGCGTTCTGCGCTTAGGTCAAAAACAAACAGAACAAGGTCTGCTTGACGAATCCGCTCCCAGCTCCGTTCGATGCCGAGCTTTTCAATGGGGTCACTGGGTTTGGCTGGCGAATCATCAACAATTCCCGCCGTATCCCAGAGCCTGACGTACAAACCGCTCAGGTTCAGATGTACCTCAATGCTGTCACGTGTAGTGCCCGGAATGGGAGTAACGATGGCGCGCGACTCGCCGCACATCGCATTGAGCAAGCTTGATTTCCCGGCATTGGGCACGCCGGTGAGCACTACATTTGCTCCCTCGCGGCAGAGCCTCCCTACAGAAAATGTCTCCCGCCAGCGAGCCATTTTCACTCGCGCTGCTTCGATTTCCTGCAGCCAATTCTGCGCCGATGAGAATTCGAGGCCCTCCTCCGGAAAATCAAGATAAGCCTCAATTTGCGCAAGAAGCATCTGGAGCGGCCCGCCCAGTTCCGTCACCGCGGCGGCAAGCTCTCCGCCAAGCTGGCGGCGGGCGCCCTGCGCCTGCAGTTCGGTATCCGCGTTGATCAAATCGGCGATGGCTTCGGCCTGGGTCAAATCCACTTGACCGTTCAGAAACGCGCGTTCGGTGAATTCTCCCGGACGCGCCATACGCACCGCGCAGCTTTGCAGCGCATCCAAGAAGCGGGAGACGACATAGGGGCTTCCATGCAGATGAAACTCGACACAGTCCTCCCCGGTATAACTGTGCGGTGCGGGGAAGAAGGCGATAAGTGCATGGTCAAGACTTGGTTCGTCCTCACGCCATTGCGCGCACCCGGAATGTTGAGCCGCGGGGCAGGGGATACGAATTTCGGAGATCAGCAGCTTGCGCGGATTGCGCATAATGCGCTGAGCCTGCCGGGCAACACGCTCCAGCAGGCTTCGGGAGCCGGTACCGCTGACACGAATAATGCTTACCGGAGCGCGGCCCGGGGCGGTAACCGGTGCAGCAATAGTGTCGCTTTCCCCACCCGCACTGTCCATGAGCGGAGCCTTACCCAAGCCTGGCAATCACGTACGTCACAAGGAAAACCAGCGCGCAGACGGCAGCGGTAACACCGATCCCTGATTTTGTTTTGCCGTGGTAATGGGTCATCGCCTTCTGCTGGGCGATAGCAATAATGTTTCCTGACAGATAATATAAGGTAAGTCCGGCTGGCAGGCTGGCGAACATAAAGCCAAATACAACCGGCATGATCAACATAACTTTTTTCTGCGTTGGGTCCATCGCCGACGGGGTAGTCCACTGCTGCACCAGCATCGTCGCTACAAAAAGGATGACCATCACCGGGATGCCAAATCCCCCGATCATCAATTTCTCGGGCCCGGAGAGATCGTCAATCCAAAGCGCATATGAAGCATGACGCAGTTCCACAGCCAGCATCAGCGCGGCATAAAGTCCGATGAAAATTGGCAGCTGAATCAATACCGGAAAGCATCCGCCCATCGGGTTTACTCCCCGCTTCTTATAGAGCGCCATCATCTCAAGCTGCTGCTGCTGTTTATCCGTTACTTGTTCGCGAATTCGATCCATCTCCGGCTTCAGATCCTGCATTGCCTTCATCTGTCGGAAGGAACTGGCATTGAGCGGGTAGAGAACAATCCGCACCAAAATCGTCAGGCAGACGATGGCTACGCCGTAATTGCCGAAGAAACGGTAAAAAAAGTGGAGCAGCCACAAAAGCGGCGCGGAGATAAAGCCGGTTTTTCCCAGGTTAACATTGAGCTGGAGGTTGTGGCCGAGTTTTTCCAGCATCTCGTAACTTTTCGGGCCAAAGAAAATGCTTAGCGCGAGGTGGTCATCTTCACCCATGGTGCGCACCCGGTAGAGTTGACCGCTGCGTATGCCCTGCGCCGGTACGAGCTGCTCGTGCGACAGCATGCTGACCATGAAGTATTTGTCGTCCATCGAAACCCAGCGAATACGGCCAAAATCCTGAGTATCGGCTTCCAGTTTGGAAAAAATCTCTCTTTGCGCACGGTGGCCGTCGTACCAGACATAACCTTGAGCATTATACGGGTCGAGCATCGAAGCTTCTTCTTTGCCGAGCAGCCTGGTCCATTCCAAGGCCAGGCGCGAGCG
>JAKPSH010000314.1 GCA_029555385.1 Pseudomonadota bacterium
TTCACCAGGGGCTGAAGGATCTTAGCTGGGAGGAGCGCGCGGCTGGTGGTGCGGCACCAGAACCTGAACAGTTAGATCCGTCCGGCACGTACCTTGATGAAAGCAACTATTTCTTGGACGAAGCGCCCTGCGGTAATGCCTGCTCCGCTCATTTCGCCCTCGATCGCGACACGGCTGAAGAGCCGGGGAAGTGGGGTAACGAGTTTGCGGACAACCAGTCAAGCCATACGCGGGATAATCTGAAACCCGATGAATTGTTTTTGCCAGATGCTGATACCGACGATGCTGCAGCGCAGCAGGCGCTCTTTTATCCATCTGACGTGCGCCGGGGATGGAGGAAAACTGCACGTTTGGCGGTGGTCATGCTGATTACTGCTGCGGTTTGCGTCGCGCTGGTTTTTTATCGCGCGATCCCTGGACTGCGAAAAACACCAACGCAAGTCGATGTGGCCGTTCGCCCCGCTGAAGATGCAAGCCATGCTCGTGCTCTATTTTCTCCGCCCGCCAGCCGTGAACTTCCGGACAAAGTCCGGGCCCTCAGCTTTGCCGCACTGGCAGAGCGGGATTCAAACGGCGCAATTTCCAACCTCTTTGCTGATGGTGAGCCGACGGGACTTGTTGGTATTCCGCTCAATGATGGTCGTGAAGTCATGGTTTTGCTTGCCAGAGGGGGGTGGAAACCAGTAATCATTGAGGCGGAGAAGCTCAAAGGCAGCAAGGAGCTTCTTCTCGCGAGTGGCGGCTTGAATCTCCAGCTTGTCATCCGCGAAGAAGTTCAGCAGTCAGGAGCTCGTCTCAGTGGGGTATTCAAAGAACAGAACACCGGTCGTGAGGGAACCTGGGCTATTTGGTAGCTGCCGGGTGAACCGAAACTTATTCTTTATCATCAATTTCTTTACCTGCTTGCTCTGCTATGTTTGTGCGCCGCTGGTGCAGGCGCAAGAGACTGCTGCGGGCGGTCCTGTCGCTGATGCGGGGTTCGGACATAACTTGGTAATCGGTGAGGGGCCTGGGTTGCCTTCGTATATCGTGTTTCGCTTCGGGGAGAAGAAACCGGTGGCGATCCGGGTGCTGTTTGTTCTCGACGGCAGCCTCCTGGTTGCGCCGCTTCGTTTTCAGGAAGCCAGCGGGGATTTTCGTGGTGAGTTTCCGACACCGCAGGAATCGCTGATGTATCAGTTTCAGGCGTCGTTTGCGGATGGAAGTGTGCTGTTGTCGGAGACCTTCACCGCGGATGCCGCTTGCGCCGGTGCGGAAGCGCAGAGCATTATCACTGCGGCAAAGAGATACCCCCAGCAACCTGAGCTGATCGAGCAGGCTCGTGCTCTTGACCTTGATATTGCCCGGCTGAAGTACTCATTATCGAGTCTTGACTATGTTCTGCGGGGTGCAAAGTGACATTCCTGCGCATCACTATCCTGATTTGTGTCGCGTTTCAGTGGAATCTTTTTTGCGCTCATCCGGTATGCGCCGATGACTCTACGCAAAAGCAAACCGTAGCCGTTGTTCTTGATTCGACCGAGGCGCTTGTCCGGGCATATGGCATGGTTGTTATGCCGCCCGTATCCGGAAAGTTGTCGCCGGGTTTTGGCCCCGCGGCGCTGCGACGCCGGGAAGCGAATATTGAGGCAGCGGGAGAGGGTAAGTGGCGTGTATCGGTTGAACTTGAAGACGCAGATTTGCGCGCAAATGCAGTAATGACCGTGGTCGCCACTACTGGTTCAGGGCGGATGCTTCCCGGGGTCGTGACTGTGCTTAAACCTGAGTTGACGCCCGTACAAGCAGCCAACATGCGCTGCGGGCCTTCTACGCAGTATCAGGAATTGGAACGGATGGTCGAACTAAGCGAAGCTGAATTGCGCAAGTTGCTGGCCGTTCGTGCTCAGCAAAAAGAGCTGCTGCGTCAGCTATTGGAAAAGATGCTTACACAGGAAAATAAAGCAAAAATTGCAGAGCTGGAAAAAAGACGCGGTGTGGCCGCAGATTCCGCGTTTGATGCCGGCATGCCGCTTGTGGAAATCTCACGTCGAGCAGGAGTGATGCGCGCAGTCGTTGAGCCATAATTTTGGCGGTCAGTACTTGGCTGTGGGCTCTCTGTTTGTGCGACAGGTTCCTGAGTTGGGGGTGACGGTGAATCAGGCGAACAATAATCCAGTGATTGCGAGACTGACGGTAGACCGTTTCCCCGGTGAAGACTGCCGTTCGCCTGGCGAAATACAGAAGGCCGCGAGCCAAGTTTATGAGCTGGCGGAGGGTCAGACGTTTCGCATTGGCCGTGCCGAAAACAACGATCTTGTTTTGCACAACCGCAAAGTCTCCCGGTATCATGCAATCATTACGGTTTCGTCCTTTGGTGTCGTCGTTTGTGATCTTTCTAGCTTGAATGGAACTTTTGTCAACGGTGCGAGAATTACCACCCCGGTGGATCTTACCTCGGGTGATGTGCTGGCCATTGCCGAGACACAAGTAGTTGTACGCATTGGACAGACGAGTTCTTCGCCTGATGATTCACTTCATGCTTGTACCCAACCGACGCAGTTTACTGACGTCATGGTTACCGTGCTGCTTGCTGATGTTTGCGGGTATACCAGATTATCCCAAGCTTTTCCGGGCCAGGATGTGGCACAGATGCTTGACCTCTGGTTCCGCTCGGTATCTCAGATCGTGGTGTCCGCAGGCGGGCAGGTAGATAAGTATATCGGTGACTGTGTGATGGCGTTGTGGCACGGCAAGAAAAGTGAGGCGCCTGGTTTTACCGCAAGCGCTGTGCGCGCTGGTGCGGCAATAATGACGGAAACCAAGCTGCTGTCCGCGGCGCAGTGGAAGCACCATCATAGTTCTCCTTGGCGCTGCCGCATTGCGCTTAATACAGGGGAAGCGCTGATCGGAGTGTTGGGTGCGGCAGGACGCAGGGACTATACCGTGCTCGGGGATACTGTAAACGTGGCCTTTCGTTTAGAGGAAAACGCGGATAAGCTGCAAACTGATTTCATCTGCAGTCAGCGCACGGCCCAGCTCGCCGGGGATGCTGTGCCGATGGTGGGGCTTGGCAGTATTTGGCTTGAGGGTCGGGAGGAGGAGGTCGAGGTGGCTACCTTGGCCGAGCGGGTTTGGCTAGATTCTTGTGTTGCGGCTCCCGCGCCTGTTGACAAAGGACTTGCGGCAAAACACGCCGCGGCTTTGGAAAAAATGCATCGGCATCCGTTGATCGCCGGCGTTCTTGGAGAACTCGGGGAAAATCTGCCGGGCAGGTATGTTTATCACGCGGCAGCTCATACGGAACGGGTGCTCGATCAGGCCGTATTTCTTGCATTATTCGATGGTATTGAGGGGCGAGAACTGGAATTGCTCGGCATCGCTGCGGCCTTTCATGACTCTGGTTTCTTAGTCGATGAGCGTCACCATGAAGAGGAAAGTGCTGGGAAAGCGGTAGAGGCAATGCATAGCGATGGAGGATACACGGAGGAAGAGATCGCCTTGGTACGGGAAATGATTCTGGCAACCGAGCTTGTCAGTTCAACTGGCGGGCGAAAGCAGCGGGCGGCGGCTGGTCTGGCCGGATACTTGCTGGATGCCGATCTTGCCAATATTGGCCGCGAAGACTTTTTTGTGCGCTTGGAGGAAGTCCGGGCGGAATCGGGCCGATCTTGGAAGGAAGAGCTGAAAGATGCGCTTGATTTGCTGCAAGCCCATCGCTGGAATACTCCGGCGGCCAATGCTTGCTACGAGGCAACGAAGCAAAAGAACACGGCAGTTTTGACGCGGATGATTGAGCGGTTGACCCTGTGAGGGCCGGTGGCAAATTGCCTCATTTTATCTTACCCGAGTGATTTATTAGCATCTTGGATTTACGATATAATATGACCAGGATAGCAAAATGCTGTTTTAATCTGCACTTCGTATTCGCGTAAATTTAATTGGCTGGAAAAGGATTGACTACAGATAGCGCACCACAAACGGGGGGAAAAGGCTGCGCGGGAAGGCTCTTGGGCTGGTTTTCGGCCCGCGAGGGAGATTTTTGTTCTGAGTTTGCCATTGTCGTGCGCGAGGCGCGTGATTTTGATGAAGAGCTGGTGGTCTTTTGTTCCGAGCCGCGCGCGCAAGTATTAAAAGAGCTGCTGCGTGGCCAGGATATCGGCTTGAGCCGCTTGTCAATGATTTGCCTAGATGTACTCAGCGGTCCGGTTTTAGCCGGAGGCGCAGAGCTGCATGGTGCAGATCCATTGCGAGTTATCGGCGATATGGCGCATAACAGCAACCAACGAATTTGTGCAGTCGTGGATCTGGCTGGCGACTCTGGTTCGGGGCCGGAAGTTCCTCTTGTCTCTCACCGTTTGCGGAAGTTCTGCCGCGAGCAGCGCATAACCCTGGCTGTGCACTGGAATCTGGCAGAGATCGCCGCGTTTAGTTTGTTTGAAGCGCTGCCTTTGTTTGATTCTATCTTGGTTGATGGAAGATTTCTTGATGAGAGCCGCCATGATGAAATGCCGGCAAATGGGCATCGCCCGCAGCTCGTACATCTGATTAGCCACCTATTTAGGACCACTGATGACAAGGAGAACATTGAAGAGACCGCGCGCTATGCTCCCCAGGTGCTCGGTTCCGATGGCACGGAGCAGTTATTTGCAGCGATCATTGACAGTATGGGGGATGGTATTTTTGTTACCGACGAAAAAGGCCGGATGATTCTTTGCAACAAGCAGGCGCAGCAGCTTCTTGGTTACGGCTTTTTGGATCTGCCTTTGGCCGAGCGGGTGCGGAAAATCGGCAACTTTATGCCGGACATGATCACGCCTTATCCGGTGGAAGACTTGCCGATTTCAAAAGCCATTCAGGGAGAATGCAGTGACGAAGCTGAGATTTTCATCCGCAACGAAAAGAAACCTGATGGTGTGTGGGTCAGCTCAACTGGGCGTCCGCTGCGGGATGAGTCCGGTCACGTGCGTGGAGGAGTGGTTGTTTTTCGTGATATTACGGCGCACAAGAAACAAATTCAGAAAAACTTGCTGCTTGAGGCGCGTATGTCGCAGCGTCAGAAGCTCGAAGGATTGGGACTTCTCGCCGGCGGTATCGCGCACGATTTTAACAATTTGCTGATGGGAGTGGTGGGCAACGCGGGACTGGCGCTGCTCGAATGTCCGCCGGATTCGATGCTGCAAGGGCGCCTTGAACAAATTAAGACCGGTGCGCTCAGACTCGCCGAGCTGACTAATCAGCTTTTGGCTTATTCTGGACGCGGAAGCTTCAGTGAAGAGCCCGTAAATGTAAGCGAACTTGTGCGTGAAATGCAGGGATTGCTCGAGCGTGTAGTCTCGAAGAAAGCCCAAGTCAAGAGTGCCTTTGCCGACGGACTGCCCTTGGTCAAAGCCGATGCCACACAGCTTCGCCAAATAGTGATGAATTTGATCACAAATGCCTCGGATGCTTTGGGCGAAGATGCTGGTGAAATTACTATTTCGACCGGAGTCATGTTTGCTGACCGCGAGTACCTGCTGCACACCGTGCTCGGCGACAGCCTGCGCGAGGGGGAGTTTGTTTTTATCGAGGTTGCGGACAATGGCTGCGGTATGGATTTGCCGACGCAGGAACGGATTTTTGATCCTTTTTTTACGACAAAGCTGAAGGGCCGGGGTCTGGGACTTGCTGCGGTATTGGGACTCGTGCGCAGGCACAATGCCGGTTTGCATCTGCGTAGCTCGCCTGGCGAGGGTACGGAATTCCGTCTGCTGCTTCCGCCGTTTCGGAGCCGTGAGGCAATTGACAGCATGAAGGCGCATTATGATGCTCAGTTTAAAGGCGACGGTACGGTTTTGGTTATCGATGACGAAAGCACGGTGCGTGATGTTACACGGGAAATTCTTGAATATACTGGTTTTCGAGTGATCACGGCCCCAAACGGCAGAGAAGGAATAAAGCTGTTCGGTGAGAATGGCGAAGATATTGTGCTTGTTATTCTTGATTTGACAATGCCGGACCTCAGCGGTGAGCAGGTGTTTGCTGAGCTGCGGAGAGTGCGGGCGAATCTTCCAATTATTGTATCCAGCGGCTACAACCGGGATCGCGCTATTGAACGCATGATTGATAAAGGTTTCGCCGTTTTTCTGCAAAAGCCCTATGTTCCTGAAGTTTTACTGGCGAAGATCCAAGAAGCGCTGAAGGCTGACTGATTGCGCAGGCCGCAGATTTCTTTTTTCCTTGCTTTATAGTAGAAAACAGGCAGCCGTTGTAAGGAAAGGAGCTGCTGAGTTCGAGTGCAGTTCTGCTGAAACGATTGTTTTCACAGCACAGCCTGCTTCTTGCCGCGGTATCCATAATCGCCACGAGACAAATTCACGGCAGACGCTGTTGTGTTTGGGGTGTGTCGTGAGTTGCGTCTGGTGCACGTTCAACAGGTTTTTTGCCTAAGCACTGCGTGTCCGCACAAGCCGGGGGTTAGTCAGCGGGTATTTTCTCTCCGGTTGGTTGGTCCATGGTGGCGGCTTTCAGCGGGCCGTTATCATGGACCAACCATCCCTTGATGAGGAGTATCCAATGTTCGAAGCGACGACTACCGTCGAGATCGGCGGCAGGGCCGTCGAGATTTGGCTTCGGCTGCGGCACTCCACGTCATCGGGAGTGCACGGCCAGTGGTGGTTCACGGGAAGAATCAACGGACGGCAGGTGCATGAGCCGGATATCATTTATCAGTTTCGCGCCGGCTATTTGGGCCAGGCCGAAATTGACAGGGAACGTGACTATCCGGCTTTGAAACAGGCCATTTTGGATGCGATTGAACATCAGGAATTTGTCTGCCGGAGGCGCGTGGGCCGGTATCGTATCCAAATTGCGGTTTCGCGCCTCGGGTTTTCAATCCTGCGTGGCTGGTGGCGGTTTGACGGTGGGTCAAAACACGACTGGCGCTACGTTTTCCCGGACAAGAAGCTCTTTGTTACAAGAGCTAAAGAGCTTCCCGGATTGGTTGAAGCAATCAGCCAGTTGGTCCATGACTTCACGAACGACTGAGGACTTTGTGAGCGTGCACCAGCGCGCTCCTCATACGCCCGCCAAGGTCCGACCTTCAGTCGAAAATGATCGTATGACGCTGGTGGACAAAGAGGCGGTCTTCAAGCGCAAGCCGCAGTGCTTTTGCTAGGACCGCCTTTTCCACGTCACGTCCTGCGCGCACCATGTCTGCGGGACTCTTATTGTGCGCTGTGGGGATGACGTTCTGCGCGATTATCGGACCTTCATCCAACTCTTCGGTGACAAAGTGCGCAGTTGCTCCGATAATCTTTACTCCGCGTTCGAAGGCCTGATGGTAAGGTCTGGCGCCGGAAAAGGCTGGGAGGAACGAGTGGTGGATATTAATGATCCGGTTCGGATAACGCTGTACGAACGAAGGACTG
>JAKPSH010000123.1 GCA_029555385.1 Pseudomonadota bacterium
GGAGGTTGCCCGGCGCATTATCTCTCACAATTACGAACCCCTGCCGGACGTCTGTTGCGTAGGCGTCGCACCGGCAGCGTCCATGCTCGCTGCGGGGACGCGCAGCGGCTTCAAACCGCTGATGCTGCTGCCCGGCGTAAGCCATGGCATCGTCGGCGTGAGCAATTTCCAGCGTTCTCCCTCACCGCTCTCTGCTGCCAACTACGCTTTCATCGACGACGATCCGTCAGTCCCATCGTTTCTTTTTGACGAACTGACCATTACGCACCATATTCCAGCGCACAAAACTGCGCGCTTGCACTTGGAGCCGGATGAGACTTTTGCCGCACTGCGCGCAGGTCAGGCGGATTTTCGCGCGATTCTCTTTTTCCCGCACTACCAGATTAACCGTTTATTCAATGGCTGCACCTGCGTTCATGTGCCGCCGCTGAGCTGCAACGTGGAGCAGATGATACTCTTTGCCCATGCGAGCTTTCTGGCTGATTCCGATCGGGCGCGCTGCCTCGATATTGCCCTGCGCGATGCGTGGCTCGAACTCCGCACCAACACCCGGATGCGCGAGCATATCCTGGATTTGATGATTGCTCACCCTGACTATATGAGCACGCTGCTGCGCAGCTCCGGCCTCTATAATTTCCCGCAATGACCAGCCGCTTCCGCTATTTCCGCAGCGCCTTGAACACCAGACGCGCCTGCAGTTCAGCCGAGCCGTCTGGCGGAAGAAGCACAGGACGAACTTGCGGATCCATCTCACTCACTTTGCCCCTTTCCAGCACTTCAAAAACGGATTCCTGGCGCACAACGCGCACTGGGCGCAGCACAAACTCAAACGGCCATCGGCTTCCCGCACGAAAGAAATCACCCACAACATGGTATTCCCCGCGCGGGCGCTTGACGATGCGTCTGCTTTCAAAGCGCCCGCCGGAAACGGGAAGCTGCGCAGCAAGTTTATTGAGCACAAGCGCCGCCTCGGGCCGGGCGTCCACTGCGATTGCGGTGAAATCTACATCAAAAGACACTTCCTCAAGCGCCAAATCCCCAGCGCGCAGTTTGATTCGCGCATTGTAACGCTTAAACTCCCCGCGCAAGCTCAACAGCGGCCCACTCAGCACGAAGCTTGTTTTGGAGCGCAACGGGTCAAGCGCTTGTTCAAGAGCCGCCGCCAAGCACGGTGTCATCGCCAAGATCAACACCAGGTATGCAAATTTGCTGAATATTCTTGCCACGACTAAACCGTAAAACATTGCCCGCCACATGGCCAACGCTGCCGTACTTTTAAATAGCACCCGTGCTGCACAAGCGCCATTGGCGTAACCGCAGGCCAAAATCCAGCGACAACTAAGCCATGAACACCATAAACCAGCGCCGACTGCATTTTTTAGGAGACAACGCCGCGCTGTATGAACAACCAACGACCGAGGAGATAAACGACCATGAATAAACTTGCCTTATCCTTTGCCAGCGCGTTAGTTACAGCATTCTTCCTTAGCGCACCAGCGCTCGCCGTACCGCCCAGGGCAGCACTCCATAGCGGACCAGGCCGGCCGGTGATTCGCGAAATCATGCGCACTTTTCTTGAGCTTGAGCTGACAAAGGAGCAGCGCGGCCAAATAAAGACAATGATTGCCTCCCATCAAGACGAAATCCTGAACGCTGCTGGTTTTGCGCTGGAAGCGCGGATGATGCTGTTTCAAGCGGTGCACGAGGAGAATTACGATGAGGAGGCGATTAAAAAGGCGGCCCGCGACAGCGCGTCTGCGCAGGAACAGCTTGCGCTCTTACGCGCAAAGATTGTGCACGAAGTGCGGAGCATACTGACCGGCGAACAAAAGGCTCTGCTTGCCGGGAGGCGCCGGACCATGAACGAACGCATTAAGACAGCAGGAGAGACCGTCCGAGCGCGCTTTCTGTCATGGCTGGCCGAGCCAGCCATCTAGCCTTAAGATCGGCTGTAAGATCTTATGGCCAGGGAAAGCGGCGGGAGCAACAATTTGTTTCTCCCGCCGCGCTTTTTCTTGCTATGATTTGCACGCACCGGGAAATACCAACGGCAGAGGACACAGGCGTGGCGTCACCAAAAGAGACCAAAAAAGAGACCTGCTCTGCCGAGGATTTGTCAGTCATCGACCGGGTGTGCGGCGGCAACGTCAACGAATTTGCAGTGCTGGTTGAAAAATACAAAAGTTACGTGGCGAGCATTACGGCTAAGCATGTTCCGCGCGAGGCGGTTCCGGAGGTAACGCATGAAGTATTTATATCCGCTTACTCATCACTTTCTACATTCTCCCGCGACAGCGCTTTTCGTCATTGGCTTGCCGCGCTTGCGGTGCGGCGCGCTTATGATTACTGGCGCCGTGCTTACCGCACACGTGAAGTTCCGACGAGCCAGCTCCGTCCCGCTCATCAAGAATGGCTCGAGAACAGCGCCGCCGGCAAAGCAGCAGGCGAACATGCGGCTCAGGAGTGGATTCGTGACGGACGTGAGGTTCTCGGTCTTGCGTTGCGCGAGCTTTCGCCCGCTGACCGCATGCTCGTAACGCTGGTTTATTTTGACGGCTGCGAATTGAACGAGGCGGCGGCGCTGCTTGGCTGGAGCAAGGCAAATGTCAAGGTGCGCGTTTTCCGGCTGCGCACGAAACTGCGCAGCATTATCAACTCGCTGCTTGAGGCATAATGGAGGGATCGTGTCAGATAAACATTCGGCTATTGATCGTATACTGAAGGACCTGAAACAGGTCTATTTAACTCCGCAGGCAGTGCCGCTCGATCAGCAATGGACCGCACGCGTGATGCGCGATGTTCGCAGAGCCTCCCCGGAAGAGGAACCGGAAATCACGCTGATCTGGCGCTTTGCCTGGACCGGCACACTGTGCTCGCTGGTTCTTGCTGCCTGGGTTCTGCTGCACGGCGCAAACATCGATGATCAGTTAGAAAATCTTTATTTGCAGCGCGTTTCGGGAGATACAGTCTTTGCTGAGCAGGTAACGCCATTATGAAAATGACTAAGCTAATTCTTGCATTATCGCTTATTTTTCTCTCCGGCGTTGTCGCCGGCTCAGCGGCAACCGGAATCTTCGTCCAGAAGCGGATTGAAAAAATCATGCACGGCGGACCAGCCTCGGTGCGCGATATCGTTGTTGTGCGGCTTGCGCGTAAACTCAATCTCGATGCCGCTCAAACAAAGCACGTGCGTGAAATTGTCACTGCGGCACAGCGAGAAACACTGCGCATGCGCCTTGCCCGCCAAGATGAGCTGACACGCGTCGTTGATCAGGCGGCGCTGGCGATACGAGAAATCCTGCATCCCGGGCAACAGGAGGACTTCGAGGAGCTGTATCACGGCTTCCGGCAAAAATGGCGGGTAACTGAGGAGCAAATAAGCTCTCTCGATGCCCAGTAAACGGACGCGATCCACCGGAGCCTGCTCGAAATCGGACAATAAGCATCAAAGCAGCCGCCTCGCTGGACTCGTCGCAGTGGTTTATTCGCATTCTATCTGCATGTTGTTGTCAACCGGTGTCACCATTGGATCGGGTTATAGAATGCTCATTCCACGGATATTTTTTGTAACTTTTCTTTTTCCACGGCTATAATGGGCTCGAAAACGTTACCTAGTGGTTGGCAGTGTTAAAGCTCGTTTAAACAGAATGAAGCAACCGACGAAAGATCGCCTGACTCAAATGAACACGGAGCTAAAGACACACATGGTTTTTTCAGATTACGAAGAGAAAGTTTTCCGCTTGGCGCTGGATTTAACTGGCAGTGAAGAAGCAGCGTTTACGGTAGTTGATAAAGTTCATACGCGGCTCGCCAAAGAACTCTGCCGCAATCGGCAGGAACCGTTGGATACGCTGATCCACCGCTTCACTTACGATGCCGCCCTGCCCCTTCTTTTCGAGCGCGTCCAAGAAAACTGCGACGAGCTTGATGCATGCTGCACGTGGATTACGGGCGAGAAGCACTCCATGGTCTGCTAGATGTCATTAACCGCAATTGAGCAGGCTTCCTTTGCACCGCCCCCCGGATGGCGGAAGCGCAAACAAAACACAACAATTTGCGGCTAGTAGTCTGCCTTGAAGTATTCCTTTAGAAATACCCGTTAAAAGACGACATCTGTATCGAACCGGTTTGGCTTATGCTCAGCAAAGTTTTCCCTTGGAGGTGACTATGTCACGGTATCAGAAACGCGCCGTCGTTACGGGCGCAGGTGGATTTATTGGCCATCACCTTGTGAAGTACTTGGTTCAGCACGACTACTGGGTACGCGGAGTAGACTTAAAGCTGCCGGAATTCAGTTCTTCCCCAGCGCAAGACTTTCTCCTGCTCGATTTACGAAATGAGGAAAACTGCGAAAAAGCCCTGACCCTCGCCCCGGGAGAGAGTTTCGACGAAGTTTATCATCTCGCCGCAGACATGGGCGGCATGGGCTATATTCACCGTGCGGAGTGCGAAATCATGCACAACAGCGCGCTGATGAATATTCATATGCCCTACTGCACGGTGCGTCTGCGAATTCCACGGTACTTTTTCTCGTCCTCGGTATGTGTATACCGCGACATGGATTTCGACGAACCGGAGTTAAGCGAAGCTGGAGCATACCCTGCGCTCCCGCATAATGAGTACGGCTGGGAGAAGCTGTATGCGGAACGCGCCGCCCTGGCCTACGCCCGGCGCTACGGCTTGACGGTGCGCATCGCTCGGCTTAAGAACTGCTACGGACATGAAGGAACATGGCGGGGCGGACGCGAAAAAGCCCCCGCTGCGATATGCCGCAAGGTTGCCGAAGCTGAAGACGGCGGAACTATCGCAGTCTGGGGTCAAGGAACCGCCGTACGTTCATACACGCACATTCACGACACGGTGCGGGGAATCTTTATGTTGATGCAGTCCGACTTGGAGGGACCGGCTAATATCGGGGCAGCATATAGCGTCTCGGTTAATGAACTCGTCAGCCTCATAGCCCGCATTGCCGGGAAAAAGCTTACGGTCCAACACGTTGAGGGACCGGTTGGCGTGAAATCGCGCAATTTCTCCATCGACAAGATTTGTTCCATTGGCTGGCAACCCGAGGTTTCCCTTGAAGAGGGCCTGCGCATGACCTATGCTTGGGTCGAACAGGAAGTCCGCCGGAGCCGGCTTGCCGAAAGCGCGCTCCGAGCGGTTTCAAACATCAGCACACAGGATGCGGCAAAAGCTGTTTTAGAATTGGCCGGCAGCGGAAAGCCGGAAACTAAGCAGTTGGATGCCGAGGGTGATGAACGCACCGCTTCTCTCCATTATAACGCCGGCGTTTAACGGCGTCCGTTTCATCGAGCAGTGCATCGAGCTTGTCGCGGCGGAGAACTGCCCTGAAGTAGAGCATGTAATCGTGGACGGCGGTTCTTCCGATGGGACCGCAGAGAAAATTAAAGCGGCTGCCGCCCGCTTCTCTCACTTACGCTGGCTCTCCGAACCCGACAACGGCCAATCTGAGGCCATGAACAAAGGAATAAAGCTCGCTAGAGCAGAAGTCATCGGTTTTCTTAATATCGATGATTTTTACGTTCCCGGCACACTGCGGCGCATTCTCAGCCTGATTCCCTCACTTCCCAAACCGGCCTTGCTGGTCGGGAACTGCATGGTTCTGGGAGAGGATGAAAAACCGCTGTTTTATAATCAGCCGCGCAACCTTAAGCTGCAAGCGCTGCTGATGGGGCGCCGCTTGCATCCCTACCCGGTTAATCCCAGCCAGTACTTTTATCATAGGCAGTTGCACGACCTCGTTGGCACTTACCGCACGGACTGCCACTATGAGATGGATGCAGAATTCATTTTCCGGGCTGTGCAGAAAGCAAACCTGGTTTATCTGAACGAACATTGGGGGAATTTCCGCCTCATTGCCGGCACAAAAACCTTCGAAGACAATGCGCAGGGCCTCGGCGCAGATCGCCTGAAACACTGGTACCATCATTACCGCAAAGATATTGGGCTTTTCTCGCGCATCAAAGCTGCTCTATCTTACCCCTTGTTTCATGAACAGAACCTTGTCGGCGACTGGCTGCTGGAACACCGCTCTATTTCAGCAGCCGCAAAGAGCATTTTCTTTCCACAAATTAAATACTTGCTGCACACCGCATTAAAGCGCCACTCCGCCCAGGATACGGAAGAAATACGAGACATTACATAGCCATTCTGAATCATATCTTTAAGCAACTCTTTTCCAGGGATAAATGTAAAGCAGATGTCCGGCGCAGGCCTATTGACGAAGATCGCTCGCCTTCTCAAGGCGCAGTACTTGGTTCACAACCAAGGGCAAACACCGTTTGCGCCGATCGGCCCGCAAGACTGGGCATCCGGCGAAGAACTGGTTATCGACGCTGATGACCAGCTCGCCAACGTCAAAGCCGCTGCCGCCGCGCAGCGCTACGGACGGTATATTATTCGCTTTCAGGACTGGAATATCTACTGCCACGATTTGCTCTCGTTCTATATGGCGGCCAAGGACATTTTTCTCCGGCATATTTACGATTTTACAAGCAGTGTCAGCGCACCGCGCATCATTGACGGCGGCGGCCATATCGGGCTCTTCGCACTTGCGGCAAAACGCAAATACCCTAATGCGCGCATTTCAATCTTCGAGCCTGACCCGTTCGCGCTCATGCTTCTTCGTAAGAATCTCGCGGCGAACAACATCACTGATGCCGAGGTCATCGACGCTGGTCTGTTCAAAAAAGAAGCGCTGTTGCCGTTTGCCGGCGACAATTCCGATGGAGGTTCCTTCTTTTTACACAACACCGCACCCACTCAAGCCCGCACCGTTTCGCTTAGTCTTTTGCTCCAGGATGAGGTTGATTTTGTGAAACTCAATATCGAAGGGGCAGAGTTTGATGTCGTGAAAGAGATTTCACCCCGTCTGCGCAAAATCCGGGAAATGGTTATTGAATACCATGCCTTCCCCGAACTCGGACAACGCCTGCATGAACTGCTCGGCCTGCTTCACGGCGCCGGATTCCGCTACCTGATTCATGATTTCGATGTCGAAACAAACGGCGCGACGAAACCCCCGTTTCATTTAAGTGCCGGGGATCGCTACTTTCTGCTGATTTACGCAAAGCGCATGGAACCCTCTGCGCTCGCGCCGCGTAAAGCTGCGGCGCAACCGCTTTCCGTTCAGCCGGTTTGCCGCGAGTTCGGCTTCTCCCGCGGCTCTCCTGTCGATCGTTACTACATGCAGCACTTCCTCGAACGCCATAAAAAGGCTGTCAAAGGCCGCGTGCTCGAGGCAGGTGATCCCGCCTATACTCATCAGTTCGGCAGCCGGGTTGTCAAAAGCGATGTGCTGAACGTTATCGGCTCACCGGGGACAACCGTGGTTGGCAATCTGCAAAGCGGAACCGGCATTCCCCTAGCACACTACGACTGTGTGATCTTAACGCAAACTGTACAGTTCGTCTTTGGCATCGAGAAAGCTGTCAGGAATGCATATCGCGCGCTCAAACCGGGGGGCACTTTGCTGCTGACGGCCTCCGGCATCAGCCAGATATCTCGCTACGACATGGATCGCTGGGGCGAGTATTGGCGCTTGACTGACCTGTGTCTCAAGGAGATCTTGTCCCGCGCAGCGCCCGATGCCCAAACCGAGATATCAACTTACGGAAACGTCGCCTCAGCGAAAGCTTTTCTTGACGGCATTTCCGCTGAGGAACTGCCGCGTGAAGTGCTCGATTACCAAGACCCCGATTATCAGCTTCTCATTGCCGCCGTGGTACACAAACCGAAAACGGTTAAAAAGAAGGCTCTGCCGCATGTGCAGCCGGTACTTAACGAACCCGTTATTCTGCTTTATCACCGGGTTGCAAACGATCCGGTGGACAGCCAGCTTCTCGCGGTCACACCGGAACATTTCTCTCAGCAGCTTTCGTGTCTCAGCGAGCACCTGCGGGTGCTTGCGCTCGAAGAGCTGCTTGATGAAGTACGGCGCGGGTTCTATTGTCCGGACACGGCAGCACTGACATTTGATGACGGTTATGCGGACAATCTGCTCAATGCCCGGGCTCTCCTGGAGCATCATCGCCTCCCCGCAACTTTCTTTGTCGCCTCGGGCATGACCGGGTCAACGCGGGAATTCTGGTGGGACGCCTTCGAACACCTGCTCCTTCTGCCGGATGTCATCAAGGAGCGAGCCGAGATTAACCTTAACGGACGCACGCTGGAGTTCAAGCTGGACAATGCCGCCGCTCGTTTCGCGGCTTATGATCAACTTTGCGGATTATGCCGTGCTCTTCCTCCGTCCGAGGCGGCATCAGCCGCACGGCAGCTCTATGCAGCAGCGGGATTGCCGGAAGATGGCCGTCTGTCTCACCGCGCGCTCAGCCGTGAGCAGCTTAAGCAGCTCGCGGCCTCACCGGTTTCCGAGATTGGTTCGCATACCATTGACCACGCTTTTCTCGCCGCCCTGCCCGCGGTAGAGCAGCGCCGGCAGCTAGTCGACTCTAAAGCGGAGCTTGAGCGCATTACCGGGCAAACTGTCCGCTTTCTCTCCTACCCTTGGGGAACTCCCGACACATTCAGCGCAGAAACGATGCGCATCGCTCAAGAGACAGGGTATGAGGCGGGCATTGCCAATATTCAGGATGCTCTGAGAGCACCGGTTGATTTTTTCGCCGTTCCGCGCTTTCTCGTGCGCAACTGGAACGGAGAGCAGTTTTTGCAGTGGCTGCGCACACCGGCGCCCGACCGGGGGCGCTTTGAACAGCAAATGCTTAATTCCCGCGAAAGACGACTGAGCCATGGCCTTTACTGATGACAAAATGGCAGTTCTCCAAATCAACACGCTGGACGGCGCCGGCGGCGCCGCCGCCGTGGCCAGACGGATTACTGACGAACTGAGAGCACGCGGATACTCCTGCGACATGCTGGTCGGCAGCAAACAGACAACCGCTTGTTTTGTGCACACGTTCGACCACGGCATCAATCAAAGCACGGCGGATCATTGCTGGCACAACGGACTGCTTTACTACGAGTATCAGGGCAGCCATCAACTTATCTCTCACCCGGCAGTGCAGCACGCCGGACTGCTTCATTTTCACAATCTGCATGGAGGCTATTTTAATCCCTTTTCGCTTGCGCTTTTATCGAATACCAAGCCAAGTATCTGGACGCTTCACGACATGCAGCCGCTCACCGGCCACTGCGCCCATTCTTTTGGCTGCGGACGCTGGGTGACGGGCTGCCACACCTGTCCGGCGCTGGACACTTACCCCGGTGTCCTGACGGGCAGCACACATCTGCTCTGGCAGCACAAAAAAGCGATATACGACGAATCGCTGCTCACTGTTGTCGTTCCCTCGGAATGGCTGCGGCGAAAAGTCCAGTGCAGCATTTTGAGCGGGCATCCGCTGGAGCTGATTTGCAACGGTGTTGACACTGACGTCTTTCGTCCAACGGCCATGCACAAAGCGCGCAAGGCCCTGGGACTGCCGGCTGACTGCTTTTTAATCGGCGCGGTTGCGGACTTTGGCCCCACGGCAAATCCGTGGAAAGGCGGAGAATACGCGATGCGGGCGATGGAAGCGGTGTGGAGCCGCTGGCCGGATGCGTATTATCTGGACATCGGCGCTCAGCGTCCGCCGCTCTACAAGCGTGTGCTCAGCACCGGACGGATCGACGACCCGGCACGGCTCGCACTAATGCTTTCTGCGCTCGATGTCTTTCTCTATCCTTCCCTCGCCGATACGTGCCCGCTCGTGATTCTTGAAGCCCTGGCCTGCGCAGTGCCCATCGTGGCCTTTGCTACAGGCGGGGTGCCCGAACTGCTTGATGACGGCGTGGAGGGACGGGTGACCCCTTACCGGGACGAGGCTCAGCTTATCCGCGCGCTGTTCGATACGCTTGAAAACAGCGAGATGCGTGAGCGCTTCCGGGCTGCGGGACGCGCACGGGCACTTGCGCGCTACCGGCACAAGGCGGCCGTCGACCGCTATGAACAGGTGTATCACGAGACGATTGAACGTTTCGAAAGAATAGCCGCATCTGCCGGTGAACGCCGTTTATCCCCGGCATTGACTGCGCTGATGCTGCGCCCTGTACCTTAGCCGTAATATCTCACAGCCCGAGGCTGTGGGATATCTCGGTTAGCGCAACGCCCGGACGGCGTTGCCGAA
>JAKPSH010000146.1 GCA_029555385.1 Pseudomonadota bacterium
ATTGTAAAGAAGATTGCCGGCGATGAGAAAGTTGAAGATAATGCAGCGGACAAGGCGGCTGCGGAAGAAAAAGACACCGAAGAATTACGCACACAACCTAAGCGAAGCGAGCCGGACAGTTTAGAGTATTTCCGGTAAATATTACATTTACATTGCGCGCTGGATGAAGCGGATAACTAGATAACCAAGGTAGATATAGCCGTTGCGTCCGGCAGCAATCCACAGCAAACAGACAGTGATCCACATTAGGTGGAACCCAGCCAAATATGAGGCTGCGGCGAAAAATCCGCCGCAGACCTGACGCAAGTCGGATTGATGCGGATGCAGTTCCGTGTAAGCCGTCGATAAATCAGCAGCCAGGGTAAAGCCAAGAATAAGCGTGCAGAGCGTGCGATAGTGATCTTCAAAAATTAGGCAGCAGACGAGGGCGGGCGCGGAAAGCAGGGGAAAGAAGTACGGTGCAAGGATAATCATCGGGGCAAAATGAACCGTCTCTTGGTACAGTTCATAATCCACATATCCTGTGTCTTTTTGAATACTGATGTCCTTCAGCCGGTTTCCGGTCAGCGAAACAACAATCGCATGTTTGAATTCATGAATAGCTGTTCGCAATTTACGTATTTCGCTGGTGCCGATGATTGATAATCCGCCGACGAGACCAATGGCGAATACTGACCAGATCTCCCGGTTAAGTTCCGTGATCTGTGCGAGGATGATCAGTCCCACAAGGCACATAATGCCGATAATAAAGTTGCCGGGGATCGCGAGAAAAAATGCAATACTGAAGATTCGCCGGGGCCGTTTTGATTTGCTGTTGTTTCTAAACATTCGCCCAAGATCATTCATTCTCGTTCCAGAACTCTGGAACTTCGTATGCCGTTACTTACTGCGAATGCCAGAAAGGGTGGTTAACGGCAATGTTTTTCGGCACACCGGCGAAAGCAGATGGCGCGCCATCAGGCCGGGTCCCGGAGGCACTGTTCTAACTTATTTTCTTTTCAACAACTGTTGGGGCAGTGTCGGGGCAGGTCCGGCCGAAACTAGCGTAATTTCCGGGATAGGTTCCGCATTGTTCCCAGTGCTTCAAGAATCTTTCCTGCGATTCCATGGGCAGCTCATCCCAGTTTCTAGCAAAGTTGCCGCTGCAAAAAGGACAAACAGCCGTTCCGCCGCAGGCCCGGCAAATTCTTGCATTTGGCAACGGAGCTGGATCGAAGCCCGTGCCACCGCATCTCGAACATTCTCCGCCCCGGGAAATTTTTGAATTGAAAGGGCGATGAAACCTTTCTGCTGGAGCATGCGTCTCCATGCCTCCGGCAGCGCAGTGCTGGCAGACAAAAGAAACCTGAACCTCATCGCCTAAATCGATATGGATCATTCTGAAGTTTGACATGACAGGCACTCCCACCAGTTACCGCGTATGCGCAAACGAACGTTGGCGCCGCCGATTTGATCCGATAGTACAAGGCTACGCTTGCCCTTTCAGATAAGCAATATTGCTGGGATTATTACCAAGTCCCGTAATAAAGAAATACGATGCGCGCAGGCCGCGCTTTGGTTCAAGAAAATCCAATTTTTGCGGGCTCGTTGAAAGATGCAGCCGTTTTGGGGGGCCTGTTGCCATAAGAAAAGCCGCAAGCGAAGTTTTTTCTCCACTTGCGGCTGTATTTGGTCGCGAACCGGACTGCGTAATGGTCCGATCCGCTACGATATTACATCATTCCCGGAGGCATTCCGCCGTGAGGGCCATGAGCCTCTTTTTCCTTCGGTTCCGGCTTCTCGGCAATAATCGTCTCCGTAGTCAGCATTAGCCCGGCAACGGAAGCGGCGTTTTGCAGCGCTGTCCGCGTTACTTTAGTCGGATCAATAACACCAGCTTTAACTAAGTCTTCAATTGTCTCAGTCAGTGCGTTGAATCCGACTGCCCCGGATGCATTCTTCACCTTGTCGGCGATTACGCTTGCCTCATGGCCGGCGTTCGAAACGATGGTGCGCAGCGGGGATTCTAAAGAGCGGGCAACAATGCTCAGTCCGATCTTTTCTTCCTCAGGAACTTTCAATCCTTCCAGCGCCTTTGCTGCGCGAACAAACGCGACACCGCCGCCCGGTACGACACCTTCCTCAACCGCTGCGCGAGTTGCATGGAGCGCATCTTCGACCCGGGCTTTCTTTTCTTTCATTTCGACTTCGGTAGCTGCACCGACGTTAATCACGGCTACGCCGCCAATCAGCTTGGCCAGCCGTTCTTGCAGCTTCTCTCGATCGTAATCACTCGTTGTTTCGCCGATCTGTGTGCGAATCTGCTTGACCCGCGCATCAATCTTTGACTTTTCACCGGCGCCGTCAATGACCGTTGTATTGTCCTTATCGATCACGATGCGTTTCGCGCGTCCCAGACTCTTCAGGTCAACGTTTTCCAGCTTCTTGCCCAAGTCTTCGCTGATAAACTCACCACCGGTCAGCACAGCGATATCACCGAGCATTGCCTTGCGGCGATCGCCGAAGCCGGGAGCTTTGACCGCTGCTACCTGCAGCGTGCCGCGAATCCTGTTCACCACCAAAGTGGCAAGCGCTTCACCATCAACATCCTCGGCAATGATCAGCATCGGCTTGTTCATGCGTGCAACTTGCTCGAGCAAGGGCAGGAGATCCTTCATGCTGCTGATCTTCTTCTCGTGGATCAGGATGTATGCATCCTCGAGCACGGTCTCCATTCGATCCGGATCCGTTACGAAGTAAGGTGACAGATAGCCGCGATCGAACTGCATTCCTTCGACGATTTCCAGAGTGGTTTCCAGCCCTTTCGCTTCTTCCACCGTAATCACGCCTTCTTTACCGACCTTCTCCATTGCTTCTGCAATGATGTTGCCGATAAAAGAGTCGTTGTTGGCAGAAATCGTGCCGACTTGCGCAATCTCTTCGCGTGTTTTTGTGTCATGCGAAAGCTTGTTCAACTCATCGACGACTGCCGCAACAGCACGATCGATGCCGCGCTTAATGCTCATCGGATCGTGGCCAGCCGCAACCATTTTGCAGCCCTCTCGGAAAATCGCACGCGCGAGAACTGTAGCGGTTGTTGTTCCATCGCCGGCAACATCCGAGGTTTTTGAAGCAACCTCACGGACCATAGCGGCGCCCATGTTTTCGAACTTCTTTTCAACTTCGATTTCCTTCGCCACTGTAACGCCGTCTTTCGTGACGGTAGGTGCGCCAAATGACTTTTCAATAACCACATTGCGGCCTTTCGGACCCATGGTTACCGAAACTGCATCGGCAAGAACGTTTACGCCTTTCAGCATTTGGTCTCTTGCATCCAGACCATACTCAAGAATTTTAACTCCCATAACGGAGCCTCCATCAGTTGTTAGTTATACATTTTGAAAACTCGACCCGGCATTACCGATGCCTTGTCTGCGAATCCCGCTTACTCGATCACAGCAAGGACATCGTCCTCGCGCATAATGAGGCGGTCCTCGTTGTCGATCTTAATCTCTGTTCCTGCATACTTGCCGAACAGTATGGTATCTCCGGATTTCAAATCCAAAGGGCGAACCGAGCCATCCTCGCCAATCTTTCCTTTCCCGACAGCAATCACCTTACCTCTTTGCGGTTTTTCTTTTGCGGTCTCCGGGATATAGATTCCGCCTTTGGTTACTTCATTTTCCTCAAGTCTTTCTACAATGATGCGATCATGCAGTGGACGTAAGCTCATAAGCCGACCCTCCATTACGGTTTAAGATTAGAATAATAAAACTATCACGAGCAGGAGAACTCACGACGCAGCCAAGTTCTCCGGCTTCTACTTTCCCGAAAGAACGCCCAAGGCATTAATCAGAAAGCCAAAACACCTTATTGCTTATAATAAGGCTGAATATTCTAGCCGCGTCCGCTCTAGGTTCTAAGCATGCGTATATGAATAGTCAAGGCCGCGGATAAAAAAAACTAAATTAAGAAAATTCAAGTGCTTGCCTCAGTAGTCCACAAAGTTAAACACAGGCGTTTCTTGTGTTATTTTACGGTTTTTCTGCGGTTTCCTCTGTCGAGGCATTGCGGCTAGAGTAGTTTGACTTATGGTGTAGCGAGAAATAAGGACTCGCCTGAGGCGAGCCGTGTAATCTTTACGCAAACTGCTCTGGCTGTTATAGCGCGCGAAATTGCTCATCCGTGAGCAATTTCGCGCAATTCGGAGGCCGCATCGGCGTTGCGGCCTCCGGGCACGCCATCCCGGCGTGCCCTAGATGCGGATTAACTTCCAGTGTAGCTGGAAGTTAATCCGCATCTAGTAAGCTTTAGCGAAAATTGCATCTATCTCAGCGTCCCGCCCAGTTAAAACACATTTACCTTTCGTTCCGCTCTGTTCGCGGGGCAGGCAGCGGATTGTGACTTTAAGAGCTTCCAGCAGGGGCCTGCTTACCCGTTCATCTCCGCACCACTTCGCGACAACAAACCCTCCATGAATTTCTGGTTTTTCCTGGTTTGACGGTGTGAAAAAACTTCTAAATTCTTCATAATTCGCGATGCCGTATTGCGTATGCTCGTCCCGGTAAGCTTTTGCTTGTTTGAAATACTGCTGTTGGATGCTGTCGAGCAGCAGAGCAGCATTGGAGAGAAGTTGTTCCCGGCTGAGAAACATCTTTTCTCTCACGGATTGGTCACGGCGGTATACCACGGCTGCGTCATTCTTAACGTCGCGGGGTCCGACTTCAATGCGCAAGGGGATACCCTTCTTAATCCACTGCCAGTTCTTCTCGCCGCCTCTCAGCTCGCGTTTATCGACGTGAACGATTATCGGTGAGCCTTGATAAGCTGCTTTCCTCAGATCGGCGGCCAGCCGATCTGCGTAAGCGAACACTTCGCTCTGCGCTTCCGCTTTGGGGATGACGGGCAGGATGACAATATGCTTTGGCGCAACACGCGGAGGCACGCGTATGCCGTCATCATCACCATGGGCCATAATCATTGCGCCGACAAGGCGTGTAGACACCCCCCAGGATGTCGTGTGTGCATATTCATGCTCTCCGTTCGCGTTAAGAAACTGTATATTCTGCGCCCGGGCAAAGTTTTGACCCAAATAGTGCGATGTGCCAGCCTGCAGAGCTTTACGATCCTGCATCATTGCTTCCAGCGAAACTGTCGTTACGGCACCGGGGAAGCGTTCTCCTTCGCTTTTTTCGCCGATAATCACCGGAACGGCAAGAGCCTCTTCCAGGAGCTGGCGGTACATTTCTGCTGCAACCTCCACCTCCTGTCTCGCGTCTTCTTCCGTGGCATGCGCCGTATGGCCTTCTTGCCAGAGAAATTCCGAAGTGCGCAAAAACAGCCGGGTGCGCAACTCCCAGCGTACGACGTTGGCCCACTGATTAATGAGCAGCGGCAGATCCCGGTAACTCTTTATCCACTTGGAAAATGAATCGCCGATGATTGTTTCCGAAGTCGGGCGGACGATCAGCGGTTCTTCAAGCTCGGCTGTGGGAACGAGTCTGCCGTCTTTTTGTTCTAAGCGATGATGCGTTACCACCGCACATTCCTTGGCAAATCCTTCGACGTGGCTTGCCTCTTTTTCTAAAAAACTGAGTGGAATAAAGAGCGGGAAATAGACATTCTCATGCCCGGTAGCTTTAATTTTCTGGTCCAAAGTCTTTTGAATGTTTTCCCAGATGCCCAAACCCCAGGGTTTAATGACCATACAGCCGCGTACCGGTGAGTTCTCAGCCAAATCCGCCGCTTTGAGCGCTTGCTGATACCATTCTGGATAGTCCTCTTCACGTGTCGGGCTTATTGCATGTTCTGCCGCCATTTTCCCCCCTTTGAGGCATTGCTGGGTTTATTCGTTTAGCTATTAACTGCCGCCGGCTTTGCACAGTTCGAGAATTTCAGCTTCACTGAAAAACGAAATACCGAGACGCTTGACCATTTGCTCATCTTTTTCTGCTGCTGGGTTCGGGGCTGTGAGCAGAGTCTCGCCGGCAAATATTGAATTTGCGCCGGCGAGGAAGCACAGCGCCTGCATTTCGTCGCTCATTTCGAGGCGTCCGGCAGAAAGCCGCACAAACGATCTCGGCATAATAATCCTTGCCGCCGCGATGGTGCGGACAAATTCAATGCTATCCAATTTGACTTTATCGGCAAACGGTGTGCCCTCGACAGGAACCAGCATATTAACCGGTACGCTGTCGGGATGAGGTTTCTGGCAGGCAAGTTCCGTCAGCAGCGATATACGGTCACGGCGTGATTCCCCCATGCCAATGATTCCGCCGCAGCAGAGCCGCAAACCCGCGCATCTGACGTTTGCTATCGTCGCCAAGCGATCTTCGTAAGAATGCGTCGTTACCACTTGCGGGTAATATTCCCGCGACGTATCGAGATTATGGTTGTAATAGGTGCAGCCCGCTTCTTTAAGCTGTTTGGCCTGGTTGGCGCTGAGCATGCCCAGAGTGCAGCACACTTCGAGACCTAGGGACGACACCTCGCGGATCATTTCCAAGATGCGCGCAAAATCAGCATCAGTTTTGACCTCGCGCCATGCGGCGCCCATGCAAAGCCTGCTTGAGCCGCTCTGCTTTGCTTGCCTCGCCTTGTTCCGGACAGCGGCGAGAGAAAGCAGAGGTTCGTCTTCAATGCCGGTATGATGGTGGGCGCTTTGCGAGCAGTATCCGCAGTTCTCTGAACATCCACCTGTTTTTGCCGAAAGAAGCGTCGAGCGCTGGAGCTTGTTTGGCGGAAAAAAAGCCCGATGAACCTGCTGTGCCTGAAAGACTAAATCCAAAAACGGCTGCTCGTAAATACGGCAGACTTCATCAATCATCCAGTCGTGTTTTAACATCGTTAATCAATTGCAATTGTATATTCCTGCGAAACGGCGACTCAGAGCTTTCCTTAAAGCACAGAGCCGCCTAGAGTTCCAGCAGAAGCGTTGACAGAGGTAACTGTCTGTAATCTTGCGAGTTATTGATCGACGGCGTTTTTATGCAACGACCTTAATGCTGACTGGGATAAAGTTTATTGGTGCTGTTGCCGTTCGGCTGCCGCCCGCGATGCTGGTTTTACGTGATTTTTGAGATTGGGTTTCATTGCCGTTTTGTCGTCATCCTGCCCCAGAAAATCACAAAAGCCCAAATTCGCTGTCGATAAAAAGTAGTTCTTTTCCTTTTGCCGATTGAGAAGACGGGCAAAGCCAGAAGCGCCGTTGTCAGAACCAACATGGCGGGTGCTGACTAAGGTGCTTACTGGTCGATAAGGTTTTATTAAGTTTTTGTAAGAACAGGTTTTTGTGCATTACCATGGGTGCGGAATAGAACTTCTTTTTGGTCTTGCTTCTGCTTACGCAGTGCAGCGCGCGGTAGATTTAATGTGCGGTCTGGGCTGTCTGGTGTTGGGCAGGTTGCCCGCTGCATGCTCTTAATCCTCTTCTTTCTTCCTTCCGTGCTTCGAGACGGCTTACCGCCATTTCGGAGCACGGAAGTGCAGGAAGAATTTATTCGCGGAATAAATGGAGGATTATGGATATAAGTAGAGAAGAAAAACCAAGGGAAGTTTTCGATAAGATTAAGCAGGCTCTGGGCGACCAACTTAGCTGTTCTATCGAAAGTTCACCCAAGGGCAATAGAGAGTGGAAGATAGACGTTTCGTTGTCTTCCCTGAGACTGCCACCCCGTCCGGCGCTGTCACCCGAGAGTCCGCTTAGCGGCTCGGTTGCTTGCCACCGTGTGGGAGACTTCACCACCTACGCTGTCAGCGTTTTAGGTGATGAGGTCTGGTTTGATCAGCTCGATCCAGCAGTGGATTTGCTGGCAAGCAGTCTCAAAGAATAGGCCGGCGCTGCTTGCCAGCGTCCCTATTCTCCTTACCAACTCAATCTTTTGAGGTGGTAATGCAGGAAGGTAGTTCGACCAGTAGGACCACCTCCGATATCTTGCGTGCTGCTGCGCATCAAGAACACTGAACAGCACAGCTTTTGCCCGTCTATCTTGCTTACTCTGTCCGGGGCCGGCAGTCTCTCAGTTTTGCCAATAGTTCTTCTGAGAGAAACGGCTTCTGCAAATAACCGTCAACGCCTTCAGGGAAATTGGATTGGCTTCGCAGCTCAGTTTCACTGAAGCCGCTGGTGAGAATAACAGGTACTTGCGGATTTATTTTCCTCATTTCAATAAACAGTGCTGCGCCGTCCATATCCGGCATGCTGAAATCCAGCAATACACCGCTCAGTTCAGACGCATGCTTCTGAAAAAGTGCTAATGCTTCATTTGCGCTGCGAGCAAGGAGAACCTCATAGCCGTCGCGAGAAATAATTTCCCGTGCAAGCTCCAAGATCATTACTTGATCATCAACAACGAGATAAGTCTTGCTTGCTTCTGCCATTGCCTGCCCTCTGCTGCTTTTTTGTCCTCTACGGCGAAGACTTCGTTTTCGGCGGACGTTTTCGCTGTAGAAGTATTAAAGCCTTGGAAACAATACGCAGAAAGTTGTCCCAGTGCCTACCTTGGATGTGACTTGCACGGCGCCGCCATGAGTTCTGACTATACCTAAGACACCGGCAAGACCCAACCCCCGTCCTGTTACCTTCGTGCTGAAAAAAGGGTCAAATATTTTTTGCTGCAATTCTTCATGAATTCCGGCCCCGTTATCGGATACTTCCAAACAAACATAAGAACCTGGAGGGAGATCTCGTCCATGGTAACAATGTTCTAAAAAATCCCGGTCTATTGTTTTTGTCTGGGTGACTATTGTGATTGTTCCCTCACGATTTTCCAGTGCTTCCGACGCGTTTGTTGCCAGGTTCATTACAAGCTGCCGAAGCTGAGTGCTGTCGGCATTGATTAACGGCAGGTCTTCGGCCAGAAAAAGCTCTAACGAGGCCTTTTTTGACACCGCAGTTTCCAGCAGCAGCTTCATGCCGGCGATGAGTTCGCTCAAGCTCACTGGAGCAACGGCCAGTTTGTTTTTTCCCAAGAAGACACTTAACTGCGCGGCCAAGTCCCCCGCGCGTTGTGCTGCGCTGCGAATACGTTCAACTCTGCTTCTGCTCTTTTCACTCTCTGAGAGTTCTGTGAGCAGCAATCCGGCACTGCCAATAATGCTCATCACTAGATTATTTAAGTCATGGGAAAATGCCGAAGAAAGCAATCCCAAGCTTTCGAGCTGTTGAGCGTGCTGAATATGCCCCTCAAGCCGAACATATTCCGCTGATTGCATCAGCGCTGCGGCGCAGTCTGCAAGCGATGCGGCGAAGAGTTCCTCTAGTGTAGAAGGAGTCTTGGCTGGATCATATTCAAAAGCCAATATTCCCACAATTTTGCCGTTAAGCCAGGTGGCGGTACAAAGTAGAGTCCTGGTGTTCGGCGAGAGTATCAATGAGCGGGCCGCGTTTTTCAACGATACTCCCGAAATATCAAGACTTAAAACTCTTGTTTCGGTAAGTAGTTCGAGGAGATCTGACAGCTCCGGCGATGCGCTGATTTCTTGTCCGTGTTGATGAACATGATTATGCGTTGAGTAATGATCAACGCAGACTAGTTTCGCACGGTCTTCGGCAAGAAGCCACGCGCTAGTTGCTTCGCTTTGCAGCGTATTAGCACCATGCTCTGTCAAAAAACCAAGCTCGGCCTGAGGGTTGGTAAACTGATCAAGTTTTCTTTTTTTTATGACCAGCAGCAATTCCGCAAATCTCTGGGCAAGACCGTTTGTCTCCTCGCCGATCACGGGTAAAGTTGAGGCATTGCTTGATGTCAGCGAAGGAGAACTCATATTGGTAAACTTGATTAAAAATTTCCTCTTGCTGATGAGTATATAGCATGTTGTCAGCATTAGCAGAATTCCCCACCCTATATTGTTGGATATGCGTCCTAAAAAGGTGGTTATTCTTAAAAAATGTTCTTTATTTGACGATATTCTGCGCAGTGCCCGAGAGAGAAATTACTGGTTTTTGCTGGTTCGATCGAGTATGTGTATGTCGGGCTTGCTGCAAAAATCTGCTGCCGCCGCAACGGAGGCCGAAATTTCTTTGGCTGACCCATTTTTTTCCGTGCTGATGTAACACCAGGAGAGTCATTTATGAGTGGAGAAGGAATCCGGAATTTCCTTGAGATTGGCTACGATAAACTGGAAGAGCTTAATCTTGAAGCAAAGTATAAGGTGCTTAACCATACTCCGCTTCATGAACTTCAGGAGCACTACATCAAGTATTTGGCGGAAGAGAAGCGTTTGAAGGCGCTTACCGTGGGGTTTACCGACCTCGAGGGGCGTTTCCACATGCTGGATTATGACAAGAAGTTCTTGTTGAAGTCCTTTGATAATCTGACCTTTGATGGCTCTTCCATTAAGGGATTCTCGCAGGTGAGAGAGTCCGATCTGCGTCTTGAAATTGATTGGGGTTCTTTCCGTTGGCTGCCGTCTGATGTCTTTGGTCCCGGCAAAGTCATGGCTTTTGGTTTAATCAGGGATCGAGACGGCGCCGGATACGATTCCGACATGCGCAGCCGTCTTCGTGATTATCTGAACGAAATTTATGCGCATGACGGAACAACGGCAAATATATCGGTCGAGTGCGAGGGATTCTTATTTGAGGGCCTGAATGCTGAGCAAAATTATCGTGCCTCGGCGGGGTTTAAGCTCGTTTCGAGCGGAGGATACTTCAACTCACTGCCCAAAGATCCGTTGAAGTTGTTCATTGACAGTTTAGCCGAAGCGCAGCGGGCGCTCGGCTTCGAAAACGAGAAAGATCATCCCGAGGTTGCTCCTTCTCAATTTGAGCTGAACTACCGCTATTGCGATGCTCTGCTCGCAGCAGATCAGATTCAGCTTTACAAACTGACTGCGCGCCAGATTGCCGCGAATATGGGAATGACAGCAAGCTTTTTGCCTAAACCCATCGCCGGCATTAACGGCAGCGGGATGCATGTTAACCTTTCTCTGGCGCAGAACGGCAAGAACATATTCTTTGATGCTGGCGGTGAGGAGAATCTTTCCTCCCCCGCCTGGGATTTTGTTGATCGCTTGCTGTATAACGCCAATGATATTTGCTTGATTATGAATTCCAGCGTAAATGCTTACCGGCGCCTGGATCCGCACTTTGAGGCGCCTAATCAGATCATGGCCTCGGCGGTTGACCGCACATCAATGGTCCGCATCCCGCTGGGCAACGAAAACACCGCTCGCATTGAAGTGCGGACAGTTGCGCCGGATGCGAGCCCATATTTAACCTTTATTGCTTTGTTAAAAACCGGGCTTTCCGGACCAACGAAGGGAACCCTCACAGCGGAGCAGCGCCGAACGCGCAAGCATTATCTGCCGGGGAATATTTATGATGCGATTAAGCTTTTTAAGGGAAGCAGCTTTGTATCGGAAATGATCGGCGGAAACAATAAAGAGAAGTTCATTGAACGGAAGCTGGCGGTTGCTGACCGGTCGCCGCGGGAGCTGGGGACTATCGTCAAAACCAGCGAAGTGGTTTTTCATCATGAGGTGACCAATCAGTCTCTTTGGAGCCAGTTTTAGAGCTTTTTGCGGATTTCTAAACTGCGTCCTTCGCTGCAATTTGGAGAGCGGAAGCGATCTGCCTGAGTTGCGGTTTCCATTCATCCACCCGAAGAAACCCTTGTCGGCGAAAGCAGATGCAAAAAAAAGCGGTGCGAATTCAGGAAGAACCGCACCGCTTTATCTTCTTGTTTAGAACAGACTTGTTATCTGGAACCTGTCCGGTATTCCGGATGAATCGGTCCAACGCAGATACCGTTGCCCTTTTCTACGTAAATGTTCGGGCTGCCGGCCGCGGTGCGGGCCGCAGCGGCCATTTGCGATGCATATTTAAGATCACCGCAACCCCAACCGCTGTACCATGTGCCGCCATAGATACCGTTGTACTCATACAGGCCAAGACGGCTGATTGGTTCCCCGTTCTCGGCGAATATACGCAGACAGTTGATTGAGGGTTTGTTTGCTGTGACGATAATCAGGGGACGCCCGACACGTGGTGCACCGGAATGATCCGATGATGGCTTCCAGAGGAAACCCTGCGTAACGGGGATGATTCGCGGACACATTTCGGTAAGTGCGCTCGCGTTGCTGGAATCAACTGCCGGACCCTGGGGAGAGACGACTTTGTCGCGAGAAAGGCCGAACTGAACCTGCGCTTGAAACTCGCCCATCGTCACAAAATGCATGCCCAGCCCGTCACTCTGTCCACGGAAGACACCGGCATCCGCCTGACTTGTTCCAGCAAAGAATCCCATGTAGGGCTGATCAGTCTTCAAGCCGAAGTTCGGAATCAACCGCTGTTCAATCATTTCACCGGCCTGATTTCCAATCCGGATAATTGCCGTTAAATGTGAACCGTTCAGTGCTCGAACAACGACCAGATCATCAACGCCATCGCCGTTTACATCAATCGGAGGTAGCGTGGTATCGCCTTTAAGGCCCCAGGCAATCGGGCCAATCAGCGTCCCGTCGATTGTTTTGGCATACCACTTAATGTCATTTCCTTCTTCTTGTGCGACGACAATTTCATCAGTACCGTCTCCGTTCAAATCTCCGGCATAGGGTGTGGCGGTCGACAAACCCAGTTGAAGCAACGGATCTACGCCAATCGCCCCGCCGCTCGACAAGCGGATAAACCAATAAAGAAATCCGCCATAGTTACGAACTACAACCAAGTCGTGCGCGGCGTCGCTGTCGAAGTAACCTACTAGCGGTCGATCGCCTTTCAAACCCCAAGAAACTGAAACAGGTGTGTCGTTGTTAAGGTAATACCAGGTCAGCAGACCTGACGCTTCACCGCGAGTTACGCCGACACCGTAATCACCGTCGCCGTCGTAGTCGCCAGCGATGATTGTATCTGTGAAGGGCAGCGGAGAGCCCGCAAGACCGAACAAAAGTCCGGGAAACTCAACGCCGAATGCGGTACGCAGGAACCAAAAATAAAAGCCGTTTATACTGCGAACCACTACGATATCAGTTCTTCCGTCCCCATCATAATCGCCGACAACCGCGCGTCCCGGGTCAGCTGCAGTTGCGGTTGAAAAGAGCAAGGCCGCAACAACAACCGCAATTTGAAAGAAATTGCGAAACTTCATGATTAATCTCCCTTAAACTCTTGGTTAACTGAAAACGAACACGATGCGCTATTTTCTGAAATCTATATCTCAAATCAAAATGAGAAAGAAAGGTGGTGATAAAAACTTAATTAAGGCGAAAGCTAATTGGAATTACAAATTCTAAGTCTAGAGCCGTATTATTACCTGGGATGGGTGGGAAGGGGTTGGCATTCATCAGGATCGTAATCATGCCGTCGTCGAGGAGTCCGGAACCGGAACTCTGCTCAATGGAATAGTCGATAACCTTTCCCTCGTGGTTAATCCGGACACGGAGCCGCCCATCGCCCTGCAATCCAAGCAGGCGAGCCCTCGCCGGGTATTTCTTATGCCGGTTAATCCAAGAAAGAATTACAGCCTGATAGCCCCGGCCGCTTCCAGAGGAAACTCCGTCACCTAGTCCAATTCCTCCGCCTGTGCCGCCGCCTGTTCCAGGACCAAAAATACCGCGGTTATACGCGTCAGCCGCGCCGGCTCCTTGCGTTTGAGCCATCTCGCTGTCCGGTGAGTTCGTTTCGGCTGACTCTGGCGTTTTGTCGCTGTTCAGAGCAACAATGGCTTTAGATTCCTTTCGGGGCAATGCGGCAGTGTCTGCTGTTTTTGGCGCTGGCTGAGCTTTTGCCCCGGTACTTTTTTCTTCGCGAGGTTTGGAAGACGCAGGTTCACTCTGTTCAGCTTGGGCAACGGGACCGCTTGGCGCAGAACCGTTTTGTGCAGATGCTCCGCTTCCCCCGCCGCCTTCCTCCCATAAGTCGACAACCAACACTTGCGGTTCGTAAGCAGCATAACTCAGCGCGCTTGCGGCAAGAAAAAACAGCAGGGTGCCATGCAAGGCAAGGGAGACGGCAAGGCCCCATGACAAATCGCCGC
>JAKPSH010000181.1 GCA_029555385.1 Pseudomonadota bacterium
GTTTTAACCCGTTTGGTTGTCGCTATACCGGCTGCGCTTAAGATTGCAGGCAGGAGCTTAGCCGTGATATCCCGCAGCCGCGCACGCGGCGACAGCATCGATGAACTCTTCCGTACTCAGCGGCTCAGCCGCAAAACCCACGGCAAGGCGGGCTAAGTCCTGCGTCATCTTTCCCTGCTCAATAGTATCCAGCACCGCCCGTTCCAGCTTCTGCGCAAAACGCACGACATCCGGTGTGCCATCCAGCTCGCCGCGTTTGGCCAGCGCACCCGTCCAGGCGAAAATCGAAGCCACGGAATTAGTCGAAGTGCGTTTTCCCTCCTTGTGCAGCATATAGTGCCGCCGCACCGTACCGTGCGCAGCCTCGAATTCAAATTTGCCGTCCGGAGAAACAAGCACAGAAGTCATTAATCCTAAGGATCCGAAGCCGCCGGCAATCAAGTCCGACCAGACATCACCGTCGTAGTTCATCAGCGCCAAAAGCATGCCCCCTTCATGCTTCATTAGCTGCGCTGCCGCATCGTCTATCAAAAAATACCTGTATGACACACCGGCCTGCGCGAAATCCTCCGTGCGCGCCTTACATCGCTCCTCGACAATCTCGCGAAAGTGACCGTGATATTTCTTGGAGATTGTATCTTTTGCACAAAACCAAAGCTCGGTCTTCTCGCTAAGCGCGTAGTTGATGCAGGCTTCGGCAAAAGCCCTGATTGAGCGGTCCAAGTTGTGCATGCCCATCACCACGCCGGGGCCTTTGAATTCATGCAGCAGCGTCCGTTCCTCCCCTCCTCCACTTGGCCGGTAGACCAGCTCAACCGTTCCAGCAGCGGGAACAATCAGTTCCCGTGCAGCATAAATATCGCCGTAAGCATGACGGCCAATGGTCACCGGCTTTTTCCAGGACCTGACTGCCGGGGGGATGTTGCACACCATGATTGGGCGGCGAAACACCGTACCGTCCAGCATCGCACGGATTGTCGCATTGGGACTTGGCCAGGCCTGGCGCAGGCTGTATTCCGCAACGCGTCCGGCATCCGGAGTGATCGTCGCGCATTTGACGCCCACACCAAAGCGCTTGATCGCCTCAGCGGCATCACGGGTGACTTGATCCGCGGTTTCGTCCCGCACTTTCAAGTGCAGGTCAAAATACTCAAGGCGCACATCGAGATGCGGCAGGATCAGCTTGTCCTTTATTAATTGCCAAATCACCCTCGTCATCTCGTCGCCGTCAAGCTCCACTAGTGGAGTCTTGACTTTGATTCTACCCGTTCCGGCCATGACTTTGATCCTTATGCGTTTTGCGCTGCGCTCGAGTCTGCGCTATGGTTTTTCCGTTTTACAAGAAACGGATGATGATGGCTAGTCTTTGAATTTCGCCGGTGATTCTGCCAAAGAGCTTTTATAACGCATCAACGGTTCGGGTGGCGCAGCGCCTGCTCGGCTGCTTTCTCGTCCATGACTCGCCGCAAGGACGCACCACCGGACGAATTGTGGAAACTGAAGCCTACCTCGCCGAAGGAGACCCCGCGTGTCACGCCAGCCGGGGGAAAACGAAGCGCAATGCGCCGATGTTCGGACCGCCGGGCCGCAGCTACATTTATTTCATCTACGGCATGTATTACTGCTTCAACGTAGTCACCGGCGCCGAGGACCGGGGAGAAGCAGTGCTGATTCGTGCCCTTGAACCAGTGGCCGGACTGGATTTGATGGCTCAGCGCCGCCATACGTCAAATGTTCACCAGATGTGCAGCGGCCCGGCCAAGCTTGTCCTGGCGATGGGCATTACTCCGCAGCTTAACAACACCTGCCTGCGCACTAGCGCGCTTCGGGTTTTTTCACCAGACAGCTTTAAGCGCGAATATCAGAAACCACGAACCACACCAATCGTGCGCGCACCGCGGGTTGGCATTGCTTGCGCCAAGGACTTGCCCCTTCGTTTCTTTCTAAAAGACAGCGAATTTGTTTCCCGCCGCTGAATCCGTTATCATTGAAGAATATGAACATGTTTTTTAAAATTATCGCCATCGCACCACCGCTCGTCTTTTCAGTCATGCTGCATGAGATTGCGCACGGCCTTGCCGCCGAGCGCTTCGGGGATCCCACCGCTAGGCGGCTGGGCCGCATCAGCTTGAATCCGTTGAAGCATATTGACCCGGTGATGACCGTGCTCTTCCCGGCGCTGCTGGTTTGGGCCGGCTCGCCGGTTATTTTCGGCGGAGCAAAACCGGTTCCGGTAAATCCGCTGTACTTCACAAATCCGCGCCGCGGCATGGCCTATGTCGCACTGGCCGGGCCGCTTTCCAACCTGGTGCTCGCAGCGTTGTGCTACTTTGCTTTAAACGGCGCAGTTTACGCCGAGCATGCTTTTCGCTCGCCTTCGCTGCTTTTAGGCCTGGTGCAGGTCTGGCTCACCCTCGGCTTGATCATGAATGTCGCGCTTGCTGTATTCAACCTGCTTCCCGTACCGCCGCTAGACGGGGGACGAGTCGCGGTGGGCTTTCTGCCTATCCGCTTTGCCCGTTCCTGGGCCAGGCTTGAACCATTCGGCATTCTGATCGTCTTCGGCTTGCTCTATCTGGGCGTGCTCGACAAAGTCCTCGACCCCGCGCTGAGCATGCTCGAGCGGCTGCCCCTGCTGCATTAACTCATTGGTTCATCACTCCTCGCATTTCTTGCAGCATCTCCGGCGACAGAAGCTCTGCATCCTCGCAAATCAGGTCAGCGGCGCTTAAATCTTCTTCGCCGTTCATGCCGTTTCTCAGACCTACGCAAAACAGCCCCGCTGATTTCGCCGAGGCCACGCCTTTTGTGGAATCTTCAATCGCCGCGCACTGCGACGGCAAGATATTGAGCCTGCAGCAGGCAAGCTGATAAACATCAGGATGCGGCTTGCCGCGCCCGGGCAGCTCTTGTGCACTGACCACATTACGAAAAAAATGAGCCAGATCAAAACGAATCAGGCCGGTATCGATCCACGAGAGCGGTGAGGATGACGCGACTCCGAGCACAAGGCCACTGGCGCTGAGGCGCTCAATCAACCGCCTGATGCCGGGGATGAGCTGTACTTGCCGGCCATAGATATCTCCGGCTAAGTCATTGTAATATTGCGCAAACTCCTGGCGTGATAGTTTGAGACCATGACGCTCCACGAGCATTGCGTGCACATCAAACATGCTCATGCCAAGCACTTCGCGCTGCAGCTCATCGTTCCAATGTTCGAGCACACCTGCGAGAAAGCTGCTCTCCACTTTCTTCCAATGATGCTCGCTGTCTACAATCACCCCATCGTAATCGAATATAACCGCATTCATTCCAGACTTTCTCCTTGAGTAAACACTAGGCGCGGTGTATCCTGACCGCAGTAGCCGATTATTTTGCCGGCATCCGCTGAGTCCTGAATACTGCCGCGAAGTTATCCGGTGAACAGAGAGTTTAATCGGAGGTAACCCCATGTCAAGAGAACGCTCACTCCACAGCGGACTTCCTCATGGCTCACTCGTTCAAGCACTTGAAATCGTGCGGGACAATGACCGGCAGAGTCTGAGTCTGAGCGTCAAGCTCCAGCGCGCACTGCCCTGGCCGTTTCGCACTTCCTGGCGCAAAGCAGAAATAAACCGTGAGCGCTTGGGCAAGCTGAAAGCCCCCGAGGGACTGACGGGTACCGGTTTCTGTCCACTCCCGCCGGACAAACCTCAATAACTGATCGTGCGCAGCCGGTAAGACAGCGCCTCGGCCAGGTGACTGCCACTGACTTTTTTTTCCCCTTCGATATCGGCAATTGTACGCGCAACTTTGAGCACTTTGGTATAACTTCGCGCACTGAGCGAAAACTTCTTTGCCGCACGTTCCAGCATTTGCTGGGAGTGTTCGCCGATCTTGCAGTAGGTCTTAATCTCCCGTGTCGTCATCCGGCAGTTCAGGAAATCCGGACGAGAAAACCGCTCGGCCTGCCGACAGCGTGCGCCGCAGACGCGCTCGCGCATCTGCGGCGTTTGATCGTCGCTGTGCTCCTGATGAAAGCACTCCAGCGGCACGGGCGCTACCCAAACACTCAGATCTATCCGGTCAACGATGGGACCGGACAGCCGCGATGCATAACGATGCAGCGCCGCAGCCGAGCACTGGCACCCGGGTGCGCCTGCCGCGCCGTTTCCTTCAACCCCCCGCTTGCCGCACGGACATGGATTAGCCGCAGCAACAAGTGTGAAGTCAGCAGGGAAGCAAAGACGCATGCGTGCACGCGCGATAACAATCTGCTTGCTCTCCAGCGGCTCACGCAGCGCTTCGACTGCATCGCGGCGAATTTCCAGGAACTCATCCAAAAATAGAATCCCCCGGTGCGCCAGCGAGACTTCCCCTGGTGCAGGAATGCTGCCGCCGCCAACAAGCGCGGCGATGCTCAGCGAATGATGCGGGGCGCGAAACGGACGCTGAAGCACCAGCGGCTGCTCTGCGGGGCAGCATCCTGACTCATACGCTGCGGCGTGCAGCGCTCCATAAATTTGACTTACTTCGAGTATTTCCTCTTTGCACATCGGCGGCAAAACGGAAGTCATCCGCCGGGCCAGCATTGTCTTGCCTGCTCCCGGCGGGCCAATAAGCAAAAGATTGTGACCGCCGGCAGCGGCAATCTCAATCGCACGCTTTGCGCCTTCCTGAGCAACTACGTCTCCGAACCCCAGCGCCGGTTCCCCCTCTTGCCGTTCAAGATTCGCGGGCTCCACATTGGGCAGAGTTATTCTTTTCTGCAGCATTGCCGTTGCTTCAAGCAGAGTCCGCACGCCAACAGCCTCGACCCGGTTGACTACCGCAGCCACGCGTGCGCTCTTCTCCGCCGCAACCAGCACTGTGCCAGGAGATTTCGCGGCAAGCCGCGCACAGGCCAGCGCGCCGCCAGCGGGCTTGATGCTGCCGTCAAGGGCCAGTTCGCCGAGAAACATATGGCGGCAAAGCGCTTCCGGATTGATTTCGCCGCAAGCACCGAGAATGCTCAACGCAATAGCCAAGTCAAACCCTGCCCCGTATTTCGGCAGCGACGCCGGTGCAAGACTCACGACGACTTCACTGTGCGGGAAATGGAAACCGCTGTTTTCCATGGCACAGCGCACTCGTTCACGCGCCTCGCGCACCACCCCATCAGGAAGCCCGACGATAACGAAGCGTTTCAGTGAACCAAAAATCTCGGCCTCGATGTCTACTTCTATTGCGTCAATTCCAACCAATGCTGCGCTTTTCGTTTTAACTGCCACTTTGCATTCCCCGTCCTCTGTTCCATGCAATTATCGCCAGCACTCGCGCTGATGTTTCCTGCAAGTCGGCACGCCATTTGCTGATAGTAATGTTGAGACAGCGCAAGAAGCCGGAAATATTGGGGTTCGTGCGAGTCTCGCTGGCAATTTGTGCCGTCAACCGGCTCAATTTGCCGCATTACTGGTTTTTAACGGCAGAATAGTAGGAAACAGCTCGATGCCGCCGCGCAGAGGAGGACTAATCAGTGTTGACCAGGCCTGGCAGGCGGTTTCACTTGAGGAGCGCCTCGAACTGATCTCCAAAGCACAGGCAAGCGGAATTCTTGCCTCAATCGCAACGATGCTGTTGGTCGGTTCCATCGCTTATGGATTTGACAAAGTCTGGCTGCTTGTCGCGGGCATTGCTGGTTCATCGTTTGTCTATCCGTTGTTCAGCAGTTATAGCTGGCGCAAAGAAAAACCGGCGCTGATCTTGGCTTATCTTGCCGTACGTTCGATGGCCCGGCGTTATGCGTTTGCTTACAATCTCGGCGACCTCGATATCGTTTTCATCTACCGCGCAGCAATCAAAGAAATCTTTCAAGATCGCAGTGCGGCCGAGCTCGCCCGGCAGCGCCAGGATATCGACGGCAGCAGTTTTGTTGACGGCTTCAAGGATGTTTGGGTGATCTTGATGCGCTCAGGAGTTGTTTTCTTATCCGAGCGGGACGGCGGAGCAAAGATGGAGTTTATCACCTCGTTCGGCAATGAAGCAAAACTTCGGAAACCGGCGGCCAACGAAGCGGCACCGGATGATCGCGCCTTGGTTCTCGAAGGCGCTGGGTTCACCAAAGGCCGCACAGTCTTGCTCACCAGCCGTTATCCTGGAGCGCATTACGTTTTTGAGAAAAAGTTCCAAGGACTGCTGGAGGAGCAGCGCCAGTTCATGGAAGCCCAAGAACGTATCCGCTCCAATCTCCAGCCCGTTTAGGTGGATTCGGGGCGTGAGGCAAATTCCCGGAGCGCCGCGGCGATCCCATTCATATCGTAACCAAGAAACAGTTTCGTGCCGACAAGAGTGACCGGAACCCCGCTGGTCTGTCCCCTGGTGAGCACCTGGTAATACATCGCCGCCCGGCGGTTGTCTTCCACATCCGCGCGGGCAAAGGGAACCTGAAGCTTGCGCAGTGTTTCTTCGAGCGCGCGGCATACCGAGCACCAATCCGTAACGAAGACGACCACTGGAACTGCTCCCGGAGTTCCGCCCAGTTCAAGAAAAATGCGCTCCGAATTCGCAAGCGTAAGCTGCTCGGTGCTGCCTGTCTTTAAGCCCTGTCTTGCCGCGGGCGGACCGATGAACTCGCGGAACACCACCCAGCCAAAAAGAATAACAACAAGAAACGAAACGAACTTTCTGCCAATCTCGCGCATGCAGATCCCTTATTACTTTGTGTAAATGAAAACCAGGCTCAGTTTATCCAAGCTCTCACAGAACAACAACAAGCACACCCTCCTCTTTGACGCACATGCACCTGTTCCAAAATGCAGCTTTCGCCGAAAACACAGCGAAACCCATTTGCTGACTGGCCCGGCGCGCTCCCCTTACTTGATAGGAATACCCTTTTTATTATATTCTCCTTGCGGAAGCTTTTCCCGAAAATGTGAGGGTTAGATCACGTTGCTGCTGCCTTGGCTGTCAAACAGCGAAGGCAGCAGCAACTTTATTTCTTAAGTGAGCAGGTTGGAGCCTGTCCGGCTGCTGTGCATGGTTCGTTGCAGAAAGGAATTTGAAGATGGAGACACAACGAATCTCCAGGAAGGGACCCGGTGCAGTAAGCCGGGCGCGTGCTGTGATTGGGTGTCTGCTGGCTGCGGTCAAAGATCCTGAGCTTGTCGAAGATGCCCAGGAATCGATCGAACGGCTGACCGACGACGACCGGCGAAACATTCTCCGGGGACTGCAAGTACTCCGCAGCCGTGAAAGCGTGCTGGCATGCGGCGTCCCTGGCGCAACAGCCGCTCTTGCGCATCCGGACGAGTTGTTTGCCGTTATCCGGGCACGCCACGCCGGATAAGAACATGGCCCGGCGGGAGTTGGGGGTGAGCAGCAGACGGCGACCCAGCCGCTGTCTCTGCTCCCCCCGCTCCCCGCTTATCCTTGCTCCAGAGGTTGTTTTCAAGGCAAAGTAGTAAGGAGAAGCTTCTATCCTAACTTTCATGAAAATGATGCCTTTCTTGAAGATGCCCCCTAAATTGCCGCTTTACATCATTGCCGTGCTTATTGCGCTGTGTTTTTTCCCATTTGACCTCGATGCCGATGAAGTGTTTTACGGACCCTTTTTTGATGCGGGACATTTTGGCATTTTTTTTCTAGCGGCAATTGCACTTGAGCGGGCAAATTTATTCTCAACAAGGCCAAACGCAGTAAAATTATTTGCTCCGCTGTTTTGCTTGGGCGCAGCGATCGTGCTCGTCGAACTGCTTCAGCCGCTTTTTGGGCGCACGCCAAGCCTGACTGACATTAGAAACGGTTTTCTTGGAACACTGGCTGGGGTGCTTGTCTGCGCAGCATACGTCCGAGGACGACGAGCGTTGATCTGCGCGCTTTTTACCGCCGCGCTGCTGCAGCTCGTGCTGCTCAATCCCGCCATTGCCGGATTCCGGGCAGTGCGCTGGCGCGCAAGCGCCTGGCCCCTGCTTGCCGATTTCGAGACTCCCGAGCAGGCCCTGCTCTGGGCGCCAATTCATTATGGCAACGGGTTTACCGAAATCCGCATCAGTTCCCGGCAGGCGGCCGACGGCCGTTCGAGCTTGGCGATAACGGGCGGCGGCGGCACTTGGCGCGGGGCCGAGTATGATGCCGGAGAACGCGACTGGAGCAAGTACGGTCAATTAGTGCTTCGCGCATACAACCCGCATGCCCATCCGCTGGTGCTCAGCCTGCGTATCGACGATATGCGCAAGGACCCCTCATACACCGAACGCTTTAATAAATCCATCACCCTAACATCACATTGGAACGAAATTCGCATCCCCATGGCAGAGATCTTTGCTGGTCCGCACGATGGCAAACTGGACCTTGAGCACGTTAAAAGATTATTGTTCATCCTGCCGAAGGACCCGGCACAGTTGACGATCTTTGTTGATAGAATCGAACTTAGTTAATCGCCCCCTGGTTGCCGGCGTGACGCTGAGTTTGCTTCTTGCTTAAGCTCCGCAGAGTTGGGAGAATGCTAGGACAACGATCAATGTTATTCCCGCGAAACGGAGTTGAGAAAATGATACGTGTGACTTGTCTGGCGTGCCTCTTCGCCCTTCTGCTCATGCCAGCCTGTGGTTCGGACGCAGACTTCGATGACGACGATCAAGGCGCAGCATTCTTTGTCGATGTATCAGTTGAGCCCTCCCATATCGACTCCGGTGACCGGACCACCGTAAGAATTAATTTCGGCAACCTGCAAGACCCCGCAGTAGCAATCAAAGTGCGCTTTCCCGAGCAGCTTTCCTACGTAGATCGCTCAGGCTATTTCGTTATTGGCGGAGAGGTTTTTCGCGACGTTCCCGACGACGGAGGGACAGCGAGTCCTTATAGTTTCGTTGTCTTCTATTTTCGCACAGCGGAGCTGAGTCTTGACCCGACAGGCGAGCTCGTCTTCGAGCTCGAAGGTTTTTCTGACATACGTGACGGCAAAGTGGGCGTCGATATCGACATCGACAATCCGGATATCTCCAACTTGGAGGAGTTTTCTATCTCCGATCCGAGATTTGATGCCCTGGCAGAAGATGACATTCAGGTGGGAATATTCAGCAGCAGCTCTTCAAGCACCAGCACTTCAACATCGTCATCCACATCGAGCACGGGATCGAGCTCCAGCTCCAGTTCGTCGAGCACAAGCTCAAGCTCAACATCGAGCGGACAATGAGCGTACGAATTACTTTTTACGGCGCCGCGCAGACAGTTACGGGCTCCAAGTATCTGCTGGAAAGCGCTCGCAGCAAAGTTCTCGTGGACTGCGGCCTTTTTCAGGGGCATAAGGAGCTGCGGCTGCGCAATTGGGCCGAGCCGCCGTTTGATGTTGAGGAGCTTGATGCGGTGGTCATCACCCATGCCCATGTTGATCATGCCGGATACCTGCCGCTGATTGTCCGCCGCGGCTATCGGGGCCCGGTGTACTGCACGGCGGCAACCAAGGAGCTGCTCAAACTGCTGCTTCCCGATACCGCGCGGCTCCAAGAGGAAGAAGCCCGTTTTGCCAACAAACGCGGTTCATCGAAGCACCGCCCGGCGCTGCCGCTGTTTGGCGAGGCAGACGCCGCACAAGCGCTTAAGCAGCTTCGTCCGCTGACGCGTTCCTCTGCGGCAATAGTCGCACCCGGCGTCAGCGTCACCACACGCTGCTCCGGACATATCCTTGGCTCAGCGTCTCTGCATTTTGAACTGGATGGCCGGCGCGTCTCTTTTTCGGGCGATGTCGGCCGGTATGCGGTGCCGATTCTACCCGATCCCGAAGGCGCACCCGGGGCGGATTTATTGCTCTGCGAAGCAACTTACGGCGGACGCCGGCACAGCAGCGCGGATATCGAAAGCGAACTGGCCGGGGCCGTTCATGCCGCGTACCGCCGCGGCGGGCCGCTGCTGATTCCGGCTTTCGCTATCGGGCGCACGCAAACACTGCTCTACTACCTGGCCAAGCTGGAACGCGAAGAAAGGATTCCCGCCTGCCCCGTGTTTGTCGACAGCCCAATGGCCATTGATGCGACCCTCATTTACCGCTCGTTTCGCGAAGAGTACGACGAAGAAGCTGCCGCGATTCTTACCGCAGGCAATAATGTGATGATGACCAGCCGCACCGTGTTCTGCCGCAGTGTAGATGAGTCAAAAAAGTTAAACCATTTGAGCGGACCGCGCATCATTATTGCGGGAAGCGGCATGATTACCGGCGGACGCATCCTGCACCATCTGATGCGCTGGCTGGGAGATGAACAAACGACTCTGCTTTTTGTCGGCTACCAGGCGGCGGGAACCCGGGGGCAGCTCATCCAGTCCGGCGCGAAAGAAATAAAGATTTTTGGAAGCTTTGTCCCTATTCGTGCAGCGGTGGAAACGATTTCCGGTCTTTCGGCACACGCCGACGAAGCGGAACTGGTGCGCTGGCTTAAGTCGGGCAGCTCACCAGCTCGCATCAAAATCGTCCACGGCGAGCCTGATGCTGTCAGCGCCATGGAGCGTCTGCTCCGCACACAGCTTGACTGCCCGGCGGCAGCGGCCGAAGACGGCGAGAGCTTGGAGCTTTAAGCATCCATAGATATTGTTCGAAGCCGGACATCTTTTGGAACAAGCAGGCAAGATTTTGCTTGGCTCAATCTCTAGGTTTGTATTACAGATTGGCTTTCGAACTCTCTTGGCAAGCCCGTTCCTGCCGCTTTTCCGAAAAGTTTCCATACCTTACGCAAAAGCCATATCCACAATATATATGCCCACGCTTACGTATGAAACACAACATATTGTGGTTTTTTGTCGAAACGCCCATTGACGTATTTCTCACTCGTACGTCAGACTGGATACGTGAAATGAGTATTAAGAATTTCTGTGCACAGCTGAATGGGAGGAGCGTATGACGCAGGTGATGCCGAAAGAATTCGTTGAGGAAGTAATCGAAACCCCGGCACGCACAAAGAGGACATCCGTGCGCACCACCCAGAGCCCGCGCACGGGCGTTGCGTTCAGCAGACACTTCAGCAGTGCAGACTGCGACCCCTACGATCAGTTCGAATGGACGCTTCGCGACGCCGTAATTACCAACGAAAAAGGCGTAACGGTTTTCGAACAAAAGGATGTCGAGGTTCCCGCCGCCTGGTCGCAGATGGCGACCAATGTCGTTGTCTCGAAATACTTCCGCGGCAAGCTCGGCACGCCGGAGCGCGAGACAAGCGTGCGGCAGCTCATCGGCCGGGTGGCGGATACGATTTCACGCTGGGGCCGCAAAGACGGCTATTTTGTCACCGACGAACAAGCGCGAGTGTTCCATGATGAGCTAGCTGTGCTGCTCACCGGTCAGTACGCCGCGTTTAATTCCCCGGTCTGGTTTAACGTCGGCATTGAAAGCAAGCCGCAGTGCAGCGCATGCTTCATTCTGTCCGTTGCCGACACCATGAGCTCGCTTCTTGATCTGCAGAAAGCCGAAGGCATGCTCTTCAAGTACGGCTCCGGCGCGGGCACTAATTTATCCAACATCCGTTCGAGCCGCGAAGGTTTAAGCGGCGGCGGCATTGCCTCCGGGCCGGTTTCTTTCATGCGTGGCTACGATGCTTGGGCCGGCACGATTAAGAGCGGCGGCAAAACGCGGCGTGCTGCAAAAATGCAAATCTTGAATATCGATCACCCCGACATCAAGGATTTCATTGATGCTAAAAGGGTCGAAGAAGAAAAAGCCTGGGCACTGATTGAACAAGGCTACGACGGCGGCTTTAATGTTGCGGGCGGCGCCTACGACTCCGTATTTTTCCAGAACTCAAATCTCAGCGTCCGCGCCACAGACGAGTTCATGATCGCCGCCATGAACGGCTCGAAATTTCCAACCCGCAAGCGCACGGACGGCAGTGCAGTTGAGCAGTTGGATGCCAAGGAACTGTTGCACCGGATTGCTGAAAATACATGGATTTGCGGAGACCCGGGCCTGCAGTTCGACACGACAATCAACGACTGGCATACATGCGCCAATTCCGGACGGATTAACGCAAGCAATCCGTGCAGCGAGTACATGCACCTGGACAATTCAGCCTGTAATCTGGCAAGCATCAACCTGCTGAAGTTTCTCAATGCTGACGGAACATTTGAACTGGAATCATTCCGCCATTGCGTTGACGTCCTGATTACTGCGCAGGATATTTTAATCGATAATGCAGGATACCCCACCGAACCAATTGGCGAATGCGCGCGGAATTTCCGTCAGCTCGGCCTGGGGTTTGCTAATCTCGGAGCCGTGCTGATGTCAAAAGGCCTGCCCTACGACTCGAATGAAGGCCGGGCGCTGGCGGGCGCGATTATGGCCATTCTTTGCGGCGAGGCCTATTTGATCAGCGCCCATCTCGCGGAACGCCTGGGAACTTTTCGCGGTTATGATGAAAACCGGGCGCCAATGCTGCGCGTCATCGGCAAACATAAGGCAGCCGCAGACAAGCTGCCGGCTTTTGCCTCGCTGGAAACGCTCAACGAAGCTGCGCGCGAAATTTGGGCCGCGGCGCTGGAAAGCGGCATCAAGTACGGTTACCGCAACTCACAAACCACAGTGCTCGCACCGACCGGGACGATTGCGTTCTTAATGGACTGCGATACCACCGGCATTGAACCGGATATCGCCCTGGTCAAATACAAGAAGCTCGTTGGCGGCGGGATGCTGAAAATTGTCAATCAAAGCGTGCCGCAAGCCCTGGCCAATCTCGGCTACAACGCAGATGAGGTGAACGATATCGTCAAGTATATTGATGAAAACGACACGGTGGAAGGAGCGCCGGCGCTGCATCCGGAGCACCTGCCAGTTTTCGACTGCGCCTTTAAACCGCTGAAGGGCTCGCGCTCCATTCATCCTCTCGGGCATATTAAGATGATGGCGGCGGTGCAGCCTTTTGTGTCAGGCGCAATCAGCAAGACCGTCAATATGCCGGAAAGCGCCACCGTGGAAGACATCTATGATGCTTACGCCGAGGCGTGGCGCCTGGGCCTGAAAGCGATTGCCATCTATCGCGACAATTCCAAACGTTCTCAGCCGCTCGCAACCAAAAAGGACGGCGGCGCCGCCAAGGCGCAAACACCAGAACGAACCATTCAGCGGCGGCACTTGCCGGACGAGCGGCAGGCCGTGACGCATAAGTTTCATATTGCCGGCCATGAAGGCTACATCACGGTCGGTCTTTATGATGATGGCTCTCCGGGCGAGATTTTTCTTGTCATGGCCAAGGAGGGCTCAACGCTCTCCGGCGTAATGGATGCATTCGCTACGAGCATTTCGCTTGCGCTGCAGTATGGGGTGCCGCTGCCGGCGCTGATCAAGAAGTTCTCGCATATGCGCTTTGAGCCGGCAGGAATGACAAACAACAAGTCCATTCCGATTGCCAAGTCCATTCTCGATTATATCTTCCGTTGGATGGCGCTGAAGTTCCTGCCGCCGGAGGAGCAGGCGCGAGTGGGCGTAGTGGCGCAATATGCGGAGCCGGCGGCGAAGGAGAAACCAAAAACCGAAACTGCCGCCGAAAAGGCCGGGGCAGCAGGCGCTGAGGCAGGAAACTCTTCGGCAAACGGCAAGAAAAACGGTGCGAGCCAATCTGCAAAAGGCAGCGATCTGGTCGGCTTTCAGCTTAGCGAAGATGCGCCGCCGTGCTCCTTCTGCGGCTCATCGCTGATGGTGCGCCGGGGTTCGTGCTATCATTGTCTGACCTGCGGGAGCCAGGGCGGCTGCAGTTAGGAGCGCGCTTCCGTAACTATGGAATCGCAATACATGCCGTAATCTTACGGGAGGCAGCTGCACACAACCTTGGTTCCTTGTAATGTCACCCAGTTGCCCGCGTTGGGCTTTTGTACTTCATAGTGGCACGAGCCGTTGTCTTCTTTTATCGTAAAGGAGCCGCCCCGCGAGCTTTCGACGGCGAAACCGGTAACCACCGCATTTAGGCTGGTGCCGCATCGCCCTGCGCAGATTCCGTCGGTCAAGCTCTGATAGAAGTCTTCACTCCCGGTAAAACGCAGCACGACCTGTGCCAGCGCTTGCGCCTTCCTCTGCAAACTGTGGGCATTTTTTGGCTCGGCGCAAGTCTCTCCATCTTGACGCAGCCATTTTATGTTTCCCGCAATAAGCAGCGGATTCTCGCTGTCCGTATCGGGCTGCGGCAACTGCGGTGCAAGCAGCCCATAATCAGAATAGGGTGCGCTAAGTTCAGCGAAAACCACAGCGACACTCTTCGCTGAACCTGCCGTTTTCCCGCCAACGGCAGGCTTTTGGGTATCTTGTGTAATTTCTGCAGGCTGCGCGGCATCCGCCATACTGGCACGACTGTATTGCGCGGGACTGGGGCTGCTGCTTCGCGGCTCTTCCCTTTCCTCCTCCGCAAGGATGCGATTGAGCAGCTCCCTTTTCTTGTCTTCGTGCGCCGGTGCATCGAAGCCAAGCTGAGAAAACCTGCTTGGCTTATTTTTAAGTATCCGGCGATTTTTAGACGACTCCGCCTGCGCAAAACTGGCGCACAGGGCAATCAGCAGCAAGGTGCGTAATACAAAAACAACCCGATTCACTGAACGAACCTCTAATAATGATTTACGGATACCGAAACCACCACGGTCCGCATCAGACAGCGGATTCCTCCCCCTTCAAGAGTCCGTATCAGAACTGAAGCTGCTTCACTTTTTTTAAAAATTAATATTGCCCCGGGGCCGCCGGCTGTGTCCGGCTGGGCTATAGGCGCTGCCCTTGCACCATTTGCTGCCGTAACGCCCCAGCGGCCCATCAGGCGTCTGCATGGTTGGCCGCCCGAAAAGGTGGGCTGGTGCACTTTTTTTGCGTTTTGATGCGCCCGGGAGAGTAGACAAGTAAGCCTGCTTGGGGTCGTAATTATGCAGATTCCCTCGCCCGCAGCCGCCGAAACCGCCGCCCAACGAGCGCTGCGCAATGCGGTGGCCGCCAAACCTCCGTCCCCCCCGCGAACTGCCGCCCCCAGCCCAGCCGATGCGTTTTGCACCGGCCATCATCATTCCTTTACCGCCATGCACAGCTCCATTGCCGAGCAAGTCGACCGAACAGCTAATCAAGATCTGCAGCAAGTCCGAAAAGCCAGCCATAGACGGAAATACCGGCGTAATAAGGCTTTGTATTCATTAACTGTTATACCGGGTTCGCTGCCTCAAGTGATCTCTTCCGCCAGCAGAATACTTCTCATACACTAATATGTTGTATTTATTGCGATATTTTTGAGATGGTAAGTTTTGCGGGTGTAACTTTCGTAAACAAAAAGTTTTTCTCGTCAAAAACTCTTGTGTTAATAACTTCGTTTTGAGATTAATTCGGGGACCAGCCAGCTATACCGCAGAAGTTGGTATCTTTTTAGGCGCGTCGAAGGATCTAGCTATTGAGAAAAAGGCGGAATCAATGAGCAGCAAACCGCTCATCATTGTCGAGTCCCCAACTAAGGCAAAAACCATAACGAAGTTCCTCGGTAAAGATTACACCGTTCGAGCTTCCAACGGGCATATCAGAGACCTGCCGAACAGCGCCTCCGAAATACCGGCAAAATTAAAGAAAGAAAACTGGGCGAAGCTTGGTGTAAACATCGCCTGTGACTTCCAGCCGCTATACGTCATTCCAAAGAATAAAAAAGAAAACGTTAAGGCGCTCAAAGATGCTATCGCCAAGGCCGAACTGCTCTATCTAGCAACGGACGAAGACCGCGAAGGTGAGTCGATTAGCTGGCATCTTTTGGATACCCTTAAGCCGCACGTCCCAACCAAGAGGCTTGTTTTTCACGAAATTACCAAAGAGGCCATTGAACAGGCGCTGAACAATCCGCGTGAAATCGATTTGAACCTCGTGCGCGCCCAAGAAACGCGGCGCATCGTCGATCGCCTTTTCGGCTATGAAGTGAGCCCCCTGTTGTGGAAGAAAATGGCGCCGCGTCTCAGCGCAGGCCGCGTCCAAAGCGTTGCCGTGCGGCTGCTGGTTGAACGCGAGCGTGAGCGAATTCGCTTCCGGCAGGCAAGTTATTGGGATTTAAAGGCCGTATTTCAGAAGTTGTCCAGCCAAACCGGCAACGACCAGTTCGAAGCCGAACTGGTCCAGCTTCAGGGTAAACGCATTGCTTCGGGCAAGGATTTCGATCCCGAAAACGGAAACCTCCGCGCTGATGAGAAAGTCGCCGCGCTCAACGAAGAGCAAGCTAAGGCATTGACGCAGCGTCTGATGGAAGCCGCACCGGTGGTTTCATCCGTTGAAGAAAAACCGTATTCGACCACTCCCCCTTCCCCGTTTGTCACCAGCACATTACAGCAGGAAGCAAATCGCAAACTGCGCTATTCAGCAAAACGCACAATGGCCGTTGCGCAGCAGCTCTATGAAAACGGCTTTATTACTTACATGAGAACAGATTCCACCACGCTTTCTGAGGAAGCTCTTCATGCCGCCCGCAGCCTGATTCGCCGCGATTTCGGCGAAGAGTATCTCCCTGCCAAACCACGGCAGTACGCGACAAAGGTAAAAAATGCTCAGGAAGCCCACGAAGCGATTCGTCCCGCGGGTGAGTCCTTTACGCCGATCGATGCCGTCAAACAGCAGATGGGAGAAGAAGCAGGCCGGCTTTACGAAATGATCTGGAAGCGCACCGTCGCCAGCCAAATGCAGAACGCGCGCGGCAAGCATATTGTCGTCCAAATCAACATTGATGACGCGCTCTTTCGCGCCTCCGGCAAAACCATTGAATTCCCCGGCTTTCTGCGCGCTTATGTGGAAGGCAGCGATGATCCGGAAAGCGAACTCGCCGATCGGGAAAAGATCCTCCCGCATTTAGTGGAAAACGAAACGCTGAAGACGCTACAGCTTGAGCCGCTTGAACACCAGACACAGCCTGCGCCGCGCTACACTGAAGGAAGCTTGATTCGTGAACTCGAACGCCGGGGTATCGGGCGGCCCAGCACTTGGGCGGCGATTGTGGAGCTTGTGCTCTCACGCCAATACGCCTTCAAAAAAGGCACAGCGCTGGTGCCAACCTTTACCGCGATGGCTGTAGTGGGCATGCTGGAAAAGCATTTCTCTAGTCTGGTCGATTATGATTTTACAGCACGGCTCGAGGACTACCTTGATGCAATTTCCCGCGGCGAAGCGGAAAACTTGAAGTATCTGCACGATTTTTACTTCGGCGACGGCTATCCCGGACTGCGCGCACTAGTTGAGCAGGGAGAGAGTTCGGTCGACCCGCGCGAGGCTTGCCGTATCCCGCTCGGACGCACCGGCGACAATCAAGATATTGAAATAAGAATCGGACGCTACGGTCCGTTCCTCACGGACGGGACTCAGCGGGCAAGCATTCCCGATGAACTGGCGCCCGATGAGCTGACGCTTGAGGAAGCGCAAAAAATGCTGCTCAATGCATCACGTGAGCCTGAATCCCTTGGGACACACCCGGAAACAGGCGAACCTGTGTTTTTAAAAATCGGCCCTTATGGTCCTTACGTGCAGCTCGGGCAGAGCGGCGGCCAAGAAAAGCCCAAGATGGTTTCGCTGCTCTCGAAGATGGCGCCGGAAAGCGTGGATCTCGAATGTGCGTTGAAGCTTCTCTCACTGCCGCGGAGTTTGGGCGAACATCCTGAAACACAAAAGAAAGTGGTGGCCGCGGTTGGCCGTTTCGGCCCCTACATCAAGTGTGATAAGGACACGCGCTCGATACCGCAAGACAGATTCTCCCCGCTGGATATAACGCTGGAACAAGCGCTGGAACTGCTTAACGAGCCTAAGGGCAAAGGCCGGGCGCGCATGAAGCCGGCGCTGCTGCGCGAACTGGGCAGCCATCCCGTCTCTGGCGCGGCCCTTCAGATCCTCAGCGGACGGTACGGGCCGTATGTCAGCGACGGCACTTTGAACGCATCGTTGGGCAAGAACATGGATCCCAACACAGTGACGGTCGAGGACGCCGTCCAGCTTCTCGAAGCACGGGCAGAGCGAGGCGATGCACCGAAAAAGGGCAGACGCCGGAGAACGAAAGCTCCCGCAGCCGAAGATTAGCCTGAAGAAGTCCCACCATGTCATTTAATGCGGCAGAAAACGGCCTCACTATTGTCTGCGACGTGGGCAAAGTCTTGATCGATTTCAGCGTAGAGCACTTCCGCGCTTTTCTCCGGCGCTCCGGCGCTGACTTTGAGACGGATCAGGAATTTATTGATCAAACAAACATGCACGCATACGAGCGCGGTTTAATCTCCAGCGAACAGTATTTGCAGAATATAGAACGCATCCTGGCCAAGCGGCCTTCCCGGCAAGAACTGCAAAGGCACTGGGAGGATATTTTCACGCCTATTCCTGAAATGCTGGCACTTGTCGAGTCGCTAAAACAAAAGCACCCCGTTTACCTGCTCAGCAACACTAATGAGCTTCACTGGTATCACTTGGAAAGAGAATACGCGCTGATGAGCTATGCAAACGGCGCGCTCACTTCTTTTGAAGCGGGCATGGCCAAACCTGACTCCGCAATCTTTGCCCTGGCCGAGGCGAAATTCGGACTGCTGCCGCAGCGGACAATCTACATTGATGACCTCGAGCAAAATGTCCTTGCTGCGCGCAAGCGGAATTGGCTGCCGATTCACCACCTAAGCTGCAAGCAGACGGCTGCACAGCTTAAACAGCTTGGACTGGACGTTTAGCTGGTTTTGCGCGGACCGGCAGCAATGCATAAGCAGTAGATCTGCTGCGGGCTGTTTAAACCTGCGTTTCCACCGGCGGGAGGGACCAGACAAATGTCCCTCCCGCGCGACACCACAAGACCCCCTACTCCACAACGAAACCGGAGGGGTCGCAATCCGAGACGAGAATCGTCCGCAGCGGCAACTTTCCTTTCGCCGTCCCCGGAAGCGCGTCGTAGTAGCGCAGCATCCGGCCGGGACAGTCAGCGAACTGAGCCGAATCCTCGAAGAAAGCACGGAGCACATCTTCGCGCCCCTTGCTGACGAACACCAGATTGAGAGGTGCCGCAAGGACGACCTTGGGCGGCAGAGTGACGCGCCGGCGGGGCTCCTTCTCCCCCTGCTCGACCAGAACGTACTCCGTCGCATCCCAGATCTGGTCCAGCACCGGGCCGAAGATGGAATAGAAATGCCCGAATCCAGCATCTCGCGGCCCGAGGGCGGCGATATTCACGTCCACCGCGCCGCCGCGTTTCCGGAATCGCCCGTTCAACTCAGCAAGGCCTGAGTCCTCCGCTTCCTCGTCAAAGCGGAACCACTCGATGTGATCGTCGCTCACGCGCAAGGGACCGAACAGATCCCGGCCCAACGCTCCGAGGTTGCACGCAGGCGAGGTCGGCTCAACCACCCGCTCATCACCGGTCATAAAGATCAACCGGCGAATGACGTCATCCCAGGGCGTCCCCACTTGGCGCTCCTTCGCCAGCGCGTCAAAGAACGGGCGCACCGTGGACCCCGCGCAGGTTCCCACGCGGATAGTCCATTTGAATTTCCACAGCGCTTCGAGGATAACGGGCATAGCCAACGCCACTGCCTTCGCCATCGTCTCGCCGTAGAACGCTTGGAATTGTCGCTTCTCCATCACACAAGCTCCTTAAGCAAACAAACGGCCGGCTGCTGCTGCCTTCTTTTGGAACCTAACATAGATCCCGCAGCAGCCCTTCCCCAACGGCGCATCTGAACTGGCGTTGAGTAAGGACTGCCCATTACACTAAAACTTGAGACTTATTATTAGAGAACATTCCGAGGGATAATTCTGATGGATTTTATAGCAATTCGGCAGGCAAGTCAATTCATTGAATTTCCACACTAATTATCAACTACTCATAGCGCAGCGCTTCAACCGGATTAAGCCGCGAGGCTTTCCAGGCCGGATAAAACCCAAAGACGACGCCGACCGTAGCTGAAACCGAGACCGCAGCAACAATCGCGCCGACCGAAACTGCCGTCGGCCACTTCAGCACCACGGCAACAAGAACCGAAGCGGCGCGGCCAAGCACTATCCCCAGCACGCCGCCCGCCAAACAAAGGATCACGGCTTCCACTAAGAACTGTTTCAACACATCGCTTTTCTTCGCCCCGACCGCCAGCCTGATTCCAATTTCACGCGTACGCTCAGTCACTGAAACAAGCATGATGTTCATGATGCCTACGCCGCCGACAATCAGTGAAATCAGCGCGACAACAAGCAGCAAGCGAGTCATCAAGCGGTTGGTCGAAGTCAAGGCAGTGGTCATTTCCGTCATGTTGCGTATCGTGAAATCATCGGGCTCACCAGGACGAATCCGGTGCCGCTGCCTGAGCAGAGAGGTAATTTGCGCGATGGCCGGCTCGATCTCCTGCTTCGACCGGGCAGCAATGACTATTTGATCAACGTTCACATAACGCTGGCGGGCAAACGTGCTTGTTCCCCCGCTCGCCGCTGTGGACGGGTAGATGCTGGACCCGGTGCCTGGATAAACACTTTTCATGCCTGACTCCGCAGCCGAAGAGGCAAGCTGGCTGCTGCCCGTTGCGCTCGGTGCGTTAGATACGCGGTACTTAATCGTCGTCCACGGCGCAATGACAATATCATCCTGATCCATGCCCATCATGTTCGCGCCTTTGCTGCCGAGAACACCCACAACACGCAAATTAACCCCCTGTACCCGCAGTTCTCTGCCGACAGCAGACTCCCCGAAGAAGAGTTCGCGTACAATAGTCTGGCCGATGATGCATACCTTGGCACTCGCCGCCACCTCCCGGCTGGTAAACATCGTTCCTTCGGCGAGATTAGTCCACTCGCGCACTTCGAGATATTCGGGAGTCGTGCCGTAAATAAACATCGGTACCCAGTTCTTGCTCTGATAGACAACCTGCGTGCGCACGCGCACAATCGGCGCCACATTGCGCACCGCGGGACACTCCCGCATAATCGCCTGCGCATCATCTTCGGTAAGCGTAAGCACGGACCCCGCACCAAAGCTCACGCCGCCGCTTGCCGCGGTTCCGGGGAGGACCATCAGATTATTCGCGCCCATGCTCAGAATCGTCCGCTCGACAGCAATGGACGCACCCTGACCGATTTCCATCATCGCGATCACGGCAGCGATACCAATGACTATGCCCAGCGTCGTCAGCACGGCTCGCGTAATATTTCGCCGCAGCCCCCGCAGCGCTGTCCGCGTTGTCTGTGAGAACCTCATTGTGCAGCTCCGGGGCTTCGCGGCTCTTTCTTTTCCGCCGTATCAGCATCAATCCGTCCGTCGCGGATATGAATCACCCGGCCCGCATTGTGCGCCACGTCAGCATCGTGGGTAACAAGCAGCACTGTTATACCGTCGCGTTCATTAAGTTCCGAGAAAAGTGCAATGATCTCCGCACTCATCTTTGAATCGAGATTCCCCGTCGGCTCGTCGGCAAGCAAGAACGGAGGATTATTTACCAAAGCCCGGGCGATCGCCACGCGCTGCTGCTGCCCTCCCGAGAGCTGCGCCGGGTGATGCTTCATGCGTTCAGCCAGCCCCACACGAACCAGCATTTCTTCAGCCCGGCGCGCGGCTTCACGCTCAATCAACTCTGGTTCGCTGTACATCAGCGGCAGCATCACATTCTCCAGCGCCGATGTCCGGCTGAGAAGGTTGAAATTCTGAAAAACAAAACCAAGCTTCTTGTTTCTAATGCGCGCCAACTCATCCTCGCTGAGCAAGGAAACCTCCTCACCGTCAAGCCAGTAAGCGCCGCTGGTCGGACGATCGAGACAGCCGATAATGTTCATCAGCGTGCTCTTACCAGACCCGGAAACCCCCATTAACGCCGCATACTCGCCTTGCGCGATTTCCAGCGAAATACCACGCAGCACCGGCAAGTCAACTTCACCGACATGATAGGTCTTCTCTATGCCTTCCAGTCTGATCATCGCTTTCCTCGGCGAAACGCTGGGGCAAACGGGCTTGCGCCTGCCGGCGCACTGCCGGCATCCTGGTTCTCGACCAGCCGCAAAACAACTTCGTCACCTTCGCTTAAAGCCGTGCTCTCAACTGCTGAATTCACACCATCAGAGCCAATCACGGAAACCGGGATGGCGCTAACATAACGGCCAGCACGAACCCACACCCGGCCCTTTTCCCGCTCCGGGGAGGAGCCCGGCACGGCGGCGGCATCGCGGCTAAGTTCATCCGTGTCTTTGCCGCCGCCGTTGCGCTTTATGCCTTCCGGTCCTAACAGTTCATCCGGGGGAACCCAGCGCAGCGCAGCATTCGGCACAAGCAGCACACTTTGTACATTACTGGTTTCAAACTTCAAATTCGCGGTGAGATAAGGCAGCAAACGGCCGCCCGCATTACCGGTCTGCACCTCTACCGTGTAGGTCACCACATTCTGCATCATTTGCGCATTGAGCCGGACTTTGCTCACCACGCCCTCGAATTCTTCGCCCGGCAGCGCGTCGACCGTAAAACGCACACGCTGCCCCGGAAAGATCCGGGCAACATCGGCCTCGTTCACTGCCGCCCACACCTCCATACGCTGCAAATCCTTGGCAATTAAAAACAAGCTGGGTGCATTAAAGCTGGACACCACTGTCTGACCAATGTTTACCCGGCGATCAATAATCACCCCGCGGACAGGCGAGCGAATGGTGCAGTAGCCAAGGTTAAGTTCTGCCCGGACAAGAACAGCCTCGGCCTGTGCAACCTGCGCCCGCGTAACATCGACATTAGCCGCCGCCGCTTCAAATGCCGCTTGATATGCGTCGTAATTGGTCTGCGAAAGCGCCGCTGAAGGACCAAGCTTCTGCGCCCGCTTCCAATCTCGCTCAGTCTGCGCCAGTTTTGCCTCACTCTGCACTTGAGCCGCGCGCGCACTCAGCACCCGCGCTTTTGCTTCAGCGACATCAGCGCGGTAAAGAGAATCATCAATCTCGGCGAGCACCATTCCTTCATCCACCACTGAGCCGTAATCGATTTCTTTGCCCGACGCATCCTTGCCAAATGAACGAATCTGTCCGGCAACCTGCGCCCCAACATCAATGACTTCCTCCGGCTCAATCGTGCCTGATGCGCTTATCGCCGCAAGCAAGTCACCCCGCACAACCTTTGCCGTCATCAGATCTACCGCCGTCCCCTCGCTGTTGCGGCTGCATTTCCAGAAAAAAGCCGCACATCCCGCCGCAACAACCAAGCCCAAGGCGACTCGCCTTCGTAGCACCTGTTTTGTTTCTTGCCCGTTGGTTTTTGGATCTTGCTTCATTATTCTCTTTCTCGGAAATGCGCTCGCCTTTGTCAGACGGTCAGCGATCTGACGCAGACATATCCCAGGTATATTCAAAAAACGCTGATTATTGTCGCCTGAAAGGCCGCGGAAACACAAGTACTTTACCGGGGGTTAAGTCTTTTAAGTGGATTACCCTCCCGACAAAGGCTTGTTACTGCATCAGATCGTCAGTGTTTGCTTTGCGAACAAGTTTGCGCAGGAACTTGCTTATCGACTCGCAGCGTTCAGCACGCTCCCGCGGCGGCATTTTCTCCAAAGCGTGGACCACGGGCGCAGAAAGCGACTCTCCGGTCATTTCGCGAAACTGATCATAAGTCGCGCGGACGCTCTCCCACAGGCTTTCTGTGTGTGCGCTTGAATCCTGCAGCAATCCTTCGCGCTCCATATGCTCCTTAAGAAGAATTGCCGCCGCCGCTTTCAGGCGAGATGCGCTGCCGTTGCGGCGAACGCGCGCACCTAGTCGTAATGCCTGTTCGATACTGTTTGCCGAATATGGTGCAAAAAGAAAACTGTGCAGACCAATAATCATTTGCTCCGCCACCGCTTTCTCACTCATCTGTTCGGGCGCTGCAACACCAACTACAACCGCAGATTTTGCGGACGGTGTCGCTTTAGCCGCTTCAACGAACTGAGCAAGCTCCAAGTTCGACAGAGCGCCGGGAACAAATATCACTGAGACGGAGTCGAAGGTTTCCAGCAATTCCCTGCCCTTCTCCAGCGAAGCTGTGGCAATCACATCGCACTTGGCCAGCGTCTGCTCAACTGCACGCACCAGCTGGCCACGCGCCCGCGCATCGTTTTCCACAATCAGCACGCCTGGGTGTTTCATTCCCCTTGAGGATAACCGCTTGTTTGCATAAAAAAGTGGTGCAAGAGCTGGTAAGATGCCTGCATCCACTGCCCCAGGTAATTATTACGTCAAGACTGAGTACAAGCTTAATAAACCGGGGCAACCAGCAGCCAGAAGCGACTAATATCAACTATATCGTACTGCGTCGGCTCGTTTTAATGCGCCGATCTGAAGACCGGAACTTCAAAATCAGCATTGTACGCGACCGGCCGCAGTTTGACCCTAACCTCAACCCACCATGAGGTCGCACCCGCCCCGCCAATCTTAGTTTCGGGCATGTCTTTAGGAATAGCGGCCGAAAGCCGGACAAACTGCTTTTTCGCCCCTTCTTTTCCGGCCTCCTCAATCCGCCCCACTCCCTCCCAGAGCACCGCACCTGCGCCAAAATAGCTGGTGCACGTTGTCTGCCGGCAGACAAGCTTTACAGAAAAGTCGTCACCGCTTGCATCAAAATCACGCATGACTATTTTGCCGCGGATTGTTTCTCCCAAGATTCCCGGCATTGTTTCCAGTTCAAAGTAAGACCTGCCAAACATAAAGACTCGCAAAATTTCCGCGCCGGCCCAGCAAAAAACAAAAAGAAAAGCCACCGTTGACAATATTGACTTAGCTGCAACCTTAGTCGTGTAAGCGCTGCTTAACGAAGAATAGTAAATAGTCGCGACAAATATCGCCGCCAGCACAACACAGATTACCACGGTCAACACAAAAGGCATCTCGTCATATTGCTTGCAGGAAATTATCCTTTGCTGCCAGTCCTTGCGCCACAGCCACGGCTGCTGCGGATAAATGCGGCGGAAGTCACGCGACACTTCGTACGCCGAAAAATCATCACGCATCTTTTTCATTGCAAAATATAGAATGATCAGGCCCATTACAATCAGCAGCCCGATAATTACCAAGTGTGACATCAGATCCTTGGCCGGAATATTCTCGGGCGACGAAAAGATGAAGAGCGTAATAAAACCAAGTGTAGCTAAAAGCAGGCAGAGCACCGCTACGACAATAAGAACAAATCTGACTGCTGTAATGAGATGTTTGACTTTCACTGGCTGCCTCCCGTCGTAAGCTGATCTGCTGGAAAATCCTAGCATTTCTCAGCTTATGCGAACAACAGACAACTTGTTGTCTATCAGGGTGCTGAAAATTAGTTTTTCAGCACCCTGATAGCCCGCATTACCCGAAATAAGCCTCCTCGAACTTGGCGCAAAGATTGCTTGCGGTCGTCGAACACCCGACGCTGAGCTTGATGATTGGCCGTCCCCGCCCTTCATAGAACGAAATGAGCGGCAGGGTGCGCTCCCGGAACGTCTCCAATTTACGCGCGATTAATTCTACTGAGTCATCAATCCGGCCGCTGCGATCCCCGCCCGTATTGTTTTGAATCCGCGCATATACCGTATGCGCATCGCAATCGAGCAGCACGATCGCCGATGGCGCAAATGATTCCTCCAGTGCGCGGGCCTGATCAACATGGCGCGGCAGCCCGTTGAGCAGCAGCAGATCATGGGCGCTCAAGTTCTCCCGGTCGACAAATACGCGTAGAATTTTTAGTGCAATACCGAATCTTTCATTCTCAAGCAGCGCACCATTAGCCAAAACCTGCTGCAAGAATTCCCGCTCTCCGGCATGCAGCATATCTGCGCCGCCGCCGGACACAGCACACCGCAGTTCTTCGCCGAAATCGAAATGGGAAACTTTTCTGCCGCGGCACCCGTAATGTGCTAAGCAAGAGCCAAACGGCGTCTTCCCTGCGCCGGTCGGACCGATCAGAAGCAATATTTCTGCCATTGAGGAGCTGTCTACTGACCTAAATAACCCCACGAGAAATGCGCTCGCGAAGCCGCTTGCGTCTCCCGTTTATCTTCCTCTTCGCGCGTTACACTGCGTTCGATGCGTAATCCACTGAGCGGCGCATCCTCCAAACGGCGAATTAATTCCAGCAGCGCCGTGCGTCCCTTGCGCTGCAACTGTTCGCGCACGGTCCGTCCACCTAAAAAAGCAATGGGCTGCGATATGCGGCGGCGGATTTCACGCTGGGCTCTTGAAAAATAAGCAAAAAAGCTTTCATCAACCGATCCCCGGACGAAGTCCTGCCAATGAACATGCTCACTGTAAGTCACACCCTCCTTTTCGTCAACGGGACGCTGAAAATCAAGCCGCAGCTCCATCTCGCGTTCAAACTGCAAAAGCTGCTTGCAGTAACTCTCCATACGGTCAAAAAGATAGACCACTTCTGCGGCATGTTCGCCGACAAGGCCCTGGCCGTCAGCCGAAGCGGACAAATCCAGCTCATTAAGCTCCAGGAGATTGCACACCATAAACACGGTATCGGCGATTTCATAGAGCAGCGCCGACATGATCTCCAGTTCGTAATGAGCGCCAGTGCGGTCTCCGTGATTTCTTGCGCGAAGGTAGCGGCGCCGTGACTGCGCAAGACGCTGCACATGGCTCTGCGCAGACTCTAAGATCCCCCGTAAACGGATTAGCTTTCGCACCACATTCTGTTCATGACCCAGCCTCTCGGCCAGGCGGGAATAGTAATCTCCGCCAGCCCCGATTTCAAATGTTGTCCTATCCATAACTGCTCCACTGCTCCGCTAAGGTTCTTAAAAATCGCTCGTAAGATACGGCATCCAGCACGCACGCTCCGGTACCGGAAGGCAAACTCAAATTCGTCCTGCTGTTGAACCTCTTACTTAAAATTATATCAGGCGGCGCAAGTGTAAGCTCTAGCCGCCGCGTCATACGCGGGGAAAAAGCGGGGGGATTACGGAACCCGAGAGGTTGTCGGAGCAAGACGTCCTGCTGCACAAGGGTAGTGCTCACTAAGAAAACAAATCGTCAAAATCCCACAACCACTTGTAATATTTCGTGAATATTACCGGGAAGGATCGCGGCGGTCTGACCTGGCGATGAATCTCGCAGGTTGGGAAATTTTGCGCTTATTTCAAAACAGGGGCCGGTTGTCTGGATTTCCTGCAAGAAAACCAAGACAACCGGCCCGCCTCCCTCCCTGACCGTCTGCACCGCCCGCTCTAACACCCTTCGCACCATTCTATGGCTGCGCCCTGCCGGTGTAGATATCGCAAACCTTGTGCAGAAGCTGCACGCCCTGTTCCATCGGACGCTGGAACGTGTTCCTCCCGATGATCGAACCAAACGCACCGCCCGCACGAAGCTCACGAATCTCATTGAGCACGGCATCTTCAGTGTCTTTTTTCTCTCCGCCGGAAAAGATCACGATCCGCCGGCCATTGAAAGCTGCCTGCACCACACAACTCACCCGTGCCCGAAGCGTATCGCGCTTCACTTCGGCGTAGGCCTTCTGGCCGCGCTCGGTTTCCAGGTGATCCGTGGGCGGCTTGACCTTCACCACATCCGCGCCGAGCGAGCAGGCAATGTATGCCGCAGAGCACACGACATCCAGCGCTGTCTCACCCTTCTTGGAAAGGGCTTTGCCGCGCGGGTAGCTCCAGACGACTGCCAGCAGCCCCTTGTCATGCGCCTCGGCCACCAGCAGGCGGAGCTGTTCGTACATCACGTTAATCTTTGCCGAGCCGGGGTAAATCGTGTAGCCGAAGCCGACACAGCCCTAACCGGACGGCATCATCCACCGATGCGGTCAGCGCTGGACAAGGATCTTCATCTTTGACCAGCGGATCGCTGTTGTTGAGCTTAAGGATCAGCGGAAGCTGCGGAGCAAACTCCGCAGCCCCGCACTCCAGCGCTCCGAGCGGCGCCGCATAGGCTGAGGCCTGGCCGGCCAGCGCCAACCGGAAGTGATACAGCGGGTCATACCCGGCAGGATTGGGCCCGAAAGCCGAACCGGCCCCGTGTTCAAAGCCTTGGTCCACGGGCAGGATGACCAACTTGCCAGAGCCTGCGGTCCGCCCGCTGGCCAGCAGCCGCTGCAGCTTTTCACGCACTGCTGCGTTGCGATGGCCATAGTTCGCGAGAATCGCCGCCACTTGATCTGTCGTGCTCATGACTCTTCTCCACGGAAAGTGAGGGAATGAAAACTCTCGCACCCCCGCCCAGACCCATCTATGCACAATTCTACAGGGGAGAACCGGCGACAGGAACAAGGGCGGAAAGGGCAAAAGTCTTCCAAGATCGGGGACACAACCTATCAGTCCAGACAGCCGGTCTCCCTGGATTTACATCCGCCGTGCGGCACACGCAAATCAAAGGAAGCCGGCGCAGTGTCCTTTTCCGCACAGCACTTCCGTAAAGAGCAAGAAACTTCTCTCGCTTAGGGGTAATACCAGGAAGATTGACAAAGCCAATCCGCGCACAAGGGAAACTGTCCTACGCCGATCACCTGTCAGCTGCCGCTGTTCAGGACGGGGCAAATATCGCTAGATATTGGCGGACGTATTGCGGAAAACTTAAGTTATCAGGGAATGGAAAAGGTTACTTCCGACCGCCTGTTAGTTGTAGCGCCGGATCTGCTCAAGATTCTTCTTTTCAGAATACGCCACTAACCCTTCCGGGTCAGCCCAGCCAATGGCCAAAAACATAATTATGCGTTCGTGCTTTTTGAGCTTCAAAACTGACTCGCCCTGCTTTTCAAACGCTTCGATATCGGGCCAATTAACCGGACAGGAACTCAGGCCGACACTTTCCAGGGCCAGCATAAACGTCATCGCGGAGAGTGATGCGTCGACATAAATTGTGTGACGATCACGTTCGAATAAGTACGCTGAAAGGTCGCCGACCAACGCGCACGCTACAGGGATATTGCTCGAAAATCCCATTGTCCCATGCGGCAGCGCAGAGATCTTCTCAACCAAGACTGGATCATCGAAGATCCGGTAAATGAACGGCTGACGGTTGCAGGCGCTGGGAGAAAGCGCCGCCGCTTCGAGCGCTTTGTCTATTAACTCACGCGGCACGGGCTTGGGCAGGAACCAGCGAACGGCTTTTCGCCGCTGCGCCAACGCAAGGAATTCCTCATACGTCCATGGATGCGCCGCTTCGCCCCGCTTATAAGGAACTTTGCCGCTGATTGCCGTGGAACAAACGGCATCAAAACGGGTTTTAGCTTTGCGCACGATTTCGTGATCACCGACATTATCGAAATACACCCGCAGCACGTCCGATGCCCATTGCAGCTCCTCCCCGTGGCGCTCAAGACAAGCGGATTTGTGGCACTTTTCGAAAAAATCAACTGTTTCACCAATATACTCCAGTGCAAAAACATCGCGCCGCGGTTTCATGACCAACCCTTTCTCGATGCGATGGATATTGCGCCGCAGCCGGAAGAAAGAAAACCCTTCGGCCGAACGGGCGCTTTGCTCCAGAATGCCGGAAATAACAGCACGCTGCTCCCGGCGGAAGGCCCTGGAAAAGAAAGCGTAGTAGATTGAACAAAGAACGCCGGAACAAGAGATCAGCATAAACAAGGCCATGCGCGAGCGCAGCACGGCCTGCTGCACTAACACAAATGTTTCTGGGCGAATGATCTTTTCAATTGCAGGGAAAAACATACCGAAACAACAAATAACTAGAACTCATCTTGCGCCAAGCTATACCCCGGCGCTCCGCACTACCAATTTCCAAAAGCCGCCGCAATCACCTTAGCGGCCACGCTTTTGTGGAACTACACTGCCAAGAAATCAAGGTTGGAATCAAGCAAGTAATTAATTTCCCGTTAAAACCCGGCCCTGATTCTAATTTTCCCGGAGAAAAGTTATCCAGCAAGAACGAAGTAGAACATCTATTTAGCGCCGGCAATTCGAGCAAGTTGCACGTGCCGTAATTTTCTTGTTGCTGGTCACAGCTTCATAGCAGCGAATCGAATAGGTAGCCGTCTTGTTTCGCGGCAGACTGTCCGGACCCTGCAACTGGAGCGTTTGGCCGTCTGGCAATACCGCGGTAACGCTGATGTCTTGGGCGGCAACATCGCCAGCATTGCGGACATCCACCGATACGCTTTCCACACGAGGAATTAGTATCTCAGAGAATGTTGCTCGCGGTGCACCAACTATTCTCAAAGTCGTCTCTTTCGCGTCGCCAGCTATAGCACCGGTCGGAGCGAACAATATCAACACCGGGACGAGAACCCAAAAAATTCGCTGCGGCGGTCTCATGATCAGCTACTCTCCCTAGAGAAGATACTCAAGATCAATTTCATCACCACTTTGACCTCTAGCCGCGAAATTCGCAACGTCTAAGCTGAGCAAATTGCGATAATTGCTCATTTCTCTTATCGGAAAAGAAGGCAAATCAAGGCCCAAACAACGGAAAAATATGGTTTGGCCTGATAAATCCGCTTTTGCTGCGCCGAAGAGCAGAATAGAACTAATAGAGATTTAGCCGTTTCATCCCAGACTGGGCCAGTGACAAATATGAACAGCTCAAGCATTAAGTGGTTCAGCAAGAATCTGGACCAGGACATGGAAGTCGTTGTGTACGGCGAACGGGGCAAACCTGTAATCGTCTTTCCCAGCCAGGGCGGACATGCCCGCGACTACGAAGGTTTCGGCATGGTTCATGCCGTGAGGCAGTTTGTCGAAAGCGGGCGCGTCAGGTTGTTTTGCGTATCAAGCATTGACAACCAATCTTGGGCGAACTGGGATGCACGTCCGGAGCAGCGTGCGCTGCGCCACGAAGACTACGACCGCTATATCGTTGCAGAGGTCTATCCATTTATTTCCAGCGAGTATCGTGGACAGCAAGTGCAGTGCATGACCACTGGATGCAGCATGGGCGGTTATCACGCAGCAAACTTTTTCTTCCGCCACCCGGACATCTTTGATTGCGTGATTTCCCTCAGCGGACTGTTTCAGCTGCGCATGTTCATCGGTGATTATGTTGACCTG
>JAKPSH010000188.1 GCA_029555385.1 Pseudomonadota bacterium
GAAGGAATCGGTTCGATGAAGGAGGTCTACGAGGGACTTCTGCGCGACATCGGCCCCGATGAAGACTACATGATCGTGAGCAATATGCATCACTGGTATTATGCTGACGCTTCGTATTTCCAAGATTTTACCGAACGCCGAGCGGCATTAAGCCGCAAGCTCGGGTTTCGCATTCGGCTTCTGCTTCAGGACAGCGAGATCTCCCGCAAGCACCGCAAGATTCAGGCACAGCTCAATGAAACGATCCGGCTCCTCCCAAAACACACGTCCTTGACCACCAATTTGGTGATTATTCCGAAAAAAGTTGTCATCCATCAGCTGGTGCCGCCAATTCACGCAATGGTAGTCGAGAATCCGAATATAGTGCGGATGCATCGTGAACTGTTCGAGATCATGTGGGGTGCTCTGGCCTAAATGAAACGGCGCCAACGACCCTCTCTCTGCCAGACGGAGAAATTCCTGCAAAAAAGAAAGAGAATAGACGTTCCATGACGCGCGATGTAGTTAATCTGCATGGGTGGACCAGCACATACACACAATTCGGCGGTGAAGCGTAATATTAAAATAATCTGCCGCATGACCGCAGCAGCGATCATCAGCGCGGCCGTTGTCTTCTTGGTTGCCGGCGTTGATCTGGGCCGGATAGGCTCACTCGACTTGTTGTGCTTTTGGGTCTCAGGAAAAATCTTCCGCGACGGCGGGAACCCCTATGACATTGCCACCTACGCGAGTTATATGGCCGCATATGGACGAGAAATAGACCCTCAAGTACCACTCCTCGTCTGGCATCCGCCTTGGGTTTACACATATCTTTGGATTTTTGCTTTTGTAGATCTTCGGTTGTTTATCGCGCTCTGGCGGCTGTTCACGCTGGCCGCCTTCATCGTCTCGCATGAACTGCTCCAGGCCTCCCTGGCGCGTAAGCAAACCACAACAAGCAGCGCAGACGCACTAGCACAAGAGCGTACCTTGAAAACACTTCGTCTCTTATTTTGGCTGACGTTCTATCCTGCGCTGCTTACTTTTTGGCTAGGGCAGATGACTCCGCTGCTGTTGCTTTTTTTATGCTCGGGCTTGTTCTGTCTTTCTCGCGACAATTTATCGGCAAAATATGGGTTTGCTGGGGGAGCCTTGATCGGCATGACTTTCACCAAACCGCATTTGCTCTATCTGGTGTATCTTTTTCTTTTTGCGGATAATCTGCGGCAAAAACGCTGGTCCGTAATATTCGGTTTCCTGGCGGGTTTTGCCTTGCTCGCGCTCGCACCGTTATTGCTATCACCAGGAATCTACATTGATTACTTTGCTGTATTCGGTCAGCTCCCTGTCTACTGGGATACGCCGACATTGGGCGGACTGCTGGATAAAATATGCGGCTACCAGCACCGATGGCTCAAGTTCCTGCCGACGGTGGCCGCATTGCTTAGCGCAGCTGTTCTGATCGTGCGCTACTTCGGGGTCAGCCGATGGCGCCGGGAAATTCTCTATCTTTTGATTCCGATCAGTTTATTCTCCACCCCATATTGTTGGGTCTACGATTATGTTCTTATGTTTCCGGTTTTGGTTTGGCTTATTTTCCAACTCCAGGCTCACTGGCGTTCGGGCAGCCGCTTACGGGAAGTCTTCAGCCTAAGCCTGGCCCTGCTTTTGGCAAACATCGCCATGTTTTTCATGCCCGGGCTTCAAATGCAGTATTATTCTTGGTATCCCCCGTTAATCGCACTTCTTGCCGCAGTCGCCATGCACAGAACTCAGCACCTTTCGCAACCCCCCTCCTGAACACGGCCAGTCCAGATAAAAGATACCCGCAGGGCCTGTGTTCCAATAACATCATATAAGGGATATCTCCCGGGCACGAGACGATAGTGGGTTTATGCAAAAATACCAGGGACTTAAGAAGTTGGAACTGGCCGGCTTTAACGCCCGTCAATGGACGCCAAAGCAGCAAATGGTTGCCATCGCCATCTCTGTGCTGACGCTGATGATTATTGCCTTAAGCTGCAGCGGCTCCAGCGCACGGGATTCACGGCGAACAAACAGCAATCCGCCGCAAGACGGAGCGCTCTCCAGCCTGCAAGAGCGAATCGATGGTCTAAAGCTGCCCGCAAGGCAGACACGCCATGCACCAGCGCCACGCTCAGCAAAAACGCAGACTCCCGCAACTCCAGCCGTATCCCCTGCTCCGCTCCCGGTCGACCCTGAGCAGGCTCGATTACAAGCAGTCCTCCGCTGGCGCCAAAATCAGTGGGATAAGGCTTCTCACAGCTCGCCGCAATCTTATCAGTCTTCAGAGAGCAGCAGGCAGGCTTATTCGACAAGCCGCTATGACAACCAGCAGCCCTCGTACAGCACAAGACCGCGTCAATACTATCCGCAGACCTGGCCGAATTCACGATAATTCGTGCGCGAGACAATGCCCCTACTGCACGAGCAGTATCGGCACATCCTGGAGCACAGCATCTACAGCATCCAGCACTTGTGTGCGTTTGCTCCGT
>JAKPSH010000317.1 GCA_029555385.1 Pseudomonadota bacterium
AAGACCTGTTCTACCGGCTTAACGTTTTTCCCATCTATGTGCCGCCGCTTAGAAAACGCAAAGCGGATATCATGCTTCTTTCCGACTTTTTCTTGGAAAAGTACTCTAAGGAATACAGCAAAAATGTGCGCCGCCTGGCAAGCGCCGTGATTGATATGCTCTATGCCTATCACTGGCCGGGCAATGTCCGGGAATTAGAGAACGTGCTCGAGCGTGCCGTGGTCTTGGCCGAAGGGGAGGTGATTCACGCTTATCATATGCCGCCGACGCTGCAGACTGCGGAAGCAAGCGGCACTGTTTCAAGCGGCAATCTTAAAGGCATGGTGGAAGCGTACGAACGGGATATTATCGTGGATGCGCTTAAGTCCACGAGAGGAAGCATTGCTGCCGCGGCTCGGCTGCTGCACACGACGCAGCGTATCCTGGGCTACAAGATACAGCGCTACAAGGTCAACCCCAAGCAATATGTGACATGATTAGTTTTTCTGAGCTATGCCGTTTGCGCCAAAGCTGCCGGCGGTTTAAGACAGACCCGGTGGAGCGCGTACTCATCGATCGCTGCCTGGACGCGGCGCGTCTTGCTCCTTCTGCCTGCAACTCGCAGCCCTGGAGCTTCCTCGTTGTCGACCAGGAGCCTTGGCGAAGCAGGCTTGCTGATGCCGCTTTTTCAGGGATTTACTCCATGAATAAGTTTGCCAAAGATGCTCCAGTGCTGATTGTTGTGCTGACCGAACGGTCGCGTTATATGGCCCGGCTGGGTGGACAATTTCGCGGTGTGCAATATAGCCTGATTGACATCGGGATTGCCGGGGCGCATTTGGATCTGGCTGCTTGCGAGGCGGGATTGGGCAGTTGCTGGCTGGGTTGGCTCAATGCGCGGGCAGTAAGAAAGGTTCTGTGTTTGCCCAAGGCATCGAGAATTGATCTGATGTTTGCACTGGGATATCCCGCCGATTCGCGAGTCCGGGTCAAAGGCAGAAAATCGCTTGCTGAGATTCGCCGTTATGCCGGTGCAGAATAGCTGTGAGAATTGCCCTGGTTCATGCTATGTTTGCTTTTGTCGTGCTGCTTATTTTTAGCAAGGAGAGGAGAAATGCCGTCGCTTGAATTAAGTGTGCAAGAAGTCCGGGAAGCGCTGACCAGAGTTTCCGTGGCGAATATATCTGACGCAATGCATGGATTCGGCACGCTGCGCAAGATTCGTGCGATCGACGAGAACGCAAAGCTGGTTGGTCCGGCGCAGACTGTTTCTGCGCGAAGCGGCGATTGGGCGGATGTCGCTGAAGCGGTAGATACAGCGCATGAGGGGGAGGTTCTGGTTATTGATGCTGGCGGAGCTGGTCCGGCCGTTTGGGGCGAGCTTGCCACGCATAGCGCGCTGCAGCGCCGTCTTGCCGGAGTTGTTGTTTACGGAGCCGTGCGGGATATCCTGGAGATTAAAAAGCTTGGTTTCCCTGTTTTCTGCCGTTCGGTAGTCCCAGATGCGCTGCGTCCAAAGGGAAAGGGCGAGATTGGCCGGGCAGTGACCATTGCGGGAGTTGCGATTCTTCCCGGTGACTGGATCATCGGAGATTCAAGCGGTGTGGTTTGTATCCCGCAAAGCAGCGTTGCGGATGTTGTCCCCCGTGCAATGAGAATCTTGGAAAAAGAAGACGCAATCCGTGAGCGGATCGATCAGGGTTCAACGCTTTGGCGGGAGATGGGTTCTTACTGGCGCGATGAGTTGTCAAAGATTGAGTAACCACTGCCTTTTGCGCTGTTCAGCAGATTGGCGGTAAAGCAGAACTTCCGAGCGAAGCGCTGTCAGCAGTGACCGTTTTATTGCTGGAAAGGCCAAGCACTTCACGATATGACCGCAAAACCGGTGCGATCATATTCTCGATGGTAAAAAAATTGTTGATGCGCTCAAGTCCGGCTTGTCCGAGCCGTGAGCTAAGTTCAGTATCGGTCAAGAGCGTGTTAATTGCCCGGCATAAGGCGGACGAGTCTTCAGGGGGCACAGTAAGACCGGTAACCATATGCGGTGAGACGAAAGGAACTCCAGAAGGGATGCTGGTATTGATCACAGGCTTGGCGCAAGCCATTGCTTCAAGCTGCACGACGCCAAAGGCTTCCCCGCGGTTGACTGAGGGCAGAACAAATATGTCGCAAGCCTGATAGTAAGGTACGATATCACCGACTTCGCCGAGCAACCGAATTTTATTTTCCAGCTTGTGTCGGCGGATTTCGCCTTCTAAGCGCTTGCGCTGTGGTCCGTTGCCGATGACAAGCAAGGTGGCGTCAACGCCGCGCATCGCGCGAAAGAGGTGGGTCAACCCTTTGTAGTGGCTCAAGCGGCACACGGCAAGAAGGATCGGCGTCTTGTGCTGTGCGCGAATTGCCGCAATTTCTTCAGCCCGGACGGCGTGGAAGCGTTCGGTATAGATGCCAAAAGGAGCAATACGGCATTTGTGCTCGTGGCGCGGCAGAAACGGTGAGGAGCGAACATAATTCTCTGAGCTGACAAAGATTGCCGCGCTTCGCTCGAGAAACCGGTGGACGACCGGGGCGAGAACCAAGCTGAATGGGTAAAGGCGGAGCAAGTCAGCATGATACGTCACGACGCTTGGTCCATCGTATTTGCTTTGAAGCAAAGCGAGCAGTGCCGCCGGATTCGGCCAGTGCAAGTGCACCAAGTCCGGTTTCAGCTCCCGGATCATTGCCGGCATCGCCGGACAGATCGGCATGTTGAGAAAGCGAAAAAGTGTGCCTGCCCGGTGCACGGGAATCGAGTCGATAATGTCATCTTGGCGAAAGTTTGTTGTGTTTGCGGCAAGTACTTCGATATCTGCGTATGGCTGCAGTTCCTTGCAGAGAATCTGCGCTACTGTTTCGATGCCCCCCTTAACCGGCGGGTAGAACTTGCTTATGTGAAGCACTTTGGGCACGTGAGTCATTCCCTGGTTATTTAGACTCTTGAATTATTTTGATAACCACGAAGACGTTTCCGCTTCTTCTGTTTTTAGCGTCGAGACGCGCAAGACGCATCAAATTTGCCCAAGCGAAAAGATGCGCGATGAACTAATTCCATAAAGGCGTTTTTTTTCGGACACCGGCATTCGTTAGCGTCCGGTAATGAGCTTTATTTTTGTAGCATATAGATACGCAATGATAACAGCGACTTACAGAATGAGCAGGCAGGCCTAATTTTCGCTTCGATTGAGTGCGAACCTTTTGCGGCCTTGAGTCCCATGCTAAATTCGAGTGAATCGGGCGTAAATCTGCTGGAACGTCAGACTTCGTCTTTTCCAAGGAAGTTCTTTTGTATCTTCATATGGGTGTCTTGCAAGCATGGTTTTTCGACGCAAAGTTTCTTTGTCTTCGTGGTGAGTGCGGCTCAGCAATTTAGCGGACAGAGCGGTTTCTGAAGGGGCTTTGGCCTCCTCCGGTGACCGCTCTGTTTCCACTGCTGCTGATTTCCAGCGCTCTTTAGCAGCAAAGGAAGTCGTGTCTGGTTTTGAATCTAGAGCGCTATCGTTCTGAAGGAGCGACAAGATGATTGCGTTGACAGCAAGCCCGCTGGTGATCTTCGATGAGGCCGAGCTTTTGCGGCCAGTTGCGGATTCCCACGGAACCGGGCACTTGGAGTGCCCGACGGTCTTTCCTCAGACCGCCGGTCGCGGCCCCTTGTTGGGGTTCTGCACGATCTGGGACAACCAAGCCTGGACGCTTTCCCTTGACGGGTGGCGCCCCGGCGATACTCTGCCTTTCTCGAAGCTCCGGCGTTTCGAGCTGCCGGGATTCACCGGCGGCATGGCCCGCTGCTGTCTGAACGGCAAGCACGGGGCGGTCGTTGGAAATGGACGGAAGCTCGCGTTTCTCGACCTGGACTCGGGCAAGCATGCCGATCTCTTTGGCGGCCACGAGTTCGGCGGTCCGGACATCCGGCTGAACGAACTCTACGTGTCGAATGCGGGCAATCTGCTCGCCGGGACGATGCACATCCCGTGTTCAGAGGCGGTTGCTGGTGTCCACCGGATCACACCTCAAGGCGGCATCACCGAGGTGATCCGCGGCTGCACGGTCGCAAACGGGATGTGGGAGTGGCCGCTCGGCTTCGGGCAGATCGATTCGCCGACCCAGATGGGGCGGCGCTACATCAACGCGAGCCAGGATAGCATCGGTGCGATCTCCGATGCGCTCTTCGACCTGGGCGATCCCTCGGCTCCGGCGGCGGTCTTCCCCTTCAACAAGAACACCGATGTGCCGTGGCGCGGCCCTGATGGTGCGGCGCGAACGGAATCCTGGCTGCTCGTGGCGATATTCAATGCCGGCGTGGTGGCGATTTTTGACATCCACGGCGGCAACGTGCTCGGGGCGATCCGCGTGCCCGCACCGTGCCCGACATCGGT
>JAKPSH010000191.1 GCA_029555385.1 Pseudomonadota bacterium
AGAGGTCTCTTTCGAGGCATATGCGGCCGTCACTGGAAAGAACGCGGGCGGTAATGCGCATCAGCCCGCCTTCGATTTCGGCGAGGACGCCGACTGCCGAGTTGCAGTCCGCGCCGAGCACTCGAATAAATGAGCGCTCGGCGCTCCAGCAGAAAAAAGTCGCGCGATCGACAAGCCGCAGCACATGCTCATACAACTTCTCATCGTCCCGGCGCATCTGCACCAATAAGATTCCTTGGTTAACGGCAGGGAGGATCTCCGCCGCGGAAAAATAACCGTGAATTTCATCAGACAAACCCAGGCGCACAAGCCCGGCACCGGCCAAGACTAAGCCGGAAATCTCATTACTCGCCCGGAATTTTGCAAGCCTCGTTGGAACATTGCCGCGCAGCGGGACAACGCTCAAATCCCGCCTAAGATGCAGCAGCTGCGCCCGGCGCCGGCTGCTTGCGGTCGCCACACAGGAGCCTCGCGGGAAATAAGGCAGCGCCGGCACGTTCTCGCTGCGGTCTGGCATCTTTGTCAGATACACATCAAACGGACATTCGCGTTTAAGCACGGGTACCAGCACTGTTCCCGGGGCAATATCAAGGGGCACATCTTTTGCTGAATGCACGGCAAGCTCGATCTCGCCCTGCAGCAGCGACTCTTCGATTTCGGCAATCCACTCCTTCTTGTCGCGCACTCCCGTCTGATCCCCGCTCAGCCGGTCACCACTCGTCATAATGACCGCAATCTCCGTGCTCAGGCTGGCATCATCCGCGCCAAGTGCGCGAGAGACCAACGCCGCCTGCTTCAAGGCAAGTTCGCTGCCGCGGGTGCCGATGCGATAGATGTTATGCGGCATTAATCCTCTCGCCCATTTTGACAGGAACGTTCCGCAAGTGTTCACCAGGTGAGAAAAAACCAGCTTCAAACAAAAGGATCACTGTTGAGCCGAGACAGAACGTGCCCAGACGAGCACCTCGTGCAGCAGGTATGGAGGGCTGATAATACCGGCGAAACACGTGCTTTGCACGAAGAGAAAACGGGTTCGTGTTTGAGCATATTTCTGGGTCGTAAGCCAGCCGGATTGAACCGACATTTGTGGCGCCGACTTTCACGACGCAAACCTGGCCGTAGCTGCTGCTGTCAATAACAGTGATCACCCGTTCGTTGACCGTGAACAGTCCGTCGATATTGCGCACTGACCAAGTGTTCACTGGCCATAATTTGCCGGGCACATAGCAGGCCTCAGTAATCACACCGTCGACCGGCGAATGGATGTGGTGATAATCGCCGGGAGCAAGATAGAACGTGATAAAATATCCGTCCGCATACCGGCAGCTAAGCGATTCCGCCTGCAAGAGTTGAGCTACAGAAAAATACTTGTTTTTAACCTGGAGCATCCTGCCGTCATCGATCCGGCCAAACTCCGAGATGACGGCATCAACTGGACTTACCACGCCCTCGCTGATTGGCCGGCAGCCGCGCCGCAGGTCGCGCACGAAAAAATCATAAAGTGACGGATACTCGTCTAAAGCACGGCTTGCTTCACTGAGATTTACGCCAAAGCGCCGGGCAAAGCAGGCGAAGAGCGGACGGCGAAGCCTTCGCGGAAATGGCAGACGCGAAAGACGCCCCACGAGATAACTCAAATGGTTCTTGGGCACTACTCGCAAAATTCGGAACAAAGCTAATCCTCTGTCTCTTGGAGCAATGCTCTCCACTGGGAGAAATCGACCACGGGACGGCGCCAGCTTTCGGGATATGTGGAGTATATTTGCGCACTGCCGCGGGAAGCTTTCCGCTGCACCATACTCCAGGGAGGAAGGCGCATCACCCGTTCGCGATGGCGCTGCTCAAAAGCCCGGCTTGGCGGAGCGATCTGCATCTTGCGGTAAAAGATAACTTCTTCCGGCGTGAGCCTGAAGAAACGGCCCGACATTTCACAAATAAAGATCGCATCGCGTACGATCTCGTCCGTGAGCTCTTCCAGCCTGTCCGGCATTTCCATAAACTGTTCCTCCGCTCCCTGATCTATTTCGCTAAGCACGAGAGAAGGCTGAATGAACTCTTCACTGTCGTCCCAAACAAAACCCATCATCTGCGCGGGAATCTTCGCCAATGGCATCAGTTCATTTGCTGCTGTCTGGTTATACGCCAAGCCGCTGAAAACGACGGGGAAAAACTTGCCCCAAACACCCCGCGCCTTCAAATGACGCACAATTTTCTCACGCTCCTCCGTATATTTCTTTTTCGTATACTGCTTATTTAAGATGCAGTACTCCTTGCCTTTTAACCCGATACAGGCCAGCAGGTTGGAGCTCTTCTCACAGAAAAGGCAGTAATCCAATTTCTCCACATCGTTCCAGCACTCAACACAATTAACGACACACTGCGCATTATTCGCAACAGCCACGAATTGAGCACATTGGGCAACACGGCTTCCGAAGCCTAACCCCTCCAGGCAGCCGCTTGCACCAGAGAGCCAAGCGCAGTGCACTATGTCGCGGCAGTCTGAACATTCGAAACAATCGAGAGCATGACGGCAGTCAATCAGACTGTTTCCGCTGTTCGTCTCCAGCGTGTTGGCAAAAATATGAGGAATCGGTTTGTCGGCAAGAAACTCGGTAAAAACTTCTTTGGCATAATCTATCTTCTGCCGCATGTTAAAGCGCCAGCCATGCAGTACTTTTTCATAGTCGTCCTTGCCGAGCTCGGTATTAAATAAACAATACTCCTTCTTCTCTAATCCCGAACAAAAGAGACAATAACGGCAGTTTGTGCAATGTGAAACAAAGCGGCAGTCCTCGCATCCAGTGCTGAATTCGGTCCAGCCGCAACTGCGGCAGTCCGCACAGTGCAGACATTCATAACAATCGCTGCACCGGACAGCATGATAACAATCAACACAGCTTGCGCAGTCCATTAACCCGGCGCAATAAAGGCTGCCGGATGCGCGCAGCGCATTAAAAACCATGAAAGAATCTTTCGTATCCCAGCATTGATGCGAGGCCGCGGAACCGCTAACACCCGTTAAGGTATATGCGGGCCGTGGAACCGTTGACCAGAGTTCTTGATACTGCTCGAAAAAAGACCGGTGATAATCAAAATCACCCCCGAACAAGAGCGGGTCCCACTGTGCGCTGCGCCAATAATCAAGAGAGACAACAGGAAAGCCGACATTCTCAGGAAAAACACTGAAAATTTTCTCGCCGGTCGCATCACATTGCCGCCAAAAAAACCGTCCGTCGCTGCAAAAGGCCAGACGCCGCCGGTGACGCTCTTGCGGACAAATGGAAGGCAGCGGCAAATCAAAACGCCGATAAGCGTCCGCTTCCTCCGCTGAAATAGAGAAGGGCTGTGCCGTAAGCTGACAAGTTTTTTCACGCGCTTTAACCGCCATTAACGCAGGTCGTCCTCAGCAAAATCCACTCCGAAAATACCCAGGATAAAGTCAGCAGCGCTGTCCAAGCTCACACCGGCATACACCCCACAGATCACTAAATCGGCTCCTAGCCCGACCTCTGCCGGGGTGACACGGCGATCGGGTGAAGAAACAAAAGCAGGCCCCGCGCCAAACTCATTCGAATGCTCAACGAAAAAAGGCAGATCCCGTCCCCGCAGTCCGATGCGCACCGAAGCTGGAGTAAAATAACGCATTCCGGCCTGTCCCCATTTAGTAACCCGGACCACCGCACCCGATGCCGGCCCCACACCTGCATCAACACGGAAAATATCTATAAAATCGAGAATACGGTTTGGCAGATAAAGTGCGGCCTTTCTCGCAAAAGACGCTGGCGCGCCCTTCTGCGGCGTTTGGCGTCCCCGAGTCCTGTTGTACTCACTATACTCTGCACCCAACTCCAGACCTGCGTCTCCATTTGCCGCCGCTGGCGGCTGAGCATAAGCGGGCAGAGCTAACCGGCACAACAAAATGACAACTAGCGCAAGGCGGCACAAACAACGATGACAAGTGAACCGGGCAACCGGAAGCAAACAGCGCCTAATACGCACCTCATCCCGGCCCATAACGGCCAGCGCGCTGCACATACTGACGAGCAGGCGGTGGTGCAGCAAAGAAACTTTCCATAAAGCGAACGCCAAGACCTGTCCCTCCTATCCGTGCGTAGCCGGGATCGACAACAAGAGCAGCAATAGCGATTTGCGGATCCTCCACCGGCGCAGCAGCTATAAACCAATGATAGACCCCTTCGGGATTCTTCCCGCGCAGGGTTCCGGTTTTTCCGGCGACACGCATCGCGCGTAAATGCGTGCTGCGTGTCCGCTGAAAGTGTTTCCGGGCAGTTCCGTGATCAACCGTCGCTTGCATCATATCAAGCACTTTGCTCGCGGTTGAATCGAGCACCGCACGCTTCAGCACCCGGCTGTGCGCATGATACTTCACTAAGCCATCAGGGGCAACAACACTGTCTACCAGATAAGGCTGCATGATCATTCCGCCATTTGCCATCGCTCCGGCAATCATCGCCGCATGAACCGGGCTGAGCAAAGCCTCGCCAAAGCCGGCAGCCGTCCTGGCCAATTCATAGTCGCTCTGAGGCGTCGCGAATGTGCTGCGCCCCAGTGGCAGTTCAAACGGAATTGAACGGTTGAAAAGAAAACTCTCCGCATACAACTCGAGCAGTTGCGGGGAAAGTGAACGCAGCGCTACGCGGCCAAATGCGGGATTGCATGATTTACCAAGCGCAGTCGCCAATTCGATTGTTTTTTGATCACGCCGCGTGTCCGGGCGGTAGTTTGACTGATTAAGCGTATAGGCGCCGCCGCGATAACGGATTACTGTTTCCGCATTCATGCCCGAACGCTCCACCGCTGCGGCTGCGGTTATGACCTTGAACAATGAGGCCGCAGGAAAACCAGCACGGATCGCCATGTCCTCCTGCGCGGGATCGACTGCGGAATGTCCAGCAAGAGCCAATATTCTGCCGCTGCGCGGATCCATGGCGACGATCGCGCCCCACGGAACACGAAACTCCTCCAACAGACTCTTGGCTCGCTGCTGCAGCGCAGGATCTGTTGTCAAATAAAAGATGTTGCCGTGCTGGTCGGCAATGGAAGAATCATGCTCGGCTAATGCAAGCAACGAGGCGTAATCATCAATAACCAGAGAACCCGAAGGACTGAATCCCGCAGTGACGTAACTCTTCAACGGACGATCCCGCCGCACGATAACCCGAGGAGATGCCGCAGAAGACGTCTCCGGTCTAACGCGCACCAGTTTAGCCGAACGGCTGCGCGTGCTCTTGCGCCGCGCTGCCGTTTTATTCTTGGCTTTGATCTTTGGTTTAGCAGCAGTTTTCTTGGCTGCTCTAACCGTACGAACTTTAGCCGGCACACGGGATTTGACTGCCACCTTGCTCGAACTGCGTTCAGGGAGCTCCTTGGCTTGCACATTGGCCGGCAAAACGAGCGCGCAAAAAAACACCGCCAAAGAAAAACATAATGTTAAATTCATCATTGACCGCAAATAACCCCCTCCCCGCGCTTTCCTGCACGCCGTTGATTTAAGCAACGCAGAAAACCAGGCAGCCTCACAGTTTATATTTATCAGCCCGCAACCAAAGAACTATAAACCCATAGCGCTATTCACGAAATACCAAAAATATCCTGCCAGGTTTTAGATGCTTCGCGCAGGCGATTGGATGTGCCGATATCCGCCCAAAATCCATCAAATATAAACGAGGAGATAAAACCCTCAGCTCTCAGCACTTTTGGAAAGATGTCTCGCGTAATACTAAATGCGTGGCCAGCCTCAGGCATCCACTTCAGCAGTTCACGGCTCAGCACCTCAATGCCTAAGAACATCAAGCTCTGGACAGCCTGTACGGGCCCATAGTCATGTCCCAAAAACCGGACGACTCGTCCGCTCTGGTCGATGCCGATTTCGCCATAGTCCTGCGCTGCACTGTCGTGCCGGAGGACCATAGTAACAAGCGGATGCCCCTGGTGCGCGACATGCGTGCGCAGCAGCCCGGCCAGGGGAAAGTCCGGCGCAATCAAGATATCGCTGTTTAACGTAAGCAGATAATCATGTCTGAGCAGCGGCTCGATATTCTTTATTGCCCCGCCGGTATCGAGGATCACCGGCTCCTCTGCAAAACAAACTTCCAAACCCCACTTTGAGCCATCCCCAACAAATTCCCGGATCTGCCGCGCGCGATAATGCAAATTGACAATAACCCGCCGCAGTCCGTTTCGCGCAAGCAGTTCCAAGTTGCGATCGAGCAGTGTCCGCCCGCACACTTCGATCAGCGGTTTTGGCAAATGGTCTGTCAGCGGGCGCAAGCGGTTGCCGAACCCTGCCGCAAGAACCAGCACATCTGCGTTATCCGTTTCCGGCATCATGCTTGCTTCCCTGCTCCCGCGCCACTGCAACTTACGGCAAGTTCCCCAAGTTTATCTTGGAGCAGCGCGTAAAAAGAAACAAAAAAGGGCTCGGCTGCGGCTTCGCTGCAGATTGCGGCCAGCGTGCGCATAATTCGCCTGAGCGTTCCGGGCACCCAGCGTTCATAATGGACGAGTCCGCGATTCCTGCTCAGTTTACAAAACCGCCCCGCCACCTTGAGGTCGCGCTGCAGCAACACGCGGCGATACTCATCGCGCCAGCTTGGAGGACTGCCGATACGCTCGCTAAAATAGTTGAGGAGCCTTTCGTAGCGCTCTTCCCCTAGTGCGGCATCTGTATCACGGTCATTGAGCAGTCCCACAATATCGTAGCAGCGAGTGCTGAGCAGTGCATCCTGAAAATCAATGACCCGCACGCGGTCTTGCTGATCGATCAGCAAATTCCATGAATGGAAGTCACGATGCGCAAGCACTTTTGGACACGCATCCAAGGTTTGCGCCAAGCAGCCGAAAAAAGATTTTACCTCCTTTTCTTCACTTTCCGAGATCCTCACCGGGCGCAGCACGAAATCCAAGAACTCGAACATCTCGCGGCAGTAAGTTTCCGCCTTGAATGCCCGGTTGAAGACAAAAGAAGCGCTTTCACGTGGTATGCTTTGCAGCCGGACAAGCTGATCGACCGCCTGTTGATAGTAGGTTTCGATTTGCGCCTCTGCTTGCGGAACCGCGCCAGAGACCGCTTCAAGCAATGCATCAATGAGCAGCCGGTCCCCTAGATCTTCGATAAGCAGTACAGACAGATCACGCGCATCATAAAGCAGCTCCGGAACCGCAATCCCATAGCTGCGGAAGAATCGCGTAAGTTCAACGCATGCGTCGTCGGTCCTTACCGCCTGGCCGACATCGTACTCGGGGCAGGCGACCGAATCAAAAATCATGGCTACCACACTTGACGGCTCGGCAGCACGGAGCGTAATGCGAAAATAGCGCCGGAGCGAGGCATCCGGCGTAACGGGATCAATACGCTGAACAGCGCTTCGCCCCAGCCATCGTTCAACTGTGTTTTCTAAGAGTTTGTACGCTTCCTCGCCCATCAACGCTGGCCTCACACGCAGTACCCGTGGTTGCATATCGCTGCCACATCCTATACCATTGCGTGTCCTCTTGCACTCGCTCGTGCCTCATCATGGTTTAACAAAGTGAGCACCCGTAATCAGATCAAGACAACTGAGCCTGGCACACTTTATGTGGTGGCCACTCCCATTGGCAATCTCTCGGACTTGTCACCCAGAGCGCTCGAGTGCCTGCGCAATACTGATCTTATTCTTGCGGAAGATACAAGAGAATTCCGTAAACTTGCTGGCCGTTTTCAGATTTTAACGCATGTGATCAGCTATCACGACCACAACGAACGCACACGCACCCCGGCGATTATTGAGAAGCTCTCGTGCGGCGCGTCAGCCGCTCTGGTTTCCGACGCTGGAACACCCTTAATCAGCGACCCCGGCTACCATCTAATCCGCGCGGCTCATCAAGCAAGGATTCCGGTGCGCACCGTGCCCGGGCCGTGCTCTGTGACTGGTGCCCTTTCCATCTCCGGGCTGCCAGCCAATGCCTTTACTTTCTTGGGCTTTCTGCCGCAGAAAAAAGGAAAGCGCGACCGCGTCCTCAAGACGGCCTTGGCCGCCGGCACCACCGTGGTGTTCTTTGAATCTCCATTCCGTATTGCCGCAACAGTGAAGACGATTGCCGGGATTTTGCCGCAGTGCGATCTTTTTATTGCCCGAGAGCTCACGAAACTCCATGAGGAAACGTTTTTTGGCAAGGCAGCAGATGTCACGCTTGAGCTTGAGCAGCGCGCGCGGCTCCGGGGCGAGTTTGTTGTAGTGCTTCATCCAAATGATTCAGGCTTGGAATGCGCCACAGATTGATGGTAAGCAATTAATACGGTATCGGCTTTTTACAGTTTTTATTGCGGGATATTGGTGATGAAATTTGCGTGCCGGCTTCTGTTTGCCTTCTGTTTAGTTTTAGGCGCAGGCGACATATTCACTTGCGCAGCGCAGAATTGTTCGTGTCCCAAAAAGCCTGAACTTGAAGAAGCCTATGCTGATTCAGCGGTAGTGTTCCTTGGACAAGTGGAGAACCAAGAAGACTCTGTACTTCGTCCGGAATTTATTGAAGTGCGGCTGGCCGTGCAGCGCAAGTTTAAGTGGATGAGCGAACTTGCCAGCAGCCAATCCATTGTTGTCTATACCCCGAGCGAACAAGGGCGCTGCGGTTATACGTTTCAAAACGGCTTTGATTACCTGGTTTTTGCCAAAGGCAACCCTGCCTACCTGCGTGTCGACTCGTGCTCGCGCACAAATGTTATTGAGAATTCACAGCTTGATCGCGAAAAGCTTCAGCGCCTGATCAAGCCAGCGAAATAAACTGCCCGCCCATATCGCACACGGACGATATCGCGGCTGGATAAATTACGCGATAAAGCTCGTTCTCGCGTTGCTCCAAACAGTGCCGGAAAACCGGCATGTTGCGGCACTTTGCCGCAGCGAATTCTTCGCTGGAGATCTAGACCATTAGGATCTGATTTATTACCTTACCGGTATAAGCTCCATCATACAGCGCCGTCCGGATTCACTGCAAAATTGGTGATCCGTCACCAAGTGCGCAACATTCTCTCATGTCTGTTCCTCGTGCGGACGATTCCATTTATTAAGCCCGCTAAGTTCCGTATGGCAGATTTCTATGACCGCTGAAGAAATAGCTGAGATTCGCCGCGCCACCCCGGTACTTGTTGCCTGTGCGAAAACTGATGTCAGCCGTCAGATACGCGGATCTCTGCTCGAGCTTGGATTCAGTAAAATTTCAGCCGTCTTTTCGCACCTCCCGGCACTGGCCCACATCAAAACCCAGTCCTGCGCAATCCTTTTTTTCGACAGCCGCGATACAGACATGACTGTCGGTGATTTTATCGCTCAGGCCCAGGAAGCAAAACCACAGTGCTGTTTAATCGCTGTTGCTGATGAATTCCAAATGGATGACATCTTCGGCCTGCTTAGCGCGGGAGCACGAAGTTTTCTGCTTTACCCCTTCACGCTGCTCGCCTTGGAGGAAAGCATTGACTATTCGCACAAGATGGAGGGGCTGGCCGGGGATAAACTGACCCAAAAGGACCGCTGCGCCATTCTCGTCACGGCGATGCTGAACAATTTTAATATGCTCTGCCGGGTGCTGGCGGCAAGCCGCAATGCCCCTGATTCTTTCGCGCTTCTTCAAGAAACGCGCGAACGCCGGCGTGCATTTGAGCAATCGGCAGCAATGGCAAAAGCAGCCGCAAGTGAAAGCGTCGAGTATCAGCAGCTGATCATTGATAGTTGCCTTGCCGACGCGGCAACCAAGCTGTCCCATCTCGGAAAACTGCGCCAAACGCTGAAGAAAGAAAGAGAAAAACGCGCCCCCGTTGACTCAACCCAATCCAGCAGCGGGTAATCGTGCATCAGCCTCTAACGGCGATGCCTATCTAGATGAGAGCACGTTCACGAGCACGACGCGTAAAACTTCCTTAGTCATTTTCCGAAAGCCCTTGCGGCTAAGACCGATCGATATCACGATGCCGCACGTGCATCAGCATGCCCCGGCCTTCCAGCTCTTCCTTCAGCCGCATCGCAACAGCAATTGAGCGGTGGCGGCCGCCGGTGCAGCCGATGCCGATAGTCAGATACCGTTTGCCTTCGCTCTGATAACGCGGCAGCAGAAATTCCAGCAGGTCAATATAGCGGCGCACGAGATCCTCGGCATCAGGGTCTTGAAAGACATAGTCGGATACGGCTTTTTCCAGGCCGGAAAAGGGCCGCAGTTCACGCACAAAATGAGGATTAGCAAGAAAACGGACATCAATCAGCAAGTCTGCATCATTCGGCACACCGAAGCGGTAGCCGAATGAAACAAGATTGACCTCCATCTTTGTGTGATACTGGCAGTAATCTTCGATAACACGGCGCAGTTCATGCGGTGAAAATGCCGTTGTATCGAAAACCCGCGTTGCCGCCTCCCGGTAAGCTGAAAGGAGTTCACGTTCCCGCAGGACGGCTTCGGCAAGACTGCGGCTGGTTTGCATGCCGATCAGCAGCGGATGCGGGCGCCGTGTTTCACTGTAGCGGCGCACGATGATTTCATCCTGACAGTCGAGAAACAGAAGAGAAACATCTACCCCGGCATCACGCAGCTGCGCAACGGCGGGACGAATCTGAGTATAAGAGTTCTCCTCGCGCACATTGAGCAGCAAAGCAAACCGCGAACCGCCGCTCCAGCCAGGCATTGCCACCTTGGCCGTCCCTTCTTCCCCAGCTTCTGTACTGCAAAGCAAATCAGCAAAACTGGCAAGCAGCGGCACCGGCAGGTTCTCAATGCAAGAAAAGCCCATGTCCTCGAAGGCATTGAGGACCGTGGATTTTCCTGAACCGGAAATGCCGCTGATAATTACAAGCCGTGGTTTGTTCATGTTTCCAGGATACTGGCGGCATTAGCCGCCTTGGCGGCCCGCTGCGTTATGCGCTCTTTTTGCTTGCGAAGCTGTGCGTGCAGGTTGTCAACGACAGCATCCGTCGCCGAGTACAGATCATCCGTAACCTCCTTGGCTGAAATATCAAATCCCTTGGAACGGATATGCACTTCCACACTGTGATCCCTTTTTTCCACCGAGAGCACCGCCCGGACATCTGTATTGTGATTGACATACTTCTTAATGCACTGAACCAGTTTGTCCGTTACGAAAGTCTTCAGCGCCTCAGTTGCATCGGTATGACGAAAAGTAACGGTTACATTGATCTCAGCGTTCGTTTTTGACATTGCCTGTCTTCCTTCTTTTAATGGTCAATAACGCACTACGTCCGCCCCGCACCATAAAAATCAGCAGTTTGCGCCACGATATTCTGTCTCGCCGGCGGCGAATCTCCGTTCAGCGTTGCACGGGAACGCAAACGGCGCTGCCCCGAAAAATCGCGCGCATTTTTTTGGATCAAAACTGCCCGAATAGGCTTGCTGACGCGGCGCTGCCGCCGGGCGCGCCGATGTGCGCCGGCGCGCGCTTCCCCGCACAATGGTTGCAGCCCCGGGACCGGCCTGACAGCGGTTCTTGCTCCTGCTCAAGACATCCTCATCGCAGATCATCGCGGTCTCCGGGTTGGGTGGCGCCGCCTGCTTTTTCACGCATTAAGAAAAAAAGCCGGCCTTCACCAAGCATCTCTTACCCCAGACCAAGTACATTTATATTTTATCAGACGAATCCGGGCTTCTAAAATATTTTCTTCCTGCGGCTGGATGAAAGAATACCCATCATCTCCCGGTACTTAGCGACAGTGCGGCGAGCAATATCTACTCCTTCATCCCGCAATAATTTGACAATAGCTTGATCGCTCAGCGGTTTGAGAGGGTTCTCTTTAGAAATTAACTCGCGAATACGTTCCTTCACCGATTCAGATGAGACTTCACCTTCGGCGCCGCGCACACCGGAACTGAAAAAGAACTTTAACTCAAAAACGCCCTGCGGAGTATGAACATATTTGTTGGTCGTCACGCGGCTCACCGTTGATTCATGCATACCGACATCAGCAGCAATGTCGCGCAGCACGAGCGGCTTTAGCGCAGAGACCCCGAGCTCCAGGAACTCGCGCTGAAACTTCATAATGCTCTCTGTAACCCGGTATATGGTCTGCTGACGTTGGTGAATGCTGCGAATCAACCAAGATGCACAGCGTAGACGATCTTGGAGATACTCCTTATCAACGAGAGAATTGTCGCCGGCGCCAGACAATAGCTCCCTGTAATGCGCGCTGAGGCGCAGTTTTGGAATACCGGTCTCATTAAGCGTAATCACGTAATCGCTGTCAATTTTACGCACGTAAACATCGGGCGTAATGTAAATTGGCGCTTCGTCAACAAAGGGCCGGCCGGGGCGAGGCTCTAACTTTTGAATTTCCTTCACAGCTTCGTAAACGTCCTCGACCGGGACATGCTCCTTGCGCGCAATACTGTCATAACGGCGTACTTCCAAGTCCCCAAGATGTTCCGCCACGATTCGCCAGGCGAGCGTACCAACAAACCCGAGCTGGTCGAGCTGAATAAGCAGACACTCGCGCAGGTCACGCGCGGCTATCCCCGGCGGGTCCAAAGTCTGAACCATAGCAAGAACCCGATCCACATCTTCCAGCGGCTGCACGCAAGAATGGGCAATTTCGTCGACTGACGAACAGAGGTACCCGTTGCGATCGAGGTTACCGATAATATGCGCCGCAATATCCTTGTCCGCCTCGCTCAAGTCGCCCGTGCGAAGCTGCCAAAGCAAATGACTGGTCAGACCTTCGGGACTGCAAATCGTCGCCTCAATCGAAGGCCGTTCGTTTTCGAAACCGGGACGTGCGCTGCGGGCATACTCATAACCGTAAGAATCAGATCCGTGGTCTACGCCGTCAACATTTCTCGCCAAATCGTTAAGCGAGAAATCAGTTTTCGCGTCCGCAAAAAACTCTTCTCCCTCGCCGTGCGAGAGAACACTGGGAATACTGAGCTCTTGTTCAACCGACGCGGGCTGAAGCAGTGCTTCAGCTCTGTCACCGTTTGCGGCGTCTTGCGTCGACAGGCGTGATTCCTCTTCGCCGGCTTCCTCAAGCACAGGGTTCTCGAGCAGTTCACGCTCAATCACCTCCAAGTACTCCTGACGACCGAGCTGCAGCAGTTTTATCGCCTGCTGAAGCTGAGGAGTCATGACGAGAGCCTGACTGAGTTTCTGATTGAGCTTGATCTCAAGAGCCATAACTACAACACCAACAAGACAGCGTTCCCCGCAAATTCGCTTTAATTCAGTCTAAGGCCGACTGCCGCCAACAATTTGTCAATCGACAACATAAATAACCATATTTAGCATCATTTTTCTTATCGAGCTGTTTCAATAGCTTAGACAACCCTAACATCAGGAAAAGATGAGTAATACGGCTATTTGCGGCCTTATTAATGTAACATACTTCAGATGCTCTGCGGAGAGCTAAAGGCTCATATTTCTAATCTGATGCGATATTTTTGATTTGATTTGAGAATATTCCTTTGACTGCCATAGCCAGCGACCTTCATCCGCTTTCTTTGTTCTTTTTGCGCTGCTTTGCCACCCGGCATTTCGGGCTTGATTTGTGCCTTTACCTGCCCATGGCTATGTGATAATGCCAGGACATGACTACAAAATTTGCCTCTCTAACTCTGCACATCATCTTCTGTATTGCATTAACAACCCTCTCTTCTTTGCCTTTCGCTGGTTGTTCGGGAGGCGGGGATGATTCATCCGGTGAGGTCATTGCTGGTGGAGCTGCCTACCCCGTCACACCGGGAGGAGGCGCCGGCGGCGGCGGCGGGGGTGCTGGCGGAGACGGCGACGGCGGTGATGGAGGCGATGGTGGTGATGGAGGTGACGGAGGCGATGGTGGTGACGGCGGTGATGGAGGCGATGGCGGTGACGGCGGCGACGATGATGTGCCAGATCCGCAGTTGCAGCTTAATCTCTTTCTTGAGCCAGACAATGTTACCACGCGAGGACGCGTAGAATTTCCCAGGGTCGATCCTCTGCTTAATGTGCCAGGGCAGTTGGTAATCGGGGCGGCTCCGGCCAATGCTACTTCCTTTCAGATTGTTGCCCAAACGGCGGGCACGTTTTTGATTACTGACCGGTTGTTCTCACCGGGCGGCGAGGTTCTGCTTAGCAATGACCGGGCACAGGACCACCGCAAGACGACCGCAGTCGGTGGAGACTTTTGGGTTAATGCCCTGCCGTATCCGGCTGGACCGCAGGACTCTGCCATTGAAGACGGCACATACACGCAGGTTCTGGTGGCGATCGACGATCCGTTCAGCAACGCCAATCCCTCGACGACTACGGGCGCTCTTGTTGCGAAAAATGACCCGGACCTCAATGAAGGCCGGCTGCGTGTTAATTTGTTTTATGCCGGTTCTTTAGCCCAATCTGCCGCCATACGGAACACTATTCAGAACGCGGTAGAAACTTGGAGGCAGATATACTCAGGCGCCCGGATATCCCTTAACATTCGCGAATTCGATGTTGCCGCCGCCAACGGCACAATACCTGATCCGTTTTTCGGATCTGAATACTATGCCGCAAACGGCAGCCCGGACGCAGTACAACAGTACGCTGTTAATCTCTATGTTGCGGAGCACATAGCTGATGCTGGCGGATTTATCGCCGGTATTTCGCCGTCCATCCCCGGTCCGGCGCTCAAGGATACAACAAAGTCGGCAGTTGCGATAAGCATTTCGGTTATTGCTGGTCCCGATGGCGTATTTAATGTGGAAGAGACTAATTTTTTGGGCGAAACAATGGCTCATGAGGCGGCACACTATCTGGGGCTTTTTCATCCTGTTGAGTATGACGGCACGACAGCCGATGCTTTCAGCGGCGACGATTCGCTGACAGACACGCCCACCTGCACATCTATCCAGGCATGCCAGGGCAACGGGCTTGTGGCGAATTTGATGTTTCCGATACCGGTAAATGGTGTGCGTCAGGTTAACATCACCGCGGAACAGAAATTCGTGATGAATCTTCAGGCAATAGTCGACTGATCCGGGCGGCTCATTTACTCCGTTTATATTTTAGTCCATGGATTAGTTAATTCAAATGAGCGATCTGAAGGACTACATTAAGCGGCAAACCCTCGAGCAGCAGCAAGGGATCAACACGGGTATTTGGCTTGCGAAATGGCTGCAGCTATACGGCTCCGTCTTCAGAGAGGCCGCCCGCCTTTATGTCAAGAATTTCGCCTCGATGGCGTTTGCTGGCGCGCTCGCCGCAGGAGGAGTAATCCTGTCTTTAGGAATTTTGTCCGGGCCGCTGATTACCGGTTTTTACTTGCTGGCGTTTGGCGTCGTCAGGCCGAACGGCCCGATGTCAACAGCTGCGGCATTCAAACTCGGCTTTCGCGACCCTCTGACAACAATTTTGATGGGCATTGCCGTCTTGGGTATTATGGCCGGCGGGTTTTTCCTCTTTGCCGGAATTCCACTGATTGGCATTCTCATTGGTTATATTTTCGTGCTAATTGCGCACAGCTTCCTCTTCCTGATATTTCCTGTGCTGGCCGACAGGCAGCTCAAACTTGTACCAGGTTTCGTCCAGGGGCTTCGACTTGCTTGCTCACACTGGCTGCCCTTCGCTTTCTTTTCTCTTGTGGCTCTTGTTCTTGGATGCTCAGGCGTTGTCTTAAAGATTATTGGCATAGTGCTTACGCTCCCGCTTTATTGTTTAGCCATAACGATTTTCTACTCCCGGATTGTCGAAGAATTGCCCGTCACTATTGCAGAAAACCTGAGTCTTCGCCGTAACTAGGGCATTTTTCAGAACCTTGTAGCGCTTTTTGGCGCTGCAAGTTCTAGAAAAAGCTCTATCCTCCGTAGCTTTAGCGAAGGAGGATCTCGAATCGGTAGATGCGAGGAATCGTAAACAGCTCTAGCCGTAATATCTCATGCGCAAGCCAGGACCTGTGAGCCCTCCAATCCCTTATATAATGTATATAAAACAAGTTTATGAGTCTCCTTCTGGAGGGCCCTTTGCTGAACTGGATTGCTCACCTCTTTATAAT
>JAKPSH010000240.1 GCA_029555385.1 Pseudomonadota bacterium
CTGCGTGACGTATCCCATGAACTACTGTCGATCGAGTGCGGTACAGCTGACTAAGGCGCTTAAGAAGCTCCTTTCCTTCCTCCAAGTCACTGGCGAGATATGCAGCGATCCGCATGGCCAGCCTATGCGATATTTCGCCCGGATTGTCCGGACCAAAAAGCGATTCAAGAGCGATCCAGTGAAGGATCACCCGAATGTCAGCAGAGTGCTCCGTCAGCGCTTTCTGAATAAAGCGGATGGCTGTGGCAACCGGAGAACTGTTAGGAATAGAAAGGATGACTGCGTGGAGTTCCGATCCTAGCCGAACATCTTCCACTTGGAGTACTTGCGAATAGTCTAGGGGTAAAAACTGGTAGTCTGCGCCCTTCTTCGTAAGAAATGTTGGACTGTTGTCTTGATTATGGCAATGAACGATAGAGCCGCCGGAAAAAGCAGAGGGCTTTGCCAACCAGAATGCCACGGTCACTAGAAGAATATTGTCGGTAACTCTGTTTTGCTGTTTTCGTAACTGCTTCGAGTGGTCGTCATTACCAATCGGGCAGATTGAGGCAGAAGAATAACGGGATTGAATCGTTAATCCTGTACATCGGATATCATCAGCGGCAACTGACGAATAAGGTCCTCGACTAATATCATAAAACCAACCCGGAGTTGTCGCGATGAACACCTGTTGAGCTAGATCGTACCTATGCCGGAAGACTCCGGCATCGTCAGAGTAATCCAATATAGGACAACAAACTTCCCAGTTAAATTCTTGTGCTGCCATCCAAAGAGCATCCAACAATTTCACCAGGCAAAAGCGCAACGGCAAGAACGTTTGAAAACTCTACTAGCGCCTATCGCAGGGCAAGGACAAGAGTAAAAACAGCAATGACCCACGTCGCCCAGCACAGTAATCTGTTGGTCTTGCGAGCTTCCGCCTCTCTCCGTTCGGACAGAAGTGCCAGTACGAGATTTTGTTCCTTCTCACCAACAGCTTTCTCTCCAGACACTCCTCGCCATAAATACTTAAGTAGCTCGACGCTAGACGCCGCCAGGTAAGCTTCAAGTGGAGGTTTGCCCGCGTCATAATCGTTGAGCTTCTTAACTGTCAGCTCCTCATCCATGTTCCCCCTAACTGCCACATTTCGCGCATGTGAGAAACACACGGCTCAAATACGGAGCTTGTTTCATAGCAAGCGTCTGGACCCATGTTTCGGGCCGATGGTAAAAAACATATCGTGTCGCTTCCGATGCAACACGCCTGTTCATTTCACATACAAGCGTTTCATCGGCCACGCCAAATCCGAGGTCCTCCCGACGTTGCCGGTTACACAACAAAATCGAGTTCGTTGAAAGTGGAAAACAAAGCTCTGATTCTTCGTTTTCAAGCCCGTAGGCGCTGAAGAAGAAAACAGGATTATTGGATGTCAGAAGAAAGGTCGGACCGCGCGCGGAAAGAACATTCCATGACATTGACTTGATTGTTTCCACCAACCTTTTTGTGGGCCACGGGCTCAACATAATATCATGTACTTGTGGGGGAGCTTCTATCTGAAATTGCTGCTTGTAGTACTGAGCCGCTTGTCGATGAAACGCGACGAGTGCACGGTCAACCCCGTCGAGTTTTTCTAGCATCCGAAAAAATGAGTCCACTTTATCAAATGTTTTGTCCAGCACCTTAGGATACAGGTCTCGCCCGCGTTGGCGATTCGCTGGCACCCGCTTTAGCGTTACGGCGAGGTAATGAGAAAACTGCTCTCGTTCCCCTTCGTTTATCGGCTCTTGTCGTATGAGCTTATCGATTATTCGTTTACTCGGGTCTTCTACGAATTTATCGAGTTTCGTCTCATCTTCAGGCAGATAAAATCCTCGCTCGGCAGCTATATTCGAAATATTTGTCTCGACAAAGGAGTATTGAGCTTTGTCGTAGACCCAAATATAGAAACGGCTTCCGTTCTTTCGACTAGCAAAGCGAGAAAGGTACCCTTGATGGACATAATGGTTCCTCGCTTTAGAGGAATGACGAGCTTTCCCTGCCATTTCCCCTACCCCCCACAAAGCTGCTTTCTCACCAGCTCAAACAGCTCTTCCTCGGTATTTGCCACCGATTCCCCTACTCCCGGTTTGAACTTGTCCAGGACAAGCTTCACCGCAACGCGCATCACGGTGTTTGCCGTTATGCGTTCTTCTTTCGAAGTCCGAAGCCGCTGCAGGTCCTTCGCTAGCGCATCAGCCTTGTCCCGCATCTTTGGGCTAAGTTGCAGCGTAATGCGCTCGCTAAAAACATCTGCCTTTCTTGCCGCCTGGGCACGCGGCTGCTTTTTCTTTCCGGCCTGCCTCGTCGCAGCCGGCTGCGGAGCTTCCGGCTCCTGAAGCTCCGCTTCGTCAGGCGCTCTTCTCGCCTTCATCGAAATGACTTTTTCTTCGCGCTCTTCACGGCTTCCTGTGAATTTGTCTTCTTCCAGGACCGGAGCAATTCGCGGCGCAACGTCAATCACTTTCACCGGCTCGTTTGCACTGGAACGAAACGGATGATCGCGCCTTGGCCGCTGCGCGAGACTGCCAAAGCCGCCCATGCCCTTTAGACCCTGACTCAGTTGCTCTTCTGTGACTTGATTTTTAGCCATTTGCCGCCATCAAGAACTGGTTTTCTCTTTCCTCTAACCGCTCAACGAATTCAGCCGCTAACTCTGTAAAATCTTCCGTTCCCCTTCCCTTCGATGAATTCTCGTAATCAAAAATCGTCTTCTGAACACTCGGCGCCGACTTGGCCTTGGTATTAACACGAATCTTCGCATCAAAGATGTTTCCCGCAAGCTCGCGCCGAAGCGTGTTCTCTACCTGCCGGCAGATGCGCTCGTTTCTCGAAAACATCGTGAGAATAACGCCCAAAGACTGCAAATTCGGCACAAGCTTTCGCATCTGCTCCACAGAATTTGCAAGAAGCGTAAGTCCCACCATCGGCAGATACTCCGCACTACACGGCACAATGAAGTAATCACTTGCAACAAGCGAGTTCATCACCACAAGCGAAATTGAAGGCGGATTATCAAGTAAAATAAAATCGTAATCGGCAAGAGCTTTGGTCTTTCTAAAACAGCTCTTCAAAATGCCTTCCCGGCCGACAGCGCTTACCAAACTTAAGTCAGCTCCAGCGAACTCTTCGGTAACAGGAATAATATCAAGACCTGCTGTGCTTGTGGGCAAAATCAAATTATCAAGCCCAAGTTCATCAATTAGCGCGTCATAGAGCGTAAACTGCGCGTTTTCGCTCGTATACGGCCCAATTAAGCTTGCGGTCAGGTTTTGCTGCGCATCAAGGTCAATCACCAGAACTCGCTTTCCTGCGCGCGCAAGCGCAGCGCCCAAATTCGCGGTCACAGTGGTCTTTAAACAGCCACCTTTGTGATTTACAACGCTAATGATAATCGGACTTCTCACCTTGCACCCCTCACCTGTCGAGTCTCAAGCCACTCTTCGAGATCGTTTTTGCGAAACTTCCACCGGCCGCCCGCCGTAAGCCGAAACGCCGGAAGATCTCCACCGACAATCAACTTGTAAAGCGTGTTTCTGTGCACGCCTAAGAACGCACACGCTTCCGGCACAGAAATTATCTGCGCACTCCTTTCCACCCCGGCGTCGTCCTTTCGAACTGCGTTTGAACTAAGTTGCATCGCGCTGCTTCTTCCTTGTTAAACAAACCCTACCAACTTGCGCGTTTTTCTATTTGCATACCACTAACCAGTTCAGCACACTAGATGTTATTTTCAGCACAGTTCTGCACAGTCGAGACCAGGACAAAGATAAAGATGAGGAGCTGAACCGGGGGAACTTCTCTTTCGAGAGAGAAGTTCCCCCGAGCCCCCTCAAGAGAACGTGGGCGAGCTGGGCTCGCGGGAATGCTCCGGCTGTTTTTTCGCGGCTGCTGCCGCAGCATGCGAAAAAACTTCCTTCGCGGCGCGAACTAACACCCTGCACAGCGAGTGTTGGGAGCACTTTGGTGCGGGCCGCCTTAGCCTCAACATCACGGGAAAAGGTCGTATATGTAAGTGCTTGACGCCGCCACTGTTGCATCTGGAGTTATGAAGTTCATAACTTCATAACTCCAAAATACGCCGCTCCCCCACCAGGCTCGCCTCGTGCGAAGGAAGTTTTGCGGAGCTGCGCGAAAGCGCGCTCCGCAAAACAGCCGGAGCGTTCCCGCGAGCCCTGCTCGCTTCGTTCTTTCGGGGGTGCAGGGGGTGCTTTCTTTCGTAAGAAAGCACCCCCGCCTTCATGTTCTTCCGGCAACAGCCCACAGGGCTGATTGCTACTTCGTAGTGAAATATTTTTCTCTTCTCTCCCGCCCATGTGCGGAGGAAGTTTTATCTGCGGCGCAAAGCGCCTTAGGCAAAACAGCCGGAGCGAACTCTGTCGTCAAGCTCCGCGGCCTCTGCGCCCTCTTCCAAGGTATGAAGTTCATAAGTTCATCACTTCATACCTTCAGAACTTCCGAACTTCTGAACTTCATATGTTAGCGGAAACTCTCAGTCGGCTCAGCATCTTCTGCCTTTATACAAGGGGTCTGGCAGGCACGCGAAGAGCACCTAAGGCTCGGAGCTTCTGCGGCCCCACCCGCCCCCGTGACTTCTCTAGAGTTATGAAGTTCATAAGTTCATCACTTCGCAACTTCATACTTTCCAAGCTCTGAAGTTCATAACTTCGTACGTTCATAAGTTCAGAAATTCATCACTTCATCAGTTCTGAACTTGACGCAATCCATGTACAAACTTTCTGTTGCGAGGTCCGGATAACTGTGTACAAGTGCGTTAAGAGTTTTAAGTTTAAGTGTTTTAAAACTAGCAGAAAGGAGTGGGAATACAGCAGCTTAGTCTGCACGTGGCAAAAAAAAAGCGACGTTGGCGCGCCGCTTCTTCTGAAAGTGTTCATGCTCTGGAACATGCACACGTACACTGAAATCTGAACCCCTTCATCGTACGTG
>JAKPSH010000262.1 GCA_029555385.1 Pseudomonadota bacterium
TACGGTTTTCAGGGCCCCGGCATGCCATCTATTTGCCCTGATACAAACGATGGCACGTGCAATAAGGCTTGTCCACTTTGCAGCTACATGGTCGGCTATGAGGATCGTCCTGCATTCGGCTGGTTGTGCTTCGGCAGCAACAACGATTATTACGCAGGCGCTGCTCCGTTTTATACCCCAGACGGACAGCTCTGGCACACGCCGATAAACGACGAGAATGATCCTCACGAATCATTTCCCGTTGATATTGTGCCCAATCCTTGGGACCCCGCCGGAACCAAACCTTACCGCTGGTGGCGGATGTACTATGACTGCGCAATTGCCATGTCCGATGCTGCGAAGGGGCCAGGAGGGTTGTTGTTCACTATCGGCCTGGGCACACCCGCAAGCGGGGGCGCCTTGGACCCCTACCAAGCGGTCAGCGATACGGTCAACCGCAAAGATGTGTTTCTTCGCCGGTTGGCCCACGACGTCTGCGGCAAACTTGACCCGCCATTTGAAGGAGTCGACACATACGACCAGATGCAGGGCCGGGGGTATCGCCATGGCATGGCCGTTCTTACCACTGACGCCGCCGAGCTCGACGATCTGTTCCGGGCTGTCGCGTTGAAGATTAAGACAAAGCTGCTGCGTTAGAGTGCTGCCTGACGATTTCTGGTGAATAACCGGTTATGACGGCGGACCAGGATCGTTCCTGATTGCCACAGCTTGGGCTGGATTAGGTTCAAAGCGCAGCACGGCTGCCGCACCGACCGGCAGGCGAAGCAAGCCTAGCAAAACAGGCGTTTGATGCTCAAGCTTCATTACAAAATATTGATTAGGCTTTCCGACAGTCTTGGTTGCGCAGCTGGTGCTTGTAACCGAAGAAAGAGGGCATACCTCAATCTCCGAGTCGGCAAACTCAACACCCATTTCCTTGGCCTTGGCTTTGGCCTTTGTCATGATATCGAGCGCTTTTTCCGCGTCAGTCGTGCCGGAACAGTTCCAAATCGAGGCATTTCTGCCAATTTCATTGACCACAAAAAGCGACACGTGGTTTTGGTACACCCAGCGCGAAAGGTCTACGGCAAAAAACAAGAACAAGAAAAAAAACATAGAGGATATTAAAAACTGCAGATACACCGAACCTCTCTGGCTCGGAGAAAAAGCTGAAGAGCTACAGTCCTTCGGCATGGCAAGACCCCCATACAATATGAGGAAGAATCGGCAAGTCTCAGTTAATTCTTTAACCGCAGCCAGTTAAGTGCCCGATATGCATGCGTTTTCTTCCCGACCCCCTAATCCAAAGGTTCCGCCTTGCCCCTGACAAACCGGCGCGCGGCAAGCTCGAATTGAATCTCGCGGTCCTTAAACGCCACCGGTCCGTCCAAGAGCGATACCTCGCGGATATTGGTGATCGCCTCGCGAAGCGTATCTGCACTCGCGCGGGCATCAGGCGCTGCTGCCGCTTGCAGAGCTGCCGCCATGGTCACGTAACAGAGATAAGCCGCGGCGTTGTATTCCTTGCCCGGATATGACGCGTGGTATGCCTCCTTAAAACGCGGTTTGTCCGAATCGATCTCGCTAAAGATCAATCCTTCGAGCGCAGATTCTCCGGCGGCCTGCATCTGCTCCGGCTGCTGGATCCAGTACCAGGCATAGATCTGCCCCTCTGCACCGAGTTCACGGAACTTCCGCACGAACAACCCGGTACGTGTAAGCAGATGAGCATATACAGCATCCGCGCCATTACGTTTGACCCGCGAGATCACCGTTGAAAAATCCGTCTCCTGCGGCAGCACGGTTTCGTTGTAGACAACATCAACTCCGCTTGAGCGAAGTTCAGCGCCGAGGTTTCTTCCAAGCGCAGCCGTAAACTCATCTTCGAGCATAACAATCGCCGCGCGTCTCTTCCCTTGGCGCTTGGCCAAGTCAGCCTCGAATCTTGCCTGCCGCTCCGGTGAGGCAAAAATGCGCACCGCATACTTGTTGGTTTTGAGAAACTCCGGGGAGCCGACGACGCCGAGAACCGGGATTTTGCTTTTCTCCGCAAGTGGATTGATCGGTATGGCGCTCTTGCTGCGGATAGACGCCACGGCATGCACGCGCTCGAGATCAACCATCCGCCGGAACTCGCTCAAAGTAGCACCTACATCATCCCGCGCATCCCCGATGACAAGCCGCACCGGAATCCCCTGCACCTGGCCGCCAGGTGCGTATGTATTCATCGCGATCTCGATGCCGCTTGCGCAAACCGCACCAAGGCTGGCCACTGGTCCAGTAAGCTCGTTGATAAAACCGATACGAATTTCAGGAAGTTCGGCGCGGACAGGACGCGAAACCAGCAGCACCAACACCAAGAAAACTTGAAAAAGCAAGCTGCGCACGAAACTGCCCGTTTACTTGCGGGCAAGCGGCTTAAAGCCGTCCTGGGTGATAATTTTTACTTCTGACGGAATCGCAAAACGGTTGTCATTGGTCGCTGAAAATGTACCCAGCACGCCGGTGAAGTCTCTTGCATCGTGAAGATAGCGATTAATCCGTTCAATCTCTGTGCTCTGTTTCACAGCAGCGCCAAGGAGCAGAATCAAATCGTGGCCGACCGGTGCACCGAACAGTGATGAGTTAGGATATTCTTTTTTGTAATGCTCCCAGAAGGACTCCTCCGGATCCACGGCGTTTGTGTACCAGCTTCCGATAAGCGCCCCGTCCGAAACCTTAACTTCCGCAGAGTCTTCGAAAAACTCAACGCCGAAAAGCGGAAGCGTGACACCCTGCTGCCGTGCCTGCTTGGCAAATACACCGAGCTGTCCCGGAAGAAGCAGGACAAAAATCCCATCGACACTTTTGTCGGCGCGGACCTTCGCCAAGTAGGTTGTGAACTGCTTTTCGGCAGGAGAATACTCCTCGTCGAGCGCAACGCCGATCACGCCATTATTCTGCCGGTCAAATGATTTCTTCACCGCAAGCGTCATGTCATGAATCGAAGTAATGCGGGCAATTCTCTTCATCCCCCGGCGTTTGACCTCCGGAAGTAGCGCCTTTACTTCTTCTTCGTCAGTCGTCCAAAAGTTTACCACGTATTTACGCGCGGCGGAGACTGCGGGATCCGTGGCAATAGACAGCATTGGCGTCTTTGTTTGGTCCGCTATCGGCGCAAGCGCTTTAGAGGTGGTAGAGCTGCACGTTATGACAACATTTATGTTGTGCAGCGAACGCAGACTTTGAAATGCAGAGACAGTCTTTCGCGCGTCGGCAGCATCATCTTCGTAGAAGATTTGCATTTTAGCGCGTGTTTCAGCAGGAAGTTTCTTCAATGCCATTTCCATGCCGTTTCTTACGGCATCGTTAACTGAAGCCCAGTCGCCAGTGAAACCCATAATGATGCCAACGCGAACTGGTTTTGTTTCTCCGGCGAAGGCAAAACCTGGCGCAAGCAAGGCGAAGGCGAAGGCGAAGGCGAAGGCGAAGGCGAAGGCGAAGGCGAGGAATGCGCTTTTCTTGATCATGAGCAATCCCTGAACAAACTCGGGTTGTGAAAAGGAAAATGGGCGGTGCAGGGATCGAACCTGCGGCCCCCGGCTTGTGACGCCGGTGCTCTGCCAGCTGAGCTAACCGCCCGGAAAATAACGGTCCATATCTACAACAAGAAACTCCGTGACGCAAACAGCCCAGCGGAAAAAATCGTGTTTTTACAAGCACTAAAGACCTGCCCCAAGTCACATTCCGCCGCCGAGTATTCATAATAAATGATAGAAGATTCAACCCTCTATTTCACGGCTCCGGGCGGACAGCGGGGAGCGTGAAGATACAGGATTTAATGGTTCAGCCAAAAAACGAACCCAAACCGGTATGGCCGTCTCTGCCTGGTGCTGTCCAAAGCGGACCTGCGTATCAGCCTCAGCCGCACGTTCCCGCGCTGCCGAGACGTTTGCCTCCGGTTGAGTTGGAGTTTGCGCAAGGGCCACAGCGTCACAGCACCCTGCCGGTCTTCAGTCCGCCGGACAACCAGGCTCTGGCGCCGGCTTCTCCTTACGGCCCTGCACTGGCGCCAGCTTTACAGTCAAACGAAGAAGTGCAGACTGATGCGCTCAGCTTCATGGCCAACGCCAAGCCTCAGCTCATAGAACTTGAAGAACTGCGCCGCAAGAACACCGAGTGCGAGGCGGTTGCGGCCCCGCTCAGACAAAAGCTCACCGCCGGCCGGATGCAGGCGCAGCCAATATGTCTCACGGAAACGGAAGCACAAGCTTACTGGTCCGCCCGTTTGCAGCAGGAAGCGTTGGCCAAACCGCTGGAAAGCCGCGAGCGTTATGCCGCCGACTGCGCACCGATCCTCCGCCGCATCGACCAAGCTCTTCGCTTAGCTGGTCGGGATCCTCAGCAGCAAAGGTTTCTCATTTTTCGCCAGGCGCTTGACGAAGAACGCTGCCTGCCAAGCCGCCGGCTGATCACTGCCTCGAAAGGAGAACTCTCTCAGGAGCAGCTCGACGCAGTGTGCGAACTTGCCCGGTCGCCTCTTTTTCGCACGGAACTTGACCCGGCGCTTGAGCGCGGCATTCTCACCTGTTATCTAAACAGAAGCGGTGGAGCATTGAAGGCGCTGACAGACATCTTCTCTTCAGAGTCTTTTGCGCGCCTTTCAGATAAGGAGAGGCACAACCTGCTGGGTATCATCGCACAAACTCCGTCCGGGCCTCTGGTGAGTCTGGCGGCGCTGGCCTCAAAGCCGCTGCCGCTCGACCGGACAACGCCAAGACTTCTCGCACGGGACATATTGGGCCGGGAAACATTGCTCGGCTACATTGACCAAGCAAATAAGATGCTGAGCGAAAACAAGTTTGCACCTGGTCTGGAGGTTCCCCGGCTCTACGACGGAACAGGCTCTATCGCCGATATACCGAGCCAGATGATTTATGGCCTTGACCGGGTGCGCGAGACAACACAAAGCAACCGCGGCATTTGCGGCATGGCCTGTCCCTATTACTTCCTCGCCCTGCATTATCCAGCGGAAACCGCGAGGATCGGCTTGGGGCTGCTCTCCGCAGACGCAGTGGAAGACCGGCTTGGGCCGCAGTCAGTGCGCACCGCCGGCGGCGGAGTGCTGCACACTGTTCCTGATTCCCTGCCCAACGACGACTCAATGCGAACTGTTTTTGAGCGCACGACACACTCGGCCCTTGTCGATGACGCAAACGGCTCTCTCGTCTATTCCAACAGAGCGGACCAAAATCAAGCGCCCAGTGTTTATCACCCGCAAGCGCCGATCGGCAGGGGTTCCGGTCTAACCGCCGGCGAGATCGCCGGCGGCACAGCGCGGCTTTTCGGCAAGCACCAGATACTTTTTGTCAAAGACAGTGATAAAGCGGGAAGGATTCAAACTTACGACACAAGCGGCGCACCGCTCGCACATGAAACATCCGGCATGGGAGACCCGGCAGTGCGCATGATTGAAGCTTTGCGCTTCTATACCGCTCCCGGCGCGCAGATCCGCGAGCCGCGTCTGCTCATGGCCGGCCTGCTTTGGGCGCAGCCGCAATCTCCAGCGCCGCCCGCTGATGCCGGCAAGCATGCGCTTCACGCTGTGATTATCGAAGAGATCGCTAAAGATCGTTTTGGCGTTGAGCGGGTTTACTTCCGCAATCCGTGGGGCGCGAACGCAAGGGAAACCAACGGCTCGGAACTTGCCGATCCGCCGCGCCGCGTTGAAGATGCAGGCGAAGCTATCTACAGCATGCGCCTCGATGAGTTTCAAAGGCGCGTGCGCTGGTCGATCGCGGGCCTGTCCGAGCAAGAGCACAGCGCTGAAGTGACACGGCATAAGCTGCAAAATGGCGCAAGGCGCAATCCGTCAGAAATGATTGGGCTTTAACCTGCACTTCTCGCACGCTGGGGCGCGCTAGGCTCGAAAATTCTCAGCAAACTGCGACGACGTAATGAGAAATGAAATCTGCCGCTGCTCAACACCGGGCTGGGGCAGACGCATCAGAACCCCAAGGCGTAAAACATTACGCCGGAAAAGCGCCCGGTAAATCCGATCAGCCGACAGCATCTCCGAGTCTTGCCAAGCGCTTGATCAGCGCCTGAAGCTCTTCACACTTTGCTTCCCGCAGGCTGCCCTCGAAGCTTGCCATCAGCATGTGAAAGCTTGCAGCGCTGGGACGTTGGGCGAACTGTGCGGCTTTCTGCGCCACACGGTGTGCTTGCGCTTTCTCCCCAAGCGCCTCGCCGATACTGGCAAAAACTCCGGATGCCGCAGCGATCCAGAAAACTTGGAACGTTCCGATATTCAGCTTCTGCAGGACCTCGCCGAACAAAACTAGATCAGAAAGGAACTGCAGTTCGAATACAGGAAGACCGAGCCGGCCTTGTCGCGCGACGCTCTCCAGTTCAGCGCACTCGAGGCGCCGCGCGAGAGCGAAGTAATCTTCCTCGCTCACTTCGGCCTTAACCAGATCGTCTGCCAGAATAGTAGCCAACGGTCCGCATGCCATCAGCAAAAACCCAAAGAAATCATCCATCGCATACTCCCCATACTTCCTCTGTGGAAATTGACTTGCGCCTGGAGCGCAGCACCAGACTGCACTCCGGGCGCAAGTCATCTAGAGGAGGGGGAAGGAGCGCGAACCTTGCGTCTGCTCAAGCCAGGACAATATTTACCATGCCGAACCGCGGAAATCTATTCCCTAGCAGAGAAATGTCCTGATTCGCGCAGACTATCCGATTCTGGTTTGTCTGCGCTGCTGGCTGTTGGCCTGCTGGCTGTTGGTGTCAGCCTTATTCGCAAGTCACGTAAAACACTAAACTAAATTATCTCTTGACGAAATGCGTAGGAATCTGTATTATAACACTAAAGATGTGTATGGGTGTGTATTTAGCTGAGTGTTTTCAATAGCACTTCGGCTTGCCGCTGGAGTAAATTATTGAAACACCAAGAGAAAAAGGAGGCTCTAATTGCTTATGTTATCGAACCTAACAAGCGTTGAGTATGCGTTTTGGATGTGCGCTCTCGCGGGCACACTGTTTTTCGTGCTCCGGGTGATGCTGATTGTTGTCGGCGGCTTCGGCGGAGACGATCTGTCAGGCGGTCATGACATGGGTCATGTCGATACAAGCGGCATGGATGCACATGACATGACTGACTCTAGCAGTGTTCATGACTCCGACGTAGCCTTTAAGCTGCTGTCTCTAAACTCGATCAGCGCGTTTATCATGATGTTCGGCTGGGCCGGTCTTGCGGCGGCCAAACAGCACCAGCTCGGAGCTGCGCTTTCGACATTGGTCGCTTTTGCCGCAGGCTTCGTGATGATGGTGCTGACAAGCTACCTCTTTGTGCTCGCGCGCAAGTTCACCACCGAAGGTGCGGATTTCCGCATCGAGAAGGTGATCGGCAAGACAGCCAAGGTCTACATGCGCGTACCGGAGAATGGCCGGGGGAAGGTGCACATCACCGTCGACAACCAGCTTCGCGAGCTTGATGCGGAGGCGGAAGACGGAAAGACTATCGACTCTTTTTCGTCGGTGACGATTACCGAGGCAGTCGGCCCGTCGCTGGTAAAAGTCAGGCCGCTGGCCAATAAAGCGCCGCAATAACAGGGTTGGCTAGTATCGCGATAACGATTGCTGAATAGGAGGTTGCCGACGTGAGCCTAGATATGATTGCGCTGCTTACGGGCGTTGTTTGCCTGTTGGTGATCCAATTGTTCATCGCCAGCCGCTTTGTTCGCTGTCCGGCAAACAAAGTCCTGGTGATTCAAGGAAATGTCGGCCCAGGCAAAGTCATGAAATGCATTCACGGCGGTATGGCCATCGTCTGGCCATTAATACAAGAGCATCACTTTCTGGATCTTACGCCGTTAACGATTACGGTTTCGATTAAAGGCGCGTTGTCAAAAGACGAACATCAGGTGGACGTGGCCGCAACGTTTATAGTCGCCATTGACAACAAGCCAGAAATTATTTCCGTTGCTGCGGTACGCTTGCTTCGGCTCGGTTTGTGCGAAATTCAAATGCTGGCCGAGCAAATTATCTCCGGTCAGTTCAGGCTGGCCATTGGTTCACTCACCATTCAAGAAATGGTCAGGAACCGTGAGCGTTTTCTTGACGTGAGTCGAAACAGCGTACAGCCGGAACTGCAAAAGATCGGTTTGGCTCTGATCAACCTTAATGTGACTGAGATTACTGATGAACGGTCTAAATAGGTGAGCGATTTTGTTGAACTGATTTCGCTGTAACACAACTACTAATAAGGAGAATCCTATGAACCTCGATATCATTGCCTTAATGGTTGGCGTCATCGTTCTGTTCGTCGTTCTGATGTTCATTGCCAGCCGTTTCGTCCGCTGTCCGGCGAACAAGGTGCTGGTGATTCAAGGAAGTGTGGGCGGAGGCAGGGCTGTAAGGTGCGTACACGGCGGTTTAGCCATCGTCTGGCCGTTGATTCAAGACTATGAGTTCTTGGATCTTACGCCGATCACCATAACTATTCCGCTTAAAGGCGCTCTTTCGCAGCAAAACATCCGCGTCAACGTGCCGAGCACCTTTACCATAGCCATCGACAATAACCCGGAGAATATGACTAACGCCGCTGTGCGTCTGCTCGGCTTGAGCTTCCGGGACATCGAATCCATGGCTACTGAAATCATCTTCGGCCAGCTCAGGCTTACCATTGCCTCGCTGACTATTGAAGAAATCAACCAAGACCGTGAGCGGTTCCTGGCGGCGATTCAAAACAACATCCGCCCCGAGCTGCAGAAAATCGGTCTGACGCTGATTAACGTGAACATCACCGATATCACCGACGAATCGGGCTACATCGAGAGCATCGGTAAGAAAGCTGCCTCCACGGCGGTCAACCAGGCAAAGATCGACGTTGCCGAACAGGTGAAAAAAGGTGATATCGGCGCCTCCGATGCCGATCGCGAACGCCGGATCAAGGTAGCGGCGTTCAATGCACAAGCCGTCGAAGGTGAAAACAAGGCGAAAGCTGAAATTGCCCAGTATAACGCGACTCTTGCCGAACGCGAAGCTGAAGCCCGCCAGCGCGGAACGGTAGCGAACCAGAAAGCTGAGTCTGAGATTCAGATTGCCCGCGCTGAGACCGAGCAGAATCGCCTGCAGGCTGAGCAAGTGGTGCCGCGTGAAATTGAAAAAAGGAAAATCGAAATTGATGCCGAAGCCCAGGCGCAGAAGATGCGCAAAGAGGCCTCCGGCCGCGCCGATGCCGCCGTCATCGCCGCCCAGGCGGAAGGAGAACGGCTGCGCCGGGAAGCCGCCGGTGAAGCGGACGCTATCTTGTCGGTCAAAACGGCTGAAGCCGAGGGCTTGCAGAAGATCCTTAATGCCAAGGCTGACGGTTTCAAAAACATCGTCCAGTCCTGCGGCGAGCCGAAGGATGCGTCGACGATGCTCATGGTCGAAAAGATCGAAGAGATCGTTAAGCTTCAAGCCGAAGCGATCAGAAACATCAAGATCGACCGCATCACGGTGTGGGACAGCGGAAACGGCGAGGGCGGAAGCTCGACCGCCAACTTCATGAGCAACATGATCAAGACACTGCCGCCGCTGCATGAAGTGGCAAAAATGGCCGGGCTTGACCTGCCGCAGTACTTGGGTGAAGCCCAGGAGAAAAAGGCTTATGCAGCGGAGAAAACGAATCCGCCGGCTAAGTCGTAATACACCTTCATTACTGCTTAGCAGACAACGGGCGGCAGAGAGCGAGCCTCCTCTCTGCCGCTCAATTTCAGAATACGGCGAAGGAGAAGGCCCCCCAGATGAAAAAGGAACTCGTTGATCGGGATTTTCCGGATTTAAGAACCCTGCAAAAGGACTTTGAGGCGCACGAAAAGGAGTACAGCCCGGAATACCTGCGCCAGCATGCGGCAGAAGACGCCAAGCTGAACATTCCACGCGCCGATTCGGAGGAACCTTCGCCTTTTGAGCAGGAACTGCTCCATGAAGCAACCACCCTGGCCAGCCGCGTCGTTGCTGCTTACCGCCGCGCGCTTGAGATTATCGACGCCAAGATCAAGGCCGAGGAAGAATACGCAGCAAAGAAACGGCAAAACACAGAGGAACTGGGCAAAGACCTGCTCGCCATTGAAAACGATGCGGCTGAGAACTCGTTCAGCCTCGCCCATGCACATAAGAAGCTTGAAGAGTCTGACGCCCACTATTCGTCGCTTGTCGCCAAATACGGACGCACCCCCGTGGTCTACGTGCCCAATGCCGTCTATGTGGTTTTTGCTTTGATGATTTTTCTGGGCGAGATTCCGCTCAACGCCCTTGTTTTTCAGATCTTCGGTGAAAACCAGGTAATGACCTGGATTATGGCGGTCATTATCGGCCTCTGCATTCCGCTTTCCGCGCACTTTATCGGCATCAAAATGCGTGAACACGGGCAAGGGTTTTCGTTCGCCAATTCTTTTAAGGGGCTTCTTGCGTTCGGCATCGTTGCGGCGGCGCTCTACGGTCTGGCTGTCATGCGCCAAACTTACCTCGGAGAATACAAAGAGCAGCTTGGCCTCACGCAGACGCTTGTGGAAAGCAGCTTCATGTTTTTTTGGCTCAATATCGCCGTTTTCTGCACCGCGATTGTCATGGCCTACCTGGCGCACGACTCTGTTGCCGGGTTTTATGAATCATTCAAGGATAATGCGCATACTGCGCACATTGTCGAGCGCCGGGAAAAGGAACGCGTCAACCGCCTGAAGAAAGCCCGCGTGGCTACAGCGCAGATGCTTGACCGGGCAAACGCCGATTACCGCGACGGAAAAATTCGCATCAAGATGATGCAAGGGCAGTATGACCAGGTGCTCAAAGAGGGTCAGGAGCACGAAGCGCGGGTGCTGAATATCCTCGGCAAGCAGTTGGCAATCTACCGTCACGAGAACCTGCGCCACCGCGCGGATGATGTATCGCCCAAATCGTTCAAAACCAAGCTTGAGTTTCCGCTGAAGCTTAGCGAGCTCAAGGAAAAGTTAAACAACAACGGGAATCTGGAATAACGCCATGGGTTGCTCACGAATAACTGCTTGTCTTTTTCTTCTTTTATCTCTGGCGGCTCTTCCCCGTTTAGTCCGTGCCGCAGAGCTGCCGGCAGCGTGCAAAGCTGCGGGGGAACACGACACGACGGTGCTTTTTCTTGTCGACCGGAGCGAAAAGCTTGCCGATGTGCAGGCGCTGGAGCAGACGCTGCAAGTGGTAAAATCTATGATTCCTGCCGGGGGGCGTCTGGTAACAGAGGTAATTGCCGAAAAAATGTCCGACACGCGCGTCGTCTTGGACTTGGTCAAGCCCAAGCACACGGTATGGGTTTCTGCGCTGAAAATCCGCGCCGGCGAGAAGGTTTTCAACGACTGTTTTGATGCGCTGACTAAAATAATCCTCGAACAGAATCAAACGCTTAAAACTTCAGCAATCCTGGAAACACTTTCTTTTGCGGCGAAACTGCTCAGCGCCGATAAAGCACCGGCAAAGAAGATTGTTATTTTCTCTGACATGCTGCAGAACAGCCCTGCGTTGTCGTTCTATGCCGGAGAAAAAGTTGACCCAGCAGCAAGTCTGACGCAGGCCAAAAAAGAACTGCTTGTTTCCGACCTCAAAGGCATTGATATCCATGTTTCCGGTGCGGGTCTTGGTGTATCGGACAAGAAGGCCCGGGCGATCGAAGAGTTTTGGCAGCAATACTTTAAAGCAGCCGGGGCCAATCTCGTCTTTTACGGCCCCGTGCTGCCGATGTGAGCTGCGCGATGTTTCGTGTTCTATTTGTCTGCGACACCGACACATCGCTTGCTCCCCTTGCCGCGGCGATGTTCAACCGGTTGATTCTTACGGCAGACCTTGCCCGCAGACTCCAAGCCGAATCAGCAGGCGCCTTTCCCGGCCAAACACCGCGGCCTGTCGATCACCGTGTTCTTGCGCTGGCCAAAGAGCATGAACTCGACCTTGCTGCTTGCCGTTCCCGTGATGTCGAATCGCTTGCGCTCAACTCCTTCAACCTCATCCTCGGCATGAACGTCGACATTTTCTGGCGTCTCAAGCAGCTTTGCGTAGACCTTCACCCCGCGCCCCAGATTCAAGTCTTCACCGAGTACTCCGGCCAGCTAGGCCTTCGCGAAGCCGCCGATCCCCTGCTGGGAGAGATCGGCTTCAATGAGGCATATGAAGTGCTGGAGCGCACGCTGGAGAAAATGCTGCGGGAGTTGAAGAAGAGGATTGGGGCTGAGTAATCGAAATAACTCTCTTGAGCGCGCGAAAGTTATCAACTCTCACACACCACTTTCAAGAAAGAGAGTAGCAAAAACCCGGCGGTCCGTAGGAGCAAGTTCAAAAAGTGTTTTTCGCAGCTTAGATACCTCCGTGAAACGCCCCATTTTCCAGAGAATATGCCCCTTATTCAAGAGTGGCGTTACCGCACTTTGGTTTGATTTCAAAGCAAGATCGAGGACTTCCAGCGCGGCTTCTTGATGACCTGACTGCACCAAGGCCCAAGCATAATTGTTCAATAATTCCCCTTCCAATGTGGACTCTGCCTCATTCAGTAAGATACCCGCCTTTAGGTGCTCTACGGCTGCTTGATAATCTCCCAGCGCGAGAGCGCAGACCCCCCAGGTCTTATAAAATCTGGCACCGCCGCAGTTTGCCTTCTCACTGATCGCCTCACATAGTTCTTGGGCCTTCTTCTTCTCTCCCCGGATTAGCAGGAGATCGGCCTTTTGCAGCAATAATTCGCTATCTTCAGGAAATTCCACTAACAGAACATCCAAGACCCTGCTTGCTTCTTCCATATCGAACAGGCACAGAGCCTTTAAGAAGGGTTGAAGCCGTTTTTGTCTATTGTCCGCTTCGATGCGTGCGCAGCTGAGGGAAAGCCATGGAACAAGTCTTAACGCTTCCTCAATTTCAAAACGCTTCCTCTCCTCCGCGCTATTAAGCCCCGCTATCACCCAGTCCGAACCTAGCTGCAAACGCTCGCGCATATGGACTACGGGATTTCGGAGAAGTCCCATAATTCGCTTCTTCGCCTGCACCGCAGCAATCACTGCCGGAGCAGGATATTCATCACAAACCACAGCATAAAGAGCTAAACCAAAACAGGAAATATTTTCGTCGGGGTTCTGGACAAGATTCTTAGCAGCTTGCCTGAGATCCTCCAGCGAAAACCCTTGCTGGGAAAGAAAACTAATCATTCGATCTGTTGTGGCGTTAAAGATGCACCCCTTGTCCGTCAGCAGCGGAGGAAACACCATTCCGCTTGCGTACAACTCCGGCAATGCCCCGACAGGCTCGAAAGGATAGACACGTGCGTAATAATCGGCGCAACTCTTCGCTATCCAATCCGTAATTCTGCACTCCCACAACGGGCAAACCGGAGAATCCTTGTCGCTGCCTAAAAGGCCGGCGAACAAGGGAGTACGCCCGAACGCAACGGCCAGTGCAAAAAACGAAACTAAATTGGACTCAAAAGAAATTGGCACGTATATTTCATTCGTAACTGCGAACGGAGACGGCAATTCTTTTAAACATTTCTCAAGCTCCGTTTCTATATTGATTGAGATGACGCCCCCTGCAGGAAAAAGACTCCCGCCATAGGCTGTTATCGAAATGCCGCCTGCGCTATCTGTCAGTTCAGTTTCTACGGCAGCATTCGACCAGGCGTCATGAATCAAACAGGCAATATATGCCGCTGCACCTTTTAACAAACGTTGCCCTTCAATGGTCAATTCCGGGGCTAGGCGTAAAGAATACGTCATCAAGTCCAGCACACCGACCGATGGCCACGAACCATCCAGCAACAGCACGGGCGATACTTCGAGCAAAGAATTCCATCTCTCCTGAAAGACGCGCCTCTCTTCTTGAACAGCCGCTGCAATCACCAACCATTCTCCAGAATTATTACCATTAAGTTCCTAGCATCGCAGATTTTAACGGTTTTACGGAAAAAGCACCAATACGAATATCAGGCATTCATCACTAGAACGATTGCTCCAGCGTCATTGCATCACATTCTACACGGTAATGTGCATAACTTACGTGGAGGCTTTTTTTCGTTTTAATTTCCATATTCGCTTAACAGGTTAACGCATGGGAGACGGAGCGCAACTAGCAGCATCTTCGGCAGGCTGCTTAACCGGGTTGACTTGTCCTAGGTCTCCATCTCGCGACACTTCCTTAAATCTCGCCGAACTCGCAGCGCCTCTGCCCTCTGCGGCTGCACTCACTGATCCCAAAGCACTGAGTCTTGCTGGAGAAGTTCAGAAATTCTGCGCGGCGTTCCTCGATGAAGCCCAGACTCAGCCAATAAATAAACAGATATCTGAAGCAAAACGGCTTTTCGATGATCTGCTGCTTCAATCGAAAAAACTGATCGAACAGGCTGCCGACGGCGCAATCGACCCTCTGCAAGCACAGGAGGCTCTTAGTCTGCTGGATCGCGAACGTCAGCGAATAATTGATGCTTTCGACCTTAAGTACGATCTGACATACATGGCTTATTCTCGGAGCAGCGGAGAAGCTGACACAGACACTGCCGAGTGCTTAACTTTGCTTCCCGCGACGGTTTCGCAACTGCGCAGTGAGCGGTGCTGCACCGCCGAGCTGCTGGAGGATGCGGCACTCGCCCATCTATCCCAAGTTCAAGCGGTTGCCGCAGAGAGCGCCGTTCACGCTTCCATCGAACTGGGAAAACTCGGAAAAATCATTCGTCTTATGGGCAGCGAGGCCGATCGCATTTGGCTGCAAATTGCGAACGAAACTATCGATAGTAAAAGCGGCGAAGCTCAGCTTTCTATTATTCAAAACACCATGAGCGAATTGCCGCCGCAGCTAATAACGCTCAAAACTCAGCTTCATGAAAGAGCAGATACTGACGGAGTTAGCATTTGCGATGCGGCTCTTCAGCAACTAAACAGTCTGTCACTTGACTGCGCAGTTAAGCAGGCGCAGTACGCTCTCGCCCGGGCTTCTTTTGACGCCACAAATGTACGCACGGCCTACAATATGGATGGCAACCTTTTTGAGGGCACGGGGCTATCCGCTGCCGAAGCCGGATCGCTTGCCAGTCAAAGTTCTCTGCTTAAGTTAATAAACTATGGGCAGATTGTGACCGCCGACACCGTCGCTTTTCTCGCCAGCGCACAAGAGCAACTCGGAGTTATTCCGCAATCAAACGAGGTCAGAAACACAGTATGGATCTGCCCGGACTCTTCGCGGGCACTCCTTTGCGAACTGCAAGAGAAAAGAAAGGCGCTGGAATCTGTCGCTCAGGCCATTGAATCACACTTCGGCTCCAACGACATGCGCACCGGGGCACAAAAGAAATTTCTCGCCGACTTGCGCAGCAGCCTTGCTCAGGTTAAGCAGGCTCTGCAGTCGTTAGCTGCTGCCCCAGAAGGCGTCGTTCAATGTCATAGTCACGCTGCTTTTTCGGCGACATTCAACCGTGAGTTTCAGGCTCACTCCGAAACAATTGAGCTTACAGCGCTGATGACCGACCGCTCCGCTCGTCAAACGGAAATGCAGGAAGAAGGCGATCCTATCAAACGTTCCGCCCTCGCGGGTGAGTTGGCAATGATTGATGCACGAATTGAGATTTTAACCATAGAAAGTGAGCGGCGCGCGTTGCAGCGAAGCCGCCTGATTCTTCTCGCCCACAAAGAAACAGGCAAGGTTGATCAAACCGAGTTTTCACGCAGCATGCTGCGCCTTGAAGCTGAGATTAAGCAAGCCGACGACGAGCGCGGCAAAGCCATAAAAAACGAGCTTGAGTTGAAAGCAAGAAACCTGACCGAGTGCGTGGCACGGACGAGATCGCAGATAACCGAAGAAAGCCGAAAGAGCATGAGGCGATTGATTCTCGGTGAACAAGCAGAGCTTCCTGATGATGCGCTTTCAGAAGCGGATAGAGCAAAACTCAAGGATTTCCAACGAATCAAAGATTATGGAGCGCTTGTCTTCCAGCAATTAGAAAGTGTGCTGGCAAATGCAGAATCCAGTCCAAGCACAGCAACCGCACTTGGAGATTTCGAAGCGGCAAGCCGCGGGCTTGCCCGACTGAGCAAAATGGTGGACGCCTATGCGGTGGAGCATAAAGTCGACTTGAGAAGCACTGAACAAGCTTCGTTGCTGCTGAGAAAGGCGAAGACTTTGGCCGAGCTCTTCGAAACTCGCGCAAAAGAAAATGAGCTGGCCGCCGGGCTTACCAGCGCAATTGATCAAACTGTTTTAGAATCAGATACAGAGCCGCAAGCAATTAAGGATACTGTTCATGAACATTGCGAACTTCATTGCGAGTTTGAGCTAGGTCTCGCACGTCAGCAACGTGCGCTGGCTCGATTAGCCAAGAAGGCAAGGGAAGAACTCGCGTTGATTGAAAAGGAATATCGAGAACTCGATCCTGACGATCCCCAGCAAGCCGAACGGTGCAAGGTCCTCGAAAATCGAATCAGCGAAAAAAAGAAAGAGCTTGAGCAGCTCGAAGCTAAGTCAGCAGCTTTACATCATAAGCACGCTCAAGGAAGCTCTAAATTTACGCAAGAACTTGGACAACTGGACCTTCACGAGAACACGCGGCGGGCCGTCGCGCAACTTGCAGCCGTATATGATGCGCAAATTGCGCAATACTGGGGGATATTTGAACAGAACAACATAGAGTACACACGCTCGGTGGACCGTCTTGATACCGCGTTGATGTACCGCTGGACCCCAGACATGAGTCTTTATCTGTTCGGAAAGACCATGTATACGTCAACTGAACTTGGATCCCCTTACTACATAATTCAAAATCAGCCCCCCGCGCAGTCGACGCCTGTTTTTTCCAGCAATCACGAGTATCAGATCCCTGTTGTTCAAATACAACCGCCGCCGCTTAATGAAGCCATTCGCATACTTCCCTTTCTTGCAACAGTTTTCCCGTCGGAACTAACACGAAGAGTTGAAGGACAAAGCAAAGAAAAGAAAGAGCGGCAGGAGAATGAACACCTCGTCGAGCGAATTCGCCGGATTGAGGGGCGTGAAGTCTGGACAGATATCAATGGCGATATTGCAGCTCATGAAAGGCTGAACGCTTTGCGATCTGATGTGCTGCTGAGCATGGAAGAGAAAAAGAAACGGGACAAGCACAAAATTACAGCTTAATTTTCCTGGCTCATCGCATAAAACGAGTATCTAATTTCGCGCATGAGACTATTCAGCAAGAAGCTGATATTTCTTGCTTTTCAACTCCCACTCCACGAAGCCTTCAATGTTGCCTGAGTTGATAAATTCCGCGAATGCATCTATCTCGTCTTGTCTATCGGCTCCGGTGTAAAGACTCCGGGCAAGCTGAAACTTGTAAGTTTCAAAGTCTTCCCTGGAACTTGGCAGCCTGACGCGGCCTTGACCAAGCTCGCCGCTTGTTAGTTTATATGCAGGATTACCGTTCATGCGTTCGTCAACAATATGCTCCACAACATCGGCAAGCACCTCCTCCTGCAGCACCTGACGATAATTATTCGCTGTCGGACTTACCCGGCGCAGCAGATGCACTGACTCATGGGCTATCGTTCCGATCAGCATTTGGTTGAGCGTATCGCTTCTTCGTGCACAAAAATTGTCAACGAGCCCTTGACGGAAATTCTCTATATTGTCGAGGCTGATATAAACTGCCTTGGCCTCATGATTTGTCACCGCGAACACAGAAGTGCGCTTCAGATCAGTGTGCACCGATGCCGGAATACTGCGATCATTTGGATTGTAAAGAACAAAATGGTATCCGAGCTGCTGCGCCTCGGCAAGCGCCTGCTTAACATGGGGCAGGTCTTCACCCACTGCTGTAAACAGCTTTGTCATATGATCGTTGAAGTTGCCTCTCCGCAGCTCGCTAAACGATGGAACACTTATCCCGCTAAGCCCCTGAGACCGGTTTGCGCGTGGAGCGTTGTAGGGCGCCGCCTCATACGGATTGCCCCCAACTTGTGCAAGCTGAATTTCGGGCATTCTGGGCTGTCCGCGTTCGGATTCGGCTGCCGCAGTAAGCATTTTTTCCAGCTCAGGAAACACAGGGGCATTAGCTGGTTTAGAGCTTGCTGGAATCTGTAGAGTTTGAAACTGATTATCCGAAGTTTTTGTGGAAAGAGCCATAGCTCGGACCTCTAACAAATAGTCTGTGCCTTGAAATTGCCGGGTTCCAGCCCATCTCTCCGCCGGCTGGACCTCCCTGTATTAAAGTTATGCCGCAAATAGCTCAAACTGTGCGGCTTTGCACGTCCGAATACACACGGTGCAAGCTTTGCGGCAAGACACCGTGGAGCATTTCAAGTATCCGAACACTGAACTGCTTGATGCTCTACTCATCCTTTTTTTTCCGCTCGGGCAAAAGCCGATCGAGGAGGCTGACCGGCTTGCTGATCAACAGGCGCCATCCAAGCAGCACGCTGACCACCACTATGACAAACGTGGCCCAGGGATTGTTTGTGCTCTTCAGCACCAGCACCAGGATGCTGATGACAAGAGCCGCAAGAATAACAGCGCCTGCCCCGCTGACAATCGTCCCGAGTAGCTTCTGCCATTTAGGCTCGTCTCCCGAGCCCACGGCTAAAGCCAGGAGACCTGCTCCGATGCCGATGATCAGACCAGCAGCAAAGCTCTTCGTCACCGCCCACACTAAAGCAGCGGTGACCAACGCGCCAAAGCTCATCACGATCAGCAGCAGGATTGCTTTGACGATCTTGGCAACCGTCGATTCTTCATCTTTCTTTTCGGTCATCCTCAGTTCCCTTCTCGCTTAAGGCAGCGGTGCAAAACCTCGCAAGCGAACCTAATGCCGCAACAGCTTGCACCTCCACACAGCAAGGTTCTGTGAGCAGGTACAAGAATCGTCTATTCCAATATTAACAAATCAAATAGCAGCTCCGCTGCCTTCTTAATCTGGAAGCGGCGGAGGGAAATACCGTGGGTACTTCTTGCGAAACTCCTCATATGACTGACGTATGCGCTCTGCATGGCCGGGATTAGCCTTGGCGTGTTCTTCATTCCGGCGGCTGAGCGCTTCCGGCGTGTTTTCCGGATTGCCCTGAATTGCACGATTCAGCGCCAAAGCTGTTTCATGCCATTTCTCTGCGAGATGTTCCGTAATCATGTCGCTTGCGACATAGTCGTAATAAACCTTGCCGTCGCTCCCTTTGCGCTCGGTCCGGTGAAGAACTCCATCAAAGGAAACATCAAATGTTTCATGCGCCCTGCTGCCGATATGATCAAACTGGGTAAACAGCCTTTGATAGCCGCTTAGTTCTCTCTGCAGTGTTTCGTCCAAAGCAACGGCCCGCTGGTAGGCCGCGTCGCCGCATGCACGAGCCGCAGCGTCTAGTTCTCGCGGAGAAACCGTCCTCCCGGCATTCTGCAGCAGAAACTCAGGCTGCTTGAACGTGAACCGCGGATCTTTTACTGCCTGGTCAAAACCTTCGACAATCCATTTGGTTGGAGGAATCTCGACTAATGGATCTGCAGCGGAAACAGACCGGTCCAGAGGAAAAGCTCTTGTTTGCTGTTCCGAACGCTGCTGAAGTATTGCCGCATTTTCCAGGCGATGTTTTTCCTGAAGCAGCGCAAACGCTTGCAGCTCTTCTCCTGATAGTGGATTCGAACCGTCGCTTCCGAACATAACCGAACGTGCCGCTGTAACCCGGGCGCATCGTTCGATATCATCTTTTATCTCATGAAAAAGCATCCAGACTTGGTTATACGCTTCGCGTTGTCTCTGTTGCACAGTAGCCGGCGGGATATCGCCTGCGCGAACAGCCTGTTCATCAATCGCGCACAAGCATTCAAACAGAGTTCCGTCAAGCTGCTGCAGCCGCTCCAGGGCCATGTACTGCGCTTTGGCTACGTCTATTTCTGTCTGTTCGGCAGGCGCCTGTCCTGGCCAAAGATCAAGGCCGACGCGGTAGGAATCGGTTGCCTCCCGTGGCAAACGATTGCCGCGCGCATCATAACGGGCAGGAATTGGGTACCCCACACTGCGCAAGTCATCTTCAGTCACATAGTACCGGTCATACGCCGGACCGCGCATACCGAATCCCTGGCGAATAAGCGCATCATCTGCCGCTATGCGCCCCGCCGCTTCGGGATTATGCTCCCGCAGCACAGCAAAGAGAGTTGAATACGCTTGAAGCGCCGAGGCGCTCGTTCGCCGGGCAAAGGGATTACCCGATGCTAAGTCTCGGTACTTTAGGAACAGATGAAGATAATCCTGGTGAGCACGACCGCGCTCTGATGCTGCATACTCCGGCGCGAGCTGCCGCACTTTTTCCGGCGCCTGGCTCATGATTTCCGCGAGCATCTTATTCTTTTCTTCTTCGACTTGTTGAAGAAAAACAGGATCTTTGGCATTGGGAATAACACCGGCCTTTTCAAGAGCCGCAAGAACACGAAGACGCGCCTCGCGTTCAAGTGTCCCAGGCCGGATGTCGATGCCGAGTTTTTCTCTTTCTTCGTCTTCAAGACCGTTTTCGATCATGAAATATATGAATTCACGACGGAGCTTTGGATTTTCAGGGTAAAAATCTTCTGGGGCGAACTTCTTCTCTGCCTGTTTTGCAAATTCCCTAATCAACTCCGCGTTTCTAAGGCCCACTTTTTGCTCGTATCCTGAAACTCGAGCAAGAACACTAAACGAAGTGACAAAATATTCATCATCAAAAGAAATAGATCGATCGAATGGATAGTTGAGCAACTGGTCTTGAACCATCTTATGCTCTCGTACAATCCGGTTGTAGTCAGTTGAAATCTCGTATGCCGTCGCACCTTGAGGTTTCTCTGCGAGGAAAGCCTGCAGCGCCTTAGCTAAGATGGGATCGGCTTCTGGAAATTCCTGCTGCTGCTGGAACATTATCTTTAAGCCTCTCGATGCTATAAGCTGCGCGCAAAGAACAGATTCCGGAAAGCACGCACAGTTATGATCGTTAATCAAAAATGCCTCCGCCGGTTTGGGACGGAATGCATAGCCATACATAATATATTATGGTTTGCGCCGCGGCGTGCGTTGCCGATATGTAATAGGGCAGAAGCTGGCGGCTCTGCAAAACTCACAAGCGGTTCAAATCTTACGATTTTTTACCGCTAAGAACTCTCTTGACCGCCAGCTTAATACGTCTGCCCTGGCGCTAGGAAACTATTCCCCAGCGCCGGCTCCGTCCGCATCGCCACCGGCTCCGGTGCTGCCCGAAGCGTCGGAGCCGATGCGGGAAGGACTCGCCGCGGTGCTTGGCGCCATCGGCGTCCTGGGTGCGCTGGGCGCAGGCTCTTTAGAGACCCCGGTGGGCCCCAGTTTGAAGAACCAGCATACCCAAACGACCGCAATGATCCCAAAGACTACCTTCACTTGGAAAGATAATCCGAGACCCCATACGATCGCCGCAACCAGAGCGATCATCACTCCCAAGACCGCAATCGGCGTGGGAACTCCTTCTTTCGGTTCCCATAGACGGTCAATAAAAAACTTCAGCGGGCTCATTCAGATTTCTCCTTATTCTGAACCCAAAAAAAAAATCAGTTAGCCGCCAGACTCTGCTCTAAAACAGGTTAAACTTTGTCTTAAAACAGAACCTGAGCTTATTCTCTAGCCATCAAACATATTGCTAAGAAAAGACCATTTCTCTCTTTATTCTGTTATGCGACATTGTTCATAGACAGTGACCAGTTGAATAGATACGCTAAGGTGCTGAAAACTGGCCGTTTTGTGCTTTCTTGCATACTTCAGTAAAATTCTTTTTTTCTAGGGATATGCATCGTGCCCACTAAACGCCCCTCAATCGCTGGAATACCAAAAGAAACTCACCAACGGCTGTTAGCAAGTTATTTTTCGGATACCGCTGACGACACGGCTTCATGCGCGTGCGAGATGGAGCAGGTCGCGGAGTCTTTTTTCCGCACCGTTTCGTCCGCTTCAGATTCTGACAAGAAACCGGCTGAGCGCATCTTCCGGAATGAAAAAAAATGGAATAAGTTTTTTTCTGTCGACCTTCTCGACGCCCTACCCGATTTGCAATCGGATCTTTCTGGAAACGAAGAATCCGTCAGCCTGGAGCAATATATCTTCTTTATCGAGCGCAGCTTGGCGCGCACCGTTATGAACAAAAACCCCCTTTTTGCGGCGGACCTTCTCTGCCGGAAGCCTTTAATATTCTTTGGCTTCGAGAAGCAGCTTGCTGCAAACATTTCAAGCGATGCACTTCCGCGAAGTTACTATACAATGCTTGCCCATTCACTGGCCTCATTTGTTGCTGAACTGGTTGACTTTCCGATGGATCAAAGGATTGTTTTGTTTCTGCGCGCAGTTCGGAGTCCATACCGCGCAGCCTGCGATTTTGCAGAACGGGAAAGAAACTCACATTTATTTTTCCTACGGGGCAAAGCAAAGTTCTACGACATTCTAGTTGACAGCACGATTGCCGAACTCAAGCTGGAAAAGAGGCACTATACGAGTAAACTATATCCGGATGGCCGCATGGCGGTTGCACCATTTGCGGAGCTTACTCTCGAAGCTCTTGCTCTTCTTCGTGCCCGGCATCATTCCGAATCTTTTTTTCGCTCACTGCCACAGAGACTTTTAACAAGTCTTGAATCATCGGATTCAAGACTTGCCGCAAAGTTAAAAGACGATCCCGGACCGCAATTTTTTGAGAATCCGGGGCTTGTTAGTTTCGAGTTTCCTGAACAACAATCACTGCATATGCTTCGCGCTAAAGCAATCGGACTTCGCCTGGCATATGAACAAGTTTCAGCAAAAGATAATGTCGCTGACGCTCCAGATTTACTTCGACGTGACCTGGCAGAAACTCTAACGCTGCTGCAGTTTTCTGCGGCACAGGCCTATCGTGAGTGCCTCTGGGATATTGAAAGGGCGCAATCTGTCTGCTCGCTTCTGCCGCAGCTTGAGCAATCACAACCTAATTTGAAAGACAGACTGCGGGAGGAGTTTTTGCTTGCCTCACAAGATCAGGAAAGGAGCATCATTCGAAAATCTGAGCTGGAGGCTTACTTAACAAGTATTCCGGAAGAGCTTTTTCGTCTGCACAAGTCCGCACTGCCGGACGCAAAAACGGCACACAGCAGTGAGCTGCATTTGACGAAAGAGTCTATAATGGATTCACTTCTTCTTCAGCAGTCGCTGCTTAGGATTATTGACCAGAGCGGCACGACGCTTGCGGCTTTTGGCAAGGAAAAGAGGACAAATACTCTGCTTGACGCACTAACTAGTGCTGCAGCAGAGCTGCTCCCGGCACTAAAGGATGAACTTACACGCATCCTAAAACCCCTTGCTGTGAAAGATCCCTTTTCAGCAAGTAAACTCGATGTCCCCGATCCTTTTGGCGCGACCGTTCAACGTTTTGCCGCGGCGCTCAAGAACGAAGAACAGAGCACGCTGCTTAAGAAGCATCCCTACGCCGAGCGTGTCATTCTCACGGCAGCCATTTTGTCCGCTTATCATGACGGAGCAGATTGGCCTTCTCTGAGGCGCAGTTTTCCGGTGCATCTGGTCGACGCGGTTGTTATAAGACTGCTCCTTGCCCAAAGCGAAAACTCTGCTGAATCATTGAAGGCAAAGCATCCCGAACATACAGCGCTGATTGCTCTGGTCGAACAGTTAACTGAAGTCGAGGACTTTTTAAGCAGCGGATGCCGCGAAGCTGCCAAGGTTTACAGAATTCTTTGCGGTAAAATATTTCAAAGTAAAGCGAAAACCACGGGTTTGGAAAAACGCATTATCAGCAACGCCGCATTGCTATTTGTTTTGGAATGGTATTTTTCACTTGCCATACCATTATGTATGCCACCAGCCGTTTCGGTTAAGAGTCCGGAGCAAGCAGCGCTCGACCGCGAATCTTTTTCTTTATGGCTCAGGCGATTTACTGCCCTGCGAATGGAAGAAGAAGAACCGCATCTCTTTGCCCAAATTCTCGAAGCAAGGCCATCGCTTGTGTTCACCGCGGAAGAACTCGGAGATTTTAATTCCAGTTATACTGACGAACGTCAGCACTATCTAAGCGCTTTGCTCAGGGCATTCTCTCAGCAGGCGATGCGGGCAAATTATGAAGAGCTGTTGAACTGTCTCGGAGAACTTTTTATTTGTATTCGCAGTCCTTACCGCGATTTTTTCGAAGAAAACCAATATCCGCTAACCACGTTTATCGACAGTAAGTTCTCATTGGATCCGATGCAGCGCAGACTTTTCTCTGCGGAAATGCGCCAAGAAATGCTCCGTTTCTGGGTCTTTGAACAGGAGCTTTTGTTTTACGGCGGCCAGGAACAGATTGGACAATTTGCTGGACTTTTTCTCGACCAGATGGAAAAAGAAACTCCCGAGCTGCTCAAATCTCTGCAGCTTGAAAATCTCAATAAGCAAATCAACTCTTTAACGGAGTCTATTCACCGCCAAGCGCCTAAATCGTCGCCCGCTGCCATGATTCGTACTTTAGGTGAGAATGAGCGTCGGCTTTTATGGCTTGACAGCCTCCGCACAATGTTAGAACGCGATACCATCGTGCACTAACCGTTTTCCAGCACTAGACAGGATCAAAAACTCGATCGATTTCTTTCCGCGGAAGCGGCCACGGTCCTTGCCCACGCGTCAGGCTCCGCCAGTCCGGTCTGCGCAAACTTACCGGGGAACGCGGACGATAGCCGTCTTGGGCAATCTGCTGCAGAGGCGCGACGTCGACAACACGGCGCCGCCACGGAATACCAAGCCAGGGGATGCTGCTCACAGCTGGGCGGATGATCTGCGGTTGTCCAACCATCATTTGGGTGACAGGAACGAACGCTGGAAGAGGTGCGCGGCTCGTTGCGTTGAATTCGGTTCCAAAATCCCACACCGTTAGCATCCGCTGGGGAACAGCGCCGGTATCAACAGCCGCGATAAGATCACCAACTGCGTCACGGCAAGCTATCAAATTCGTAAGCATCGGGTCATCATCCGCAAGAAGCTGTCTGCGAATTGTATTCTCTAATCTTGAACGTGCGTTGTCTCGCGCTTCCGCTGCTGCATCTAATCTGGCCCGTGCTTGAGTTCGCGCAGCCGCGTTTGCCGGGGTGTTAGGTATCGCATTAAATGCCGCTTCAGCTTGTGTAAATTGCGTCTGCGTTGCTCGAACAGCCGTTATCTCGCCAGCCCATGCTGTATTAACTTGGTTCTGCCATGCTGGCGGCAGCCCTCCGGGATTATTTAGGGCTTGATTCGTCTGCTGTGCCACTCTTGCATCCGCTCTCTCTTGTGCGAATCTCCTCGCCCCATCAAGCATCCTGATTCGTCTTACCGGACGAACAATTTGTTGAGTATCATCAACCGTTTGCCGGATGTTTGCCGCCATCCGCTCTCTCGCAGTTTGCCGTGCATTTGCCGACCCGACCACACTCGCAGCTCCAGTTACTTCAGCGGCCAGACGCGTTTCGATATTGCGCAACGAGTTAATATCAGCCTCAAAATCGCGCAGACTCTGAATTCTTGCCTGATTCGGCGCAGGCAACCCCTGTTCCCGGGCTATTTCCTGCCGCGTACGTGTCAGTAGTTGATCCAGCGCTCTGTCCCGCCGAACTGGAGTGTTTATTTCGTCAATCAATGCCAAACGGGCTCTAAGATCGTTGCGGCCTAAAGAGACCCTTCCGCGAATTGCATTTCTTAACTCATCTCTCACGGAGTCAGCCGCCCGGCGTCTATGCACTTCGTAAAGAGTCAAGCGACGATCTCCTCGAAGGCTGCTTTGTCCTGCGTTAAGTTCAGCAAGACAGCGCTGCACCAGATTACGTTGGGTTCCATTACCCGGTGGAAGCCCTAAAAGTACTTCGCGCGCAACAGCCGGCTCAACTGAATCTCTGAGCAGCCGAAGATGGGCCTCGAACATCCGGTCATTCATTGCCGGCCTACCCCCTCTTGTCGCCATCCCTGCACGAAGCGTTTGACTTAGAGATTCAACAAGCTGCGGATAGCTGAAGTTCCGCCCTCTTTGTGCCGCATCACGCACCAAATGGGCAAGCGCAGCCTCGGTTCCATCATCAATAATCCTGCGGCCCCGGCCTAGGAAGTACTGTGCCATACTTGCGTTTCTAAGATTGCAGCGTTGAAACATAGCATTTGCCTGCTGCTCCATGTTGCGTAAAGCCGCAACTGTCTGCGGATTTACCCGCTGCCCTGAACGCTGAAGTTCTGCTGCAACAGCAAGCATTTCCTGGGCCTGAGCTCGTGCAGCCAGAGCATACGCCGCATCATTCGCTCGCCCGCGAAATGGAAGATTCAGCGGCTGACCGATGCCCAATTCGCGCTGCAGCACGACGCGCGCTCTATTTGCAAGCCCGCTGGCAATCAGCACCGGTTCGGCCATTAATGCCAGACTGCCCATTGGGCCACCGTTCGGCAACAGAGCGTATTCGCCAAAAGTTGCCGCAGTATTCAATGCGGCAAGTGCGGTCTCATCAGCAACTGCTCCAAGCAGAGGAATTCGCCGCCCGGTTTCAGCGGCTCTACCAACAGCACCTGCGGTATCGGATGCCGCGTTCCCCGTTGCAGCAGCAACCTTCTTCGAGCTGCTGATGATGGGAATCCGCTTATCGATCCAACGAACAAGCTTGACCGGCCATGGCGCTTTCGCTCCACTTTCGGCAATACGCTGCGGCATATCTGCATCCTCCGGCATCGGCTGCCGAAAGCCCTTTGCTGAGCGGTTATTGCGTTCGCTGAATTCAGCCAGCAGACTAACCGAAGCATCATCAAATGAATCCGCGTTAAGCCGTGCACGCCGAAGCTGTGAAAATCTGCTATGCACCTGATCGAGTTCATCTCCCAAATAGCGTGCAAAAACCACTTGGTCTTCCCATGGCTGCTGATTCCGGGCCCTCGAACGCACGATATCTGCAGCAGCGCGGCGGCTTTCCGTGACAGTCTGGCGAATAGGCCTCCCGGCTTGGCGGTCTAATGCCAACTGCTGCTGACGGTAGACGCTGCTTCCCATCGCTTCGGCACTGACATTTTGGCGGCGAAGATCTGTCTGTGTATGACATGTCGCCCGGCCCGCACGCCTATCGAAGCTGCAAAGCTGCACCGGGCTGCGTGTAGTTTCCACATCGCAATCAATACGCTGGCCGCGCATCATGCTCTCATAATGAGAACGTCGTGCTTGATCGTTTGCATAATTGTGCGTTACCGCTGTCGATTGGGCAAGCTGCATCATTTGACGCCTGCCAATCTGTTCGGCGGCACTGCCCATAAACAAACCCATAAATCCGCTAAGAACGATCTGTGCTTTTTCAGCATCAGTCAAATAGCGTCCCATCATGCGCGCTTGCAGATGAGCACTGAGAAAGGTGCTCACTGTAGTGCTCACAGCCTCGCCTGTATGGCTGAGCATATGCCGTGCAACATAGCCCGTTGTCCTTGTGGCTATATGCCGGCCTTGCTGCGTTGCGCTGTCCCAAAGTGCATGCCGGTAAGCAGACCAGCGGGCACCGGTCGCGCCAAGGACATAAGAGAGACCGAGATTGCAGCCAACACGGGCGAGAACATCATAAAAGCGCCAGCCATCCGGACGTTTTAGGCCGCCTTCGGACACGGGCCGCCAGAAATCCATTGCTGTATGAAACACCGTTGATGGAGCACTGGCAATCAAACCGCATAGCCCCCCTGTTCGCAGTGTTCGGGCCGCATGCCATACACGGCCGAGGGACGACATCCGGGAGAAAACATTTACCGAGCGAGTTAGATTCTGCCCAAGCGCGATGCCTCGTCCGGCATTGGTTGCTGCCGTACTTAGCCGGGCAGCGCTCACCCCCGCCTGAGCCGCCCGTGCATAAGCGCCAGCCAAGAGGCCGCCGAATCCGCAAAGAGCCGCTTCGCCCGCGCCGTACAAAGTATCCAAAGCTGCGGCTTTCAGATCCGCCCCGCTCACTTTCTCACCGGTTGCGGCTTTTAACGCAAGTTTAGTGCCGTTGACTGCGCCGATACCCACTGTCGCAAGAGCAACTCCCGCAGCAAAACCGCCCCATCCACCCATCGGAGCAGTGAGAATTGTGGCGCCAGCTATAATTGCGCCGCGCAGAATGCAGTTTCCAACAACATTGATTGTATTGCGGCAGCCTAATGCCCGTTCATACTCTTTGCCTGCTGCTTCAAGGGCTTTGACGTGCGACTCAAGTTCCACTGAGTCCTGGACTCCCAGCACCGAACGGGCGCGAACGAATGTGGTTTTTGCATCAGCCAGTGTTTGCTGACTTGCCGCACCACTTCCTCCGGATGCTAATCCTTGTTCACGAAGCCGGAGGGCATCAGCAGCGAACGATTTCGAATCAGCCAGCGCCTTGTTCTGTTCATCATACTGCTTGCCGACCGCTTGAAAGAGAGCCTCTGCTGCCTCAAGCTGTTTCTCCAGAGCCTTCTTTTCGCCGGAGAGCCAGGCCAAAAAACCAGAATTCTTCTTTAGCTCTTCTCTGGCCTTATCGCGGTTAGCCCTAGCCTCTTCGAGCAACTTTTCTGTTTGGGAAATACGTTCCGTGATAAGCCGCTGCCTGGCCGAGAGGTCGTCATTGAGCCTGCCCAAGGCAGCGTCGCTCACGCCCGGAGCAGCGCGCGATGCCGCGGAAAACGCGGCATTGAGGTCTTGCGTATCGAGATACTCGTGCCGGCCAGTAACTGTTAGAGAACCGCCGTTGTCACGCGAAAGGGAATCAAAAACATTTTCTTTGCCGCTATCTTGAAGGAAAAGAGCGGGATCTTCCTCTACGCCCCGCCGCGTGAGCTGACCGCCATACAGTGAATAGCCCTGTTGAAGAGCCATCGCCGGGAACCTCTAAGAACAGAAAATCTTCATTCTATCAAAAACTCATCGCCGCAAGCGGATACGCCGGAGTACCAAAGCCTTTGCGCTGTCTCATGATAAAGTTATGGCTGAAGTTGAATAACATGTGCGCTTTAATACAGATTGGTATGGATTTCAATGCATCAGTTACTTAGTTACGGTATGGCATTACGCATTACCCCTTACTAGAGAGATATCTCGAAGGTGTCATACACATCAAAAGTGACCGTAATAGCGTCGCTTCCGGCAATTACCACTTCTGTCCTGAGAATCTATGATGCTATAATATCTACTGTTTTTACTATTTTGGAGATTACCGTTGATCGATCCCAACGTCTCCCAAATTGCGGCATGCTTTAAAAACGAGTGGAATCCACGTCTTAGCATCGCTCCGGCACTTCTGCTCGACGATACCTGGCCATCTATCGGTACCTTGGATTTGCTTACTTTCCCCCTGCGTTTAGTGTCAGATTTACCAAAGGAAGCTGAGACCCTGCTTAGAGGTTCTGCGGCTTATTTAGCCTTGGTTATACATAAGTGCTGGTCACTTATCGCGGATAAGGTGGACGCAGCTAATATGGAGGAAGGAATCACTGTCACGGCGTCGGGGGGACGCTTCTTGGCCGAAGATGAAACCGTGCGGGTAAATGTGGAGAAAACGCTCCGTGACTGTTTAGAAAATCTTCCCTACCCGTATCCGGTTATCTCAGCCTTCACTCGTCCCATATCCTTTGACGCCAATGTCATTTGCCCCTTGGCTATTGGACTGTTTACCGGGTTAAGCCCGTTTGTTGAAGGTCCATGGGCTAAGATGCAATCCAGTGAATATGCGCCCGCTCTCGAAAGCATTCTCCGCGAATTGGCCCGGCAGTCTGCTGACAACTATGCCCGGGTCTATCCTGATGAACCGCTGGGGCAAGTAGCCGAACTTTATCTCCATAGTTTAATTTTTCCGCCGCTGATGATTGGCGAAACTCTGCCAGCAACGAATTCTAGTCAAAAAATTATTGAATTTTTTGACCAATACAAGATTTCCCGCGAGTCGATTTTGAAACTTGCGCGCAATTTAGCCCGAAGCGCAGATGAACTTTTTTGCTGCACCGGATTGGTGCTCTATGCTGCTTTAACCGAAGAAATGCCGCCAGAGGATGTAATTGCCGCAGCACAAGCCAAGGGCAAGTTCATGGGGCTTCTCCGGCGTTCAGTGATTGCTGTCCGTGACAACCGGCAACTTGGACCGGATTGGATCGAATCGGGGTTAACCGGCGATAGTCTGTATCAACGCTGCTCTATTGAAAATGCTCTCAATCTAATTCCTTGGCTTTATCTATCGCCTCAGCGCATCGCGGCTGATGCAAAGCAAGGAAACTTAACTGCTCTGCTGGCTGCACTATGCGATTTCGATTTCAGTACAGCTACTCGAGTATTGGAAAAACTAATTGAAGAAGATCCTTCAGACATCGAATGCCGCCTGCAAATGGCACAACTCCGCGTGCTTGCTGAAGAATACGAGGAAGCAGAAGGGCTATGCAGCAACATTGCTTCCGAACCGGGCGCCGATGAGAATCCGCGGCTGTTTGACCTTTGGGGCATGGTCGCTCTTAAGCGGCGAAACCAGACCGCCGCGTGCAAGTATTTGAAAGCTGGCCTAGCTATCAAAAACATGGATCCAGTGCTCAAGTCCGATATGGCCAACAATCTCGGCTGGGCCTATATCCTCCAAGGCGACTTCACTACGGCGATCCGCTACATTGACGTGGGGTTAGAAACAGCTTTATGCCCCGTAACGCTGATTCTCAATAAGGTGTTCGCACTGTGGCGCTTATCAAAACATGAAGAAGCAGGTGCTTTGAGGCACCGGCTCTTTGCTATCGCACCGACCGACCGGCGGGTCTTTAGCGATTTAACTCAGCTTTCCGTAAGCACTCCAACTACTTAAGTCCCGCTCAGGCATTTTCACCATCAACCGCTGATACTCCTTGAAAGGTAAGTCACCGCAAGCCCTTAAGTAACCATAATTAATTGTACGACAGTCCGGGGTAAAGTTTCTGGCGCGGAATGAAGCAGACACAGCTAAGCGCCGGAAAAGAGGTCATAGTTCGGGTTTTGTATGTTGATGAGTGTAAAAGGGGCTTGGGGTCTTGGTGCATATGCGCGGCTTTTTTGCGCTGCTATAATTGCCCTTTGTCTTGCTCAGCCTAAAGTCGCCGGTGCGCAAAATAAAGAAACATTCTCGGCACAGCCGCCTAAGCCTTTAACTTCGCTTCTTAATCCTTTCTCAAAAAAATTCAGCGTAACCGGCATCGGTGGAATAGCTCCCAACGTAAGAAACCCGTTTGTGGTCAGCGATCTTACCGAAGGACCAAATACATCCCCGCCAAATCAAGCTGATTCGTCAAAAAACGCCGTTAAACCAACTTCCCCGCCGGGAGCGACTCCGGTTCAAGATGCAAGCGCCCGTGCCGGCCTGTCATTTCGCTCAGACAACCCCGACGAAACTCCTGTCTTACCGCCGCAAGAAACGCCCGAAGTTCGCGTTGAACCCGATGCCCCTGGCCCGATAAAAGGAATGATCCGGGCGCTTCGCGACGGAGATCGCGAGCTTGCCGCGGATTATGCGGATAGCTTCGTCCGGATGCAGCAGAATTACTTTTTCGAACTTCGGGATATCGTCAATCAAATTGGTCAGGCGCTTATTCGCCAGAACGTCATCGACGAGGACGGCTGGGCTGCTGCTGCACAAAGCATGGAATACGAACTGGCTAAAACACGGCTCGAACTCGGTGAAGTAATTAAACCCACACACGAAGTTGCGATGAAGCGGATTGCGCCAGACCCGCAGAATCAAATTCATGTTTTTTACTTCTTCAGCCTAAATTGCAGTTGGTGCCGCTACATGGCTCCGGATGTCGAACGTCTTTGGCGCAGTGTCAGTGAGGACCCAAAAATAAAAATGACTGCTTTGAGTGTTGGTCCTGTCCCCGATGACTGGCTCAAAGAATACCGTGCCTATACTGGACTTACACTTCCAGTGGCTAACGGCGCTGAGCTTGCGCAAACTTTCGGTGTGGTTTTCTTGCCTGCTGTCGTAATTGTCTCTCCAAATAACAATCACGCCTATCTCAAAACTGGTCAACAGAGCTTCGAGCGGCTCTATGAATTCGCAAAAACAGTGCAAGGACTGCCGGCAGTTGTTACGCCCCAGTTCAAGGAACTGGCTGGAACTCCGATTTCCCAACCGGAAATTCTCAAGGCGCAACAGGGTTTAGACCGCATTAAGCTCGCGCAAAATCCGCTTTCACCATCATCTGCGAAAATAACACCCAAACTGGTTAAGGTATCAATTGAGAGGTTCTAGAACAGTGTGCAAGTCAAATGGAGTTACTGCAATGAGGACCGCCGTCTTTATTAAACACATTCCATCCCTCCATGGATTGCTGCTGCTTTTTGCGCTGGGTTTTTTCCTTTTGCCTGACATTGCGCAAGCACAGTGCGCATATTGGAACAGATCGTCCGGCGCAATATACCGCAGTCCGCAGGGAGAGCTAATTGGTCAAGTGCAGGCAACCCCGCCTCCTCCCAAGGCAGTCGATTTCAGTGGCACACCGATAAGCCAGAGCCTTGGCTACCAATGCGTAGTCGATGATCAAGGTAACATCTATAACGCTGACAACCTTAATCAGGCTTACGACGAAGAGGACGATGACGAGAACCCAGACTTTCCGTTCGATATTCCGATCCCCGGCGGCGGCGGTGGCGGCGGCGGTGG
>JAKPSH010000266.1 GCA_029555385.1 Pseudomonadota bacterium
CTCCGGCATCGCCGTAGGTGTACGATGTCTGATGCGTAAGCGCATCGATAAAGCCGGCTAAAGCACGGTCATTGGTGTATGCCCACTGAATGTCCTTATTCAGCGGGGAGCTTACCTGCTTCGGCTTGCCGCAGCCCTTGCACCACTCAAAGCTTGTCGCAGAGGCGTTTTCATCGAGCGCAGAATCAAGCATGTAGCCGCTATACGACCACTGCCGGGTTATCGAATCGGGAAGCGTAAGTTCGGTAAGCCGCCGCGCCGGGTCATACTCGTACTGCGTGGTGTTGTATATCCCTAAAGACGGTGAAGTGGTAACCGAGGTGACATTGCCAAGCGGGGAATAGGAATCAAGCGTAAGCGCTTCCCCTTCGCCGTTTGTCACTGTGCGAAGATACCCATAATCCGGCGACTGGCCGTCTTCTTCATAATCAAATACCGTCTCCGCACTTGCCGACCCCGCAGGCGGCTCAAGCTCGGTCATCTGGCCGTAGGCATTAAACGTCATATTCCAGGTGTTTCCCGCAGCATCGGTTGCGGTTGTCGGCTGATGCGGATTTTGCTGATCGGTATAGGTAAAAGTTAAGAATGTGCCGTTCTGATCCGCTGCGGTAAGAATATCCGCGCCGTTATAGGTCATCGTCAGCGTCTGGCCGCCGGTCGTCGCAACCTGAGTGGGAAGACCGAGCGCATTATACTGATACGTGGTTGTCGTTGCTCCGTCTGACTCGGATGCCAGCAGCCGGTTTGCGCCGTAAGTGTAGGTGTGGACCGGCGCAAAAGATGCGCCGTTATAGCGTTCAAGCGTCATCTGCAGCAGGTTGTAGTTCGCGTCAAAGTCAAAAATAACCTCTCCGCCTTGTGCGTTTTGCCGGGTTGTACGGTATTTCGCGCCCGCCGCAGATGGCGCAGAAAAGTAATTAAGGTTTGTACTATATCCGTCTTGATCTTCAAAGTTCGCAAGGAATATTCCGCCACCTGCCTCAACGTAAGAGAACTCGATATCCGTATCCGCGTCGTTATCGCGCCTGATTCGTTCTATTAATCCGTTTGCGTTGTACGTAAATGATACTTCACGAATCGTATTTGCTGTCTGGTCCTTGAGCACAACTCCGCTTAGCTTTCCGTTCGTATACGATAGATGAACCACCGCCGCACCGTCTCCCTCGACCACACGAGCTGCGGTGCCGGGAGTGTCGTATTCAAATGTGATTGTCCTTAACGAACTCAAGTCTTCAACCTGTGCGATATCGCCGTTTTGGTCGTAGCTTATCTCTTGCTCGTTCCCGGAAGGATCAATCACCCGGAGCAGCTTGCCGTTCTGGTCAAACTCGTAGCTGTAGTTTCCCGCTTCGTCTATTGACTCCGGCGGACCGGCTTGGATTAGTTCATAGCCGTTTTGGGTGAGATTAAGTGTGCTGAAAATACCCGCGCTTGCTTGCGGATTTGCCGAGGTGGGACCAAAGTCAAGTTCCCCGCCGTCTGCGTCAATGACGAAGTAGTGTGTATTTCCGGAGACGCTGCCGAAGCGGACCTCTATTCCGTAAGTAAAACTTGCGTTCCCTAATGCAGTTTGCCGCGTTGGGAAGCGCGTTTGTGAGTTAATGTGGATATTGTTTGTCAGCGGGTATCCGCGGGTAGATACGGGATCTAGCACATAGGCGTGATTATTCCCTGTTCCTGGCGTGACTTCTCCTCCTGCCTCCGGCACTCCACCAGGGGAGGAGCCTCCCGCGGGTCCGGCACTGCCGCCGCCCGGTGCTTCGCAGTGGTACGGAAATGCGGGATTCTGTCCCGAGTCTTTGCCGCCGGGATTCGCTGTACGCTGGTCTACGACCACAGTTGCGCTGGTGTTTGCCGTGTCTCCTTCGTTGTCCGTTACCGTGAGATTGACTGTGTACTTACCAGCGTATGCGGGAGTAAACTGAATCGAAGTATTGCTTGTTCCTGTTTGTAGGGTCGTTCCGTTCGGCGCGATCACTTCCCAGGCTGAGGCACAAATTCCGGCAAGCGCCGTGCCTTCCTGGTTATCTGCGTCGTACGACTCGTTATAAAAGGTCACTGTCTGACCCCGCGCGGCTTCTCCCGGACCGCTTATTTCTGCGTGAGGAGCGGAGGCGCCACGCGAAACAGTAATTGTGACACTTCCCTGTGATGAAAGGTTCACTGTGCTCGTCGTTGGCCCGTCGTTGCGGGTACTTGCATCAACAAGCAAATCCTGTGCATCCGGCGGGATGCAGTAGGTTACTCCCGGATATTGAGAAAAGGTCCGGCAATAAGGAGAATTGCTGCCGGAACACCAGATATTTGTGAAGCGCGAGGGCGACGCACCGCCGGAATTGCTTGCGCTACCTGGTCCAGGCGATACCATTGCGCTTGTTGTTGACGCCCAAGGCGGGTTGAAATGTGCTTGAACGGCTGGAGTTCCGTTTGTTTCAACAGATACATTTCCGCTGGATTGAATAGTGACTGTCGAGGTCGCTGTGCCTTTAACATATACGTCAACTTCGTAGGTTACCGAAGGGTTGCAAAAATCAGTTGCACCAATGACTGTATTTCCAAGCTGTGCATTTAACGAAGTCCCGGAACCTGAGCCGGATTGATTGTAGGTCACCACCGCGCTGTCGCATGCGCCCGTAGAACTGTAATTCCACGAAGTGGCAGGTTCTTCGACGCTTTGACCTGTGCCGTTCTTCAGCGTCCGCACCACAAACATCGCATCCGGTGCTTGGGCAAGCGCATTTGGCGCATTAAGTACCAACAATGTGAACAGGCAGATTAAACCAAACGGGAAAGCTCGAAGCAGAAGTGACGTTCTAAACATACAAGACCTCACATCTAACACGGGTGAACAACTGGGAAAACCGCGGCGGGACAACACCAAGGCATAACAGAATGTAAATCAGTTAAGCATGCGTATTACCGCTATTCAAGTGCTTCCGGTAAAAAAAAACAGCAGTGCGTCCGTCTTCGTTACAGGGGCCTATCGCAGTTTCACCGCTTACAGCTCGCTTCTGACAAAGCTGAAAACATCGCCTTGCATGCGCCCGGATTTGAGGCGAAACCGGCCTCCTGTACGGCCGGCCATTAAACGATCTCGCTCCTACTCGATGATTAGGGTAGGGGGAGAACGGCCCTGGTTTTTCTTTTCTGGCTCAACATGATTCCGGTCCGGATCGTCTTTTCTGATTTCCTGAAGCCGGTTCAAGTAGTAATCCCAGCCCACGATACAGTATGTAAGCACATTAACTCAAATCGAAGTTTTGGTTCTTGGTTTGTCTTCGATTAATTTCCACTTATTTAAATAAGGCGAGATATCCCATCGGTCGGAGCATTTGCCGGTCGGTAAATGAACGATGCGAACCGTGCTCTCTCTGTGCGCCTGCCCATTTGCCCCTGGCATTTTCAACCAGTGACCATGAGCTTGCGATATCTTCTGCGACATTACCTTGGAAGGGATGATGTAGTATTCAAACGGTCGGCTTGATGCTGGAAGCGGCATGCCTGCGAGAATCCAAAAAGATGACGGGCCGATTTCTCGTTTAGTTTTCACCCCTACGCTGCATGTTCTTTTTCCCGGGATAAATGTTTTGACTTGTGTGCGAACAAAGCGAGACCGTTCTCTGTTGCTGCAAAGGATATCAACATTAGGAGTATCGCCGAGGGGGACAACGGCCGAGTATTCCCTTCGACAGAGTTCACCGGCCACGAAAAATTGGCTTGCGTTACCCCGAAATGACTTATCGCGTTCCATATCTCAGGCCTTTAGATAATTGGTTGGATCCAGGAAATTAGAGGCGAGGTGAGCCCAACGTTCCACCTGGCGAAGTCCAACCTCTTCCGGCCCGCCGTGCCTCGGTCGAGACCAAACTCGGGTGTAGGAAAGCAACCGGGAATGACCCGTCTCTTTCTTCCCTTTGTCTCGCTTTGTGGCGAGGACTTGACTACCCAGAATCCTGCGGCATGAGCCGTTCTTACGACCGCGGCCGAACCGCGAACGGGCGTCTGCATTGCCAGAGGATGCTCCCCGGGTCATGCCCGGCAAGGCATGTCCAAGCCTTGGACATCCGTGCCTCAACATGGCCAACGGTTCTCCAAGTAATCGTACGGACTTATACCTCTAGATGGCCAACGTGTTTATCTTGCTCTACTCCTTACCGGCTCTGGTGTAATGTGAATCGCGTGGATGCTCGCTTCCGCTTCCTCAGGAAGGAACCTCATTTACCATCCCACATTGAAGCGCTGTCTCCGTGCTATTCTTTATTTGTAGCCGCCTCCAGTGACATTCAGAGACGCCGATGGAGCAAGGGATTATATGATTCATTCTCAGAACAACCTGCTGCTGACTGAAAGGGCGGCAGCAGCTTATCTTGGGCTTACAAACCACAATACACTTGCCGTGTGGCGGGCGACCAAGCGCTATGACCTTGCTTACATCAAGGTCGGCCGGCTAGTGCGCTACCGCAAGGAAGACCTGGACGCCTTCATCGAGCAGCGGAAGGTCTGCCTGCCTAACATGAAAGTAGCCGCCAAGAGGAGCTGATTCGCGAGTTGCGGTGATCACAGCTCAAGCAGCCACGTCTCCGTGCAGCTTTTTCACCCGTTTCTGAATCTCTCTAAGCCGCGGCTGCAGATCCTTACGTTCAAAGCCGTTGGGAAAAAGCAGGAATTCCGGTTTCACTCCCAGAGCGGCGGAAATCAGTATTGCACGGTCTTCGCCGAGGCGTGAGCGGCCTGATTCAATGTTAGAGATGTTCGAGACTGCGATGTCAGTGATCCGGCTAAGCGTGGCCTGAGTCCACCCTTTTTTGAGGCGAAGTTCCTTTACGACCTGGCCGGGGGTAAGCACTGCCCTGCTGATGCGTTCTTGACTCACTACTTCCTCCTGTATTCGTGCGGTGTAACCCGTTCGACGCCGACAATCTCCAGCTGACCTTCTTTGCGCGCTGCGTAAATCGCGCGCCACTTTCGATTTAGACGTGAAGAACGGCAGCCGCCCCAATTACCGCGAAGCTTTTCATCATGGTAGCCCTTAAACTCACGAAGAATAGCAATGCCGTGCTCCTCAATGAGCCGGGCCCAGATCCGGCGCTTTACCTAAATCCTTTTGCGCCCGAGCAGATTCCAGTATTTGTGCCCGCATGCGACCTTGCAGTGAGGCTTATACTATAATATAAGTTATACTTTGCGATAACGCAACCGCAATTTCAAAACCAGTGAGGCCTAGCACGGTGCTGGTTCGATCCCGACTCACTCCATTCGCACCTTTTCGCTATGAAGGTGTGAGTGGCGGAGTTTATGTAACCATCCTGCGAATTTGAGAGATGGTCGCCCTAACGAAATCAAGACAATCTTGCGCATCTTTTTCGCTTAATCGCCGCGCCGCCAGCATACATGTCAATGTTTCTCTTGGTGCGCATGGCATTCCCCAGCGTTCGAACATCAGGGTTCTTTAGAAGTTCAGCGAGCTTTTCTATGAGTATTACATGGTGGCCTGGAACGCTGCGAAGGCGAACACCATTCATGGCAAGCAAGGCGATTCCGCCTTTCAGCAAAGCATTATAGGCGTAAGTAAACTTGACTTCCGGGAACGAATCCTCAGAAGCGATTTTAAGATCGTGTTCCGCGGCGGTAAGGAGCCGGTCGACCTCCTCTTTTGGAAAAGTATGCTTTTGGAAAAAAGCTTCGTTAAAGGCCATCATATAAGTTCGACTTTATTGCCGTGGTTAATGGTCTTCACAAAGTGATCGCTTGCCGACCGTCTGCGGTATTCAGCTTCGTCCATATTGACGACATTGATTTCGCGTCCGATGGCCTTCTGAATTGTCGCGACTACCCGCAGCACATCCAGTGTTTTATGACTGCCGATAACTAATAAATCGATATCGCTTGCTGCGTCGAATGCTCCTGAAGCATAAGATCCGAAGATGAAGGCGCGTTTCACACCGTTAACTTTTGTTAATGCTTCGCGCAATGTGTGTTCGATGCCGACAGTTTTGAGCACAATCTGCTTATATTCCTTAAGCAGGGGAAAGTCGGGATTGAGCGAATAGTAACGCTCTCGGCCGCGCTCGACGCTCCGCAGCACGCCGGATTTTTCGAGTTCGCGAAGCTTGCGCGCCAAATTGCCGCTATCCAGTTCAAGCTGGCGCGCAAGCTCATTGACATAGGCTTCGACCTCATCATTCAGCATGAAGTAGCCAAGCACTGCTCGCGCCGGTTTTGATCGGAGATTAAGCATCGGTTACCCGCTTGCATCAAAACTTACAGTGTACACTGTAAATCATGACTATACCGCAAAGCGAGTGAATTAATACGGCTGTAACCCAGAGGTAACCCGAACCGGGAAACTTCTCGGATAAGTTGCCTAATCACCCGTGGTGATTGCGTTTTCACGGACAGCGCTTGACTGGCAGTCAAGAGGCCGCTTTCTCTCCGCCGGAGCTGCGGAGATCCATTCGCGGCAGTCCGCCGGGTCATGCGGTGAGCGAACGCCGCAGGCCGCAATCACGATTCAGCTGTTTTCTTTCTCATTCCGGGCGATGTAGTGCTCCAAGCGGTCGCGCAGCACGATGCCTTTTTCTTCCCAGCCATAATCAGCATTTCCGCCGAAGAAGGCAAAAGTAAAACGGTATAGCTCCGTAATGCGGCAGCGGCGGTCTTCATCCAGATCTTTTCGCACGCGAACCATGCCGCCGGACGAGAAGCAGTAGCTGAGAATCAGCTCACCTAGAGCACGGGCTGGAATAATACGGCAGTCGAAGTCATCGTTCCATTTCAAACCCAGACGCCGGTCGCGCCGCTCAAACCATTCAATATTAGGAGTGCTTCCGGGCTGGTCGGCATAGCGGTAAGCTTTTTCGGGAAGAGGGGCGAATTTTCCGTATATCTTTAGCACGGACGGAAGTGGAAGCCGTGCGAATGCAAGCGGTTTCTCACTTTCATCGACGCTGATCACAAATCCTTCTACGCCGTCCTCCCGGACAACAGCCATCGTCAATCCTTTGTCAAAGCCTCTCAGCCATGTGCGTATGAGCTTCTCCATAAAAAGCGGGCGCAGCGCGATTTCCGGGAACCCCCGGAAAAGCAAGTCTCTTGATTTATTCTTTGTTGCCAGAAACTGGACGAATTGTTCGTTCATGACCGATCCTTGCTATTTTACCGCAGGTTGCTTTTTCCATTCTTCATCGCCTGATTTCGGTTCATAGGTCATTTTATAAATTACGCCGTCGTCGAGCTCTGCATCATGTACTCGACCGTCAGAAGCTGCGGCGATCAGGCGTGGTTTATCTTGGTCAATATCGGCAATCGTCACCCGTTCGTTGCCCGAGTAGATCGTGATCTTTCCGGTAATCGTCTTGCCGTTTGCGTGCGGCACCGTTTCCACTGTTACTTTATTCCGCCCGAAGCTGAATGATGCTCTGCCGTCGAAATCCCATTTGTCTCCATCGCTTTCGACTACATGAGGATCGCCCCAAATTCGTGTGCTGCGGCCGTCAGGACTGGTGATCGTCCAGGCTTGATCTTTTCCCTGGCAAGCGATTTTATAACCGTCTCCGGTGAGCACAACAGGCCGCCCAAGGTCATCAGTTACCGCTTGCAGAATAGTGCTGTCATTGCTGTTTGCTGCCGCGGCAGCAGTGCCGCTTGATGTTGCGGCGGTGTCTCCTGTGTTTTGCTCGCTCTTCGCCGAGGACGAGGCTAACGCGCTTGGCGAAGATATTTCTGATTCTATGCTTGTGGCCTCGCTCGTGGTCTCTGGCAGCGCCGCAGATGGTGTCTGCGCTTCGGACTGAGCTAACGCGCGAAAAGCGGGCAGTAGCTGCCCCATAAATTCAAAAACTAATGAGAGCAGCTGCTGGACAAATCCCAGCAAGATATTAGTAATGTCCGGTTTTGTGAGATCGGGGTAGGGCAACGTAGTCACGGGCTGGTTGAATAGTGAACTACTGTTGGTGCTGGTCACCACCGCGGTGCTCGACGGAGACGCGGCAGAATAATCTGCGCTATAAACGCCTGGCGACTGAGTGCTGCCATAAAGGCTTGAAATGTTTGTGGTCATGATTCTCCCCCCAAGATGTTTTTGAGTTCTATGTGAATTATCGCAGTGCGGCTGTTCGTGTTGCGTACCGGTTGAAAAAATCGTTCAAAGACAGCCGTAAAAAGGGTCAGTGGAACTGTGTTTGTTTTGCCACGGATTCAGGATGCCCATTAAACCAGGTTGTCCGTTGAATCGGGCTTATGTGGAGTGTGATTGGGTGGAGTGCGAATTCCAGAAGAAAAACCACCCATTGTTGTTCACAATTCCGGCAAGAAACTGTGAACTGCACGATCGTGTCTTGGCTCGAGTAATCGAGTAAGGCACGAGCTGCGATGACGCTGCTCAGCCGCACAGCGGTGAGCAGCGCTTCCAGCAAAGCTAAAGGCAGGGGCTCCCGGCCCCCGTACTTGAGGACTTTCGTCCCCGGAAGCAAGGCCTAAGGCCTCACCAGGAGAAACCTGGAACAAATCCAGAAGAAAGACGAATTTCATCAGACAATTCGCCGAAGCACGAGCAAGATTGCCCTGAGCTTCGTCCTTCTCGATCTTTGGGTTTTAAGAGTCCGGCTCTTAAGCTGGGCTCAAGTTCTGAAGCAGGCCGCATCAAGCAACGCTAAATGCAGTGCTCGTTGGGGCCTGCTTCAGTCTAATCCTTCCGCCAGGTTACGGCAGAAGTCCCACGTTCACAATAACCAAGTGGAAGTTCGCACATCCATTAAGCCGTTAATATTACACGATAACTGACTAGAATCAAGGGTGGGCGAGGAGTCGAGTGTTGTCGCGCCGTGATAGAACGCTCAATTATATGTTGGTGCTGTTTTCCCCGTGCGCTTACCGGCGGGAAATGAGTTGGACAAGAAGAACTAAGTTTGTTTGGTATTTGTTTTTTCGCTAACATGTCATGAGCCTATACGTGAGGTTATATGAAATACTTTAGACATCATTTGCTTCTGGCTGGTGTATCAGCGGCTGTTGCTTTGTTTTTGGGCTGCACACATGCCCTGCCGGCGAAGTCTCCTGTAAAAGAAGTGGCCGATTATGCGCTTCGCGCTGAGCAGGCGGAAGAACAAGCGCGGCTTTTTGCCGATCAGGCCCAAAGTGAAATTGAACGCGCAGAAATGCTGGTGGCCGAAGCTCGTGCCCAGCTCGAGCGTTTGGAGCAGGCACAGAGAAGATGCGCAGAACTTGCCCGGAAAAACACGAGGCCGAAGCCAAGAAGAGTCGTGTTAAAGCCCAAAGAAGAACTCAAGAAGGACGAACAAGCAAAGCCGGTGAGTTCTGGTCCGCTAGATCCGCAGTATTCAGCTTCTGATGCGCCTATTGTGAAGTGAGTTTGCTGCTAAATGAGTTTTCTCCCGATGGCCAGTGCGAATTTAGAGCGGACAAAAGTGCGCTGGGAGAATCCATATAAGCAGCGCCTAACCCAGCATCCTGGTCGAATTTTTTGTTTCGACGATTTTGATGCGGACCGTCGCGCCGTGAGCATGCTTTGCGGCGGGCGATCACATATCTACGGCGAGATTGGTTCTGGTTCGGGCAATCATATGCTGGCACTTGCTGTGCGCCATCCGGACGCGCTGTTTTTCGGCTTTGAGGTTCGCTATAAACGTGCAGTGCGCACAATTGAAAAAGCTCAAGTCCTCGGGGTTCACAATGTATTTGTCTGCAGGACTCAAGGTGAGTTTATCGACCGTATTTTTGCGCCTGCTCAACTAAGCGGCATCTACGTCAATTTCCCCGATCCCTGGGACGGAAAGAAGAAATGGAAAAAAAATCAGGTGCTCAACTTGGATTTTCTCAGCAGAAGTGACGCGCTATTGCACGAGAGCGGTTTTATCTCGATTAAGACCGATCACGCGGGATACTTTCGCGAATTTCTCCGGACCGTTGAGGATCACGGGACGTTTATCCCGGAGCGCCGGACGGAGGACCTTTATACCAGCAAACATATCGAAGGCAATATTCCCTCCGAATTTGAAAATCTATTCCGAAAAAAGTGTATGCCGATTTGTTATACTCGGCTGATTCGCTGTCAACGCCGCTGTGCCGCTCTAGGGCACGCCGATGCGGCGTCCGAACTGCGCGAAATTGCTTACGGATGAGCAATTTCGCGCGCTGTCACATCTAGAGCAATTTGCACAAAGACTACACGGCTCGCCTCAGGCGAGTCCTTGTTTCTCCCTACTTCATAAGTCAAACTGCTCTAGTTGTTCTTCTTATCCGTGGTTTTGTGCTGGTTTTCCGGTTTCTGGAGTTCTGCTTTGGGTACGTTATTGAGCATATGCAGGCCGACTCCGCCAGTAATTGCACCGGCGACTGCGCCAATGATCGCGGCCCTTGCTTCCGACATTTCGTTTGAGATGGGAGGTTTTTTTAACTTGTCAAAAAGAGCGAGCGGGCAGACAAAGTCAAACAAGCTTAGAGCTTTCGGCTCGGGGGCGGGGTTGTTTTCTTTTTTCGAATCGTGGCTGAAAAAGCCCATAACCTACCTCATACGTTAATCTTTTTACAGAATCAGGTGCCCATTCAGTTCTGAGTATCTCGCCTGCCGGGCAAGCAATACAGAATCTATAATAGGTTATACACACCGCGTGGCTTAATGTGCTGTTTTAATTCGCGTTAAGGTACCGGGCACCAAGGACCATGCTCTATCGAATCGGGTAGTGCAGCGTCTGGACCAGAGTCAAGTAAAGTGCCGCCGAAATAGAGCATTAAACGAAAGAATGATTCACGCGCATGGCGCGTCTGGATGATATCGGAGAATACAAACCGGCAAACGGCCCGGGCGACAGCGCGACGGTTTTCCCAGTAACGTTCCTTGATTTCGCCGACCATCAGATTTGGCCAGTATCCGCGCAGGCCGCGTGAGGCAAGCGCGATAAACGCTGCATCGAGCGTCTTGCTGTCCCGTGCGTTGGCACAAGCCGCAAGCAGTGCATATTGAGCGAGAGGCGAACGCCACCCGGAAAGCTGTTGAATATGACCATAGTTAATCAGGCCTGCCCCCGACTGAGCCAATGCATACAAAACTTCCGGTGGAGTAGCCTCGGGACTCCGCACGAGCACCTCAAGCAGTGTTTGCTGCAGGGGTGCGTAGAGCTCTTGACTTATAGCTTTTTCTGCGGCGCGCTGCAGCCGCGCAGTGTCGCCATCCGGGACGGCAATGAGAGCCGCGTCGATGTCGTTTGGTGTTTCTAAGGTGTTTGACTCACGGTGTCTGTGGGCGGCAACCGGGGTTCGGTATGACGGCAGCCGCGTGACCGGTCGTATGTGCACTGTGTTGCTCTCGTTGTGTGCAGGTCGTTCAATCTGCCCGTTGTGCGCAGCAGAAGAAAACGGCAAACTCTGCGGTGCCGTTTCACTCGCTCGATTGCGCTGGGCAATTAACGGCATTTCCTGCTCGTCCGGCGCCTCGCTTAATGGGCTGTATGCCGGAGTTTGAACATAAGGACCTGGAAAATGCTGAGCGGACGCACGGTGTGACGGCTCTTGCTGCGGCTTTGATGGACGTTCCCAAGTGCCTTTTTCCGCAAAATGAAGCCGGCCTGCTGCAGGCTTATGTTCAGGTGCTTCATTCATCATCTGTTTAATGTCATTCCAGCTTCTTTTCTTGATCGGTTCGAGTATGTTTTTGGTTAGCTCTTTTTGATCTTGCGGCAGTCCCACGGCCTGCACGGCTGCAACGGCTGAGGCTGTAGGAGGTGGCGGGGGATTATATCGGCTGTACGCAATGATAAAGAGCAAAATACCAATAAGCGCAATGGCAGCAACGACCGTTGGCCGTGCGTAGGGCAGGAGATCGAATTCCTGCATCACCTCGATAATACCTGCTTTCTTCCCATCACGGCCGTATGCGGCGTCAGAAATAATCTGTTTCTTTCTGAAAGGAACCTTCTCGCTGTACGAAAGTTTAACATTGAGTTCTTTGAGGAGTTCGCCAGCGTCACGGAAACGTTCATCAACCTCCCAGCTCAGGCATTTTACTAATATCTCGGGCAGCCATGAAGGAAGCTCGCTGTAAGCTTCTAAAAGATCGGGCAAGTTTTTTCGCAGATAATCTTCGTGCGCTTCCTTGGTCGTTGCTTGAATAAACCCATGGCGCGTTGCCAACTGCAACAAGAATACCCCCAAAGAATATATGTCAGACTGAAGAAGCGCTGGCCGGCCTGCGCGTTGTTCGGGCGCCAAGTAGCCGTTTTCTTCGGACAAAAACTGCGCAGAGTTCATTTTGTCTTTTGGGGCGATCGAGCCGAGAATGTTGGCAATAGTCAGACGGCCCTGATCGTTAAAGGCAAAGGAATTCGAACAGATATCGCCCAATATGATTTGATAGCGGTGCAGGCGGGAGACTTGTTTCACCGCGTCTCTGAAAAGCGGTCCAAAATCCGCTTTTTCATAGCGCGGACCGACTACATCCGTGAACGGTAAGTAGTCTGCCGCAACAAATGCCGTTCCGGTCGCATCCACTCCGTAATGCCGCACTTTGGGAATTTGTGCTGCGCAGGAGAGAGTTCGGCGAATCCGGTTGATAAACATCTTCGCCTCAGGTGACTGAGGAAAGAGCGGCCAGCGCAGACACCATAAGGTGATCCGTTCATTTTCCCGGATATCAAGAGCTTCAAAAACTTCAACCGTTCTGGTTGAGCTGAGGATACGCACCCGTTTGTAGATATTCTGCAAATTTGACAGGCGCGATAAGAAACGGCGGTCCCGATCCCGGGTCCAGAAATCTATAAAGTTTTCGAAAAAGGTCATAACCTGCTGCCCGCTCTGAATTTGCAGATGATCAGTAGGATGCATCCACGAGCGGAATAATGCTACTGGTCGTCATTTTTCTCTACACCTTGCTGAATTTCCAACTGTTTTTTTGCTGTTTTGTAGACAACGGAATCGGGAACAGCAGATAATGCCATGTCTATAGTCTTTTCTGCTTCCACGAGGGCGCCCTGGCGAATCTGAGCGTCAAAGAGGGTTCTGACACCTAATTCATCTGTATATTTGCTTTCTTGCGCGAAGCGGAGCGAGAGCGATTCTGCTTGCTTCAACAGTTCGTTGCTTAGCAAGGGATCTCCTTGCTTAATCAGCAGACGGGCTAATTTTAGACTTGCCTCGCGGTCGTCCGGAGCTTGTTTGACTATCGAGTTCAAATCCGCGATCAGCGAGTTTTCCAGCCGCGCCTTTTCGGCTGGATCGCTGGTTTTGGTAATTTGCTTTTCACGCAGCGTTACAAGTTGACGCAAGACAGGCAGGAACAGCGGGTTGTTTTGATAAGCTTCTTGGCTTAATTTGAGTCCTTCTTCTTCTTGTCCGGTTTCCAGCAGACATTCAGCAATTACAAACAAAGCTTCATGAGATCCGTCCTTAGTTCGCCACAGAAACTCGCGTAATTCCGGAACTGCTTGGGCGCACAATCCTTTGCGTCTAAGCGCGTAAGCGTGGCGAAACAGCACCAGCGGATTATTCGACCGCAGCTCAAGCGACTGTTTATAAGCTTGAATCGCTTGCTCCATCCGTCCGAGCTTATCGTAGGCAAAACCAAGCAGCAGCAGGAGCTCGTCATGATACCCGCGGCTGGTCTGTCTAAGTAAGCGTTCCGCAAGCTCGACCGCAGCTTGAAATTTTTCCAGAGCTTGTTTTTTTTGTTTCGCGCGTTCAAAGCCAACTCCTTCTTCCAGTAAAGAAGCGACTGGTTGCAGTACCGGCTGGAAAGAGCTTGGCTTCGGCACATAATCCAAATAAGAGATATGTTCCGGACCTGGTTCCGGATTATTTCCTTGGGCGTGGCCGAGCCGACCGTTGCTGGAAAGAACAGCAATCCAGCCGGTGAGCAGCACAAAAATGCCAAATAATTTTTTCATTTTATTGCATGAGAACATTTCCTAAATCTCAAAAGAATAGCGCGGTTCGCGGTAATGCCGGCGAAGCTGCGCATAATTTATCTACCACTTGCACGATTCTGTGCATCTTAACCTTAGACGACAATGATTTTCTAGATTATAAGTGGTGACCCTTTGAGTCCCTTTTAGAGGTATGGGGTGCTTATTAATTAATTTGTGCTGAGTCGGAGGCATGGGGCTTTTGCCGGAAAATAAGAAGAAAGTTCTCATAATTGACGACGAAGCTTCAGTGCGGGAATCGCTCCAGCTCCTTCTGGGCCGCCGTTATTCGGTGGAGATTGCCGAAAACGGCGAAGTCGGTCTGCACATGCTGCGGCAGATGTCCGGTGTACACGGTGGAAACGATGGTTCGGGAGAAGATCTCCCGGATCTTGTCTTGCTCGACGTAATGATGCCGGGCGTTGACGGCATCGAGATGCTGAAGCAAATCAGGAGCAATTACAGCTCAATCCCCGTCATAATGGTTACAGCATCCAAGACAGTGCGTACGGTAGTGCAGGCAATGAAGATAGGCGCTGTTGACTATCTCAATAAGCCCTTTGATGTTGAAGAGCTGCTTGAGCGTATTGATGACACGCTAAACCGCGCTGAAGCGGAGCAAACGCGCCAACGTGTTGTTTACGCACCAACCGCCGCACGTCCCTCCGTGACGCCGGTGGAAGGAGATCTCGGTTCTGTAGTCGGACAACATCCGGTAATGCGAGATCTCTATGCGAAAGTTGAGCAGCTCGCCAAGCGCGACACCACTGTGCTGATTACTGGTGAATCGGGGACAGGTAAGGAGATGATCGCGCGGGAGATTCATCGTTTAAGCCGGCGTGGCGACGGTCCTTTTGTCGCGCTTAACTGTGCAGCTATTCCGGAATCACTGATCGAATCCGAACTTTTCGGCCATGAAAAAGGAGCTTTCACGCACGCCGTGGAGCGCCGTTTGGGGCACTTCGAGTTGGCCGATCAAGGCACGCTGTTTTTGGACGAAATTGGTGAGCTGAGTCTGCCAGTTCAGGTAAAGATGCTGCGATTTTTGCAGGACCAGGAATTCTATCGTGTCGGGCGTTCAAAGCCTATTCGAGTTGATGTTCGTATCTTAGCAGCGACAAACCGGAGTCTTGAGACGGCGATTCAAGAAGGCCGTTTCCGGCAGGATTTATACTACCGCATCAACGTGGTCTCGATGGATATTCCACCGCTGCGGGCGCGGATTGAGGATGTCCGTGCTTTGGCTGAGCATTTCATTCGTAAGTTATCACCGATGTATGGCGGGCGTTTGCCCAAGCTCGTCCCGGATGCACTGGAGGTGTTGCAGAGTTATTCTTGGCCGGGGAACGTGCGCGAACTGGAGAACGTTGTGGAGAGCGTGCTTGCGTTAGGCAGCGCTGATCAGATTACCGCACAGGATCTGCCGGCGCGCTTGCGCACTGCCCGATCGTCTGGAGATATTAAAGAAGAGGTTGTCGCCGGAAACGTGCCTTTTGAAGAGGCAGAACGTGCTTTTGAAACCGAGCTTATCTTAAAGGCGCTGCGCAAAACTAATTTTGTCCAGACCAGAGCTGCTGAGCTGCTGGGGATAAGCCGCCGCATTTTAAAGTATAAAATGGACAAGCTAGGGATCAAGGAAGAAGGATCAACGGAAGACTCCGCTGAGTAGCGCCCCGTTGCGCCCCCCCTGCTATGCAACTAAGCCATGCGCAGACCAAGCAAAACGGTCAGGCCACAGCTAAATGATTCTAGCCTTTTGGCTGGACCTTGCGTCCGTATGAGACTTCGCCTTTATCAATGCGCAGCGAAAATCCGCATTCGGGATTGGTGCATACCCAGGCTTTATACATCACAGCCGCACCTTCCTGTCCGTAGTCTGACAACGGAATCAGGACGCCTGCATTGCATTTAAGACATATGGGAAAATTGTGCTGTTTCCCCTCCATACAACACCCCCTCCCGGATTCACAGCTACCCGGCTAAAGCTATGCATTACGCAGCATGCTCAACACTTCAGACGGAAAAAACCAGTGCGCTGCTGCTCAACAAGATACCACCACACTCCTTATCATTTAAACCAGAGTTCTCTCAGGAGATCAACAGCTTCATCGCTGCTGTCGAAACGGCTGAAGAACCTGCCAACTGCATTCTCCGAGAGAGTAGGATGCACAATTTGACTGCTTGGAGTCAGATTTCTATCATAAATTACGGCGCGTTTATTAGTGCTTTAGTCAAGAAAACAACCTTTTGCCGGCATGTACTGAGATAATTGAATGATGTTTCATGAGGAGCGGCTCTGCATGGACATTAAGCGAATGATTGGGCGATCGGTAACAGCCAGAGCGTGGGCCAAGATCAACCTGACGCTACAAGTGACTGAGAAATTGTCCTGTGGTCTTCACCTATTGCAATCATTAATGTGTCCAATTGATTTCGCAGATGATGTCAGTGTTAAAATTACAGAATGTCCCGGGATTTCATTAAACTGTTCTTTTGCCGACGAATTCGGTGAGCATTGTCGTGCTTTGGCTTTACTTACGCCAAAGCTTAAGACTTCGCTGGAATCTTTGAGTACCGAGAGTAACCTTGCATCGCTTGCAGCTAAAGCTTTTCTGGAGCGAGTGGGACTTTCTGATAAAGTTGGAATTATCATTACCCTGCACAAGCGCATTCCATTGCAGGCTGGTCTTGGTGGTGGCAGCTCTGATGCTGCCGCGGTTCTGCGTAGCTTGGGCCAATTATTCGGATATCCGGTATCATCGGGGGTAGTGCAAGATATTGCTTGCCGCCTTGGTTCCGATGTTCTTCCCCAGCTCACAAATCAGCTTGTGTTTGCGTTTGGTACCGGAAGAAATATCGTTCCCGTGACCATTATCGCCTCTGCCTGGAACATTTGGCGGGAAATAGCTGTGGTTGTGGTCAAACCGCTCTTAAGTATTGATACTCCGGGGGCTTACCGCAGCTTGGAGTTTGAACCTTCCGGATTAGCACAGTTGGATGAGTGCAACCGGCTTTGCGAGCAGGATCGCATTAGTGAAATTCTTAATGAATTCAGTGAAGTGCTCGTGCCTATGGGCTTGCATTTTGAAGCTACTGTTACATCTCATCAGAATGACAATAAAAAGTTGACTTTATTGGAGCAAGAAGGTAGTCACGCTATGCCTGCGGAAGCCTTGAAAACTGCGAATTTATTTGACAGTTTCGTCAATGATTTCGAAAAAGCTCTGCTTAAATCCAGCTCTGGTTTCAGTGAGTTGTTTGAGCTGTTAAAGGCTAGTGGTGCAGAGAGGGTGCTCCTAGCGGGGAGCGGCAGTGCCGTGCTGGGATTTAGTTCTAGTTTGGCCGGAGCCAGGCTGCTTGCCGAGCGCATACGCCGAAGAGTGGCGCCAGGTTGGTTTGTGCATACTGCAAAATTGCATCTCGCCGGGCAGCGTACCAATTGTGATAGCGGCGGTGCAGGCGCAGAATTCGATTAAAGGGTCTGTCACGGAATGTGCTCGGTAGCGGCAATCAAAGATTTTAGCTACAGGGTTGTATTTTGCGGCAGGTTCGCTGATTGGGCGGTCGCCAAGCGGTAAGGCAGCGGCCTTTGGAGCCGCCATTCGGAGGTTCGAATCCTCCCCGCCCAGCTTTGATGTAGATTAACTAGTGCTCTGGTGAGTAAGAGCGTTAAAGTAACGGTTTAGAGCCTATGAGCGCCCGGCCTGCAATTATTGCTGGAAGAGCAAATCCTAAGCTTGCGGCAAGTGTTGCGGCCGCGGCGGGTGTGGAACTTACCGCGTGCGATATTCGTCAGTTTAGCGATGGCGAAATCGGGGTCGAGATTAGCGACAATGTTCGCGGTGCCGATGTATTTGTAATCCAAAGCACTTCCTATCCTGGTAATGACCACCTGATGGAGCTGCTGATTGTTATGGATGCGCTCCGCCGGGCGAGTGCGACGAGAATTACAGCAGTATTGCCATATTTTGGGTACGCGCGGCAGGACCGGAAAACTAGACCGCGAGTGTCGATTACGGCCAAGCTTGTCAGTGATCTAATTGTATGTGCCGGCGCGCACCGGGTATTGACGATGGATTTGCATGCCGGTCAAGTGATGGGGTTTTTTAATATTCCGGTGGACAATCTTTATGCCCGCCCGGTGTTGCTGAACTATGTGAAAAAGACGCTGCACGGCGAGCGCATCTGCATTGTTTCTCCGGATGCTGGCGGTGTGCCGCGTGCCCGGGCCTATGCAAAAAGACTGGATGCGGGACTAGCCATTATTGATAAGCGCCGAAACGCGCCGAATGAAATTGAAGCCATGAATGTTGTTGGTGATGTGCGCGGGTACACTGCGATTATTGTTGATGACATTGTAGACACTGGCGGGACGCTTGTTTATGCGGCCGAGGCCCTGCGCGAAGCGGGAGCAGAGCGTGTGTTTGCGTGCTGTAGTCACGCAGTGCTTTCGGGTGATGCGAAAAAGAAGATTCCGGCGGGGAAGATCGAGAAGCTGATTGTCAGCGACTCTATTTATCATGCAGATGAGCCAGAACTGCGGGATTGGCTGGTGACTCTGTCTGTCGCGCCGTTAATCGGCGAGGCGATTCGCAGGATTCATCAGAATGACTCGGTGAGTGTATTATTTGGAGACGATTAGCGAGAGAGGTGCAGTGTGAACTATCGAGAACTCAGCGTTGAATTACGGCAGGATTTAGGTTCCGGTGCGGTGCAGCGGCTGCGTAAAGCCGGTTATGTTCCAGCGGTCGTTTATGCCGATGGCAATGAAGCAAAGGCGATTTCCGTCAGTACCCAGGAGTTTATGCTGCTTGGACGCAGATCGGTTCCAACTCAGCTTTTTAAGTTCAAAAGCAGTGACTCGAGTTTAGACGGTCAGATTGCTTTGGTGAAGGAAGTTCAGACTGAACCGCTTAAGGGAGCATTGCTGCACTTAGACTTCTTGGCGATTAGTGAGGGCCACCGGATTAATGTTGAGATACCGTTAAAACTTATTGGTGAAGTCGCGGCTGTGAAAGAAGGGCGCGCGATGGTCAATCAGTCGGCCTATGAAATTGAAGTTGAATGCTTGCCGAGCGAAATTCCAGAACAGATTATTGTTGAAATCGGTCATATGCGTGAGGGGCAGTCAATTCACGCGGCGCAGCTAACACTGCCGCCAGGCGCTGTCTTGCGCAGTAACCCAGAACTGACCGTGGTCAGCATTGTGGTGGCTAAAAAAGAAGAGACTGCGGCTGCACCGGCAGTAGAGGGGGCTGAAGCTGAGACACAGGCTGCGCCCGCAGAGAAAGAGGACGAAAAGTAAAGCTGAGCCGTTCGCTGTCCAGCAGCTTAGCGAGAATCCCGTTGTTTGGGGTTTTCGGACAGGAGTCTGGTCATTCGGCGTTGCAGTAATTCACCAGTGAGTCGAGATTGTTTGCAATCGTTGGCTTAGGCAATCCAGGCGCGCGTTATGCGAAGAACCGGCACAATGCCGGCTTTCGGGTGATCGAGCGGCTAGTTGCCCGGGCTGCCGTCTCCACGCCTGGGCAGAGTTTCAACTGGGAAAAAAAATTTGGCTGCTGTTTTGTGCAGGCAAAGCTGGCCAATACGGCATCTTTGCTTGTAATGCCGCAAACCTATATGAATCGCAGCGGGGAAGCATGCGTTCCTTTACTTCATTATTTCCGAGTGGAGAAAGACCAATTAATCGTTGTGCACGATGACCTGGACTTGGAACCAGGAGTGCTTCGTATTCGCCGTGGTGGTTCCGCGGGTGGTCATCGCGGTCTGGAAAACATGATGTTACATTGGAACCGGGATGATTTTATCCGCGTTCGCATTGGTATCGGGCATCCTTGCCGCAAAGCGCACTCTGAGCTTTCCCCGGAAGTGGACGCGGAGCGCGAAGCGCTGAGTTTTTTAAGTCATGAAGAAGCGGTGACTCGTTGGGTGCTGGGAAACGCTGTGGGGATACAGCAAGAGGAAATTGAAAAAACGCTGAATGATGCGGCAGAAGCGATCTGCGAGTTGATCAGCGGCGGTTTGGAGAGTGCTCAGCGCCGCTTTAATCGTGTTAACAAACGTTTGCCGGAGAAGGGCCCGGTATAGCAAAGATTTTTATGAATATTTTGCACCGCTTGATGGAAATTATGGGGCCAATTTTACATGCGGTTGCCTATTATGCCGGTCTTTTGTGTCCGCTTTTTGCGGGTTTTGTTTTCATCGCAGCCTGGCGTGAGTTCCGTCGGGATCGCCGGCAATCGTTTTTTGCACCCGGAGGAGACAGTAACGCTGCGCATTACTTTCAAGAACTGCGAGCTGTTTTTTTTGCGGAGAGTGCTGTTGTCGTTCTGCTCATGCTGGTCGGTTTTGGGCTCAGTGTTTCAGCGCTGGGGCTGGGTTCGGCGGTTGCCTTTGTCTTGGGTGCTTGCCTGACGCTCGCTCTGGCCATTACGGCGTTCTCGGGGCGGGCCGGTTTGAGTTTTGATATGGCTGAAGCTGCAGTGGAAGATAAATCCACAGACAAATACTTAAAGGTGCTCGGCGTGGGACAAAATCTGACGCTGATGCTGCTCAGCGCTGCTGCCGCCGGACTAGGTGGATTGTTCTATTTCTTTCGTTCTGTTGACAGTGTCCCAAATATCGCTGGTTTCTGTGTGGGAAGTTCGCTAACGGTCCTTATTTGTTGTGTCGGCGGCGGTGTGATTTTTAACGCTTATGCCGTAAACATCCGGGGACAGAACGAAGAGGAGGCGGCCCGGCCTGGTGCTGGGCGCATTTTTCAGATTGTCTCTAAGTCAATCGGTGAGAGCGCCGGTGTCACGGTTGATTTATTTGAGTCGTATGTTGGGACAATCTTAGCGACAATAATTATTGCTTCGACGTTGGCGCCAGATATGCTGACAGAATTGGCTGCTTCCTCCGGCACAGCGCTGCAGGAGTCGTTTATCCGGCAAGGTTTGATGGGCTTCCCGTTTGTCCTTGCACTTCTCGGTATGGGCAGTACCTTGGCCGGAAAGTGGGTCATGCAAAGAACGCCAAGCATTAGCCTTGCCGGACGATTCCGGCGAGTTTTCGTCATTGAAACGTTGTTTTTCTGGATTGGGTTGTTGATCTTCGTGATTGTTTTTTCTCCGCTGCGAACGCTTCTTGCGTCTGCTGTTATCGCCGGAAGTTTTTTAGGTGCAGCACTGGTTGTTTGCGCTGAATTTGTGAATCCTCAATTTTTTTCGTTTTTTTCTTTGCGGCCGAGTGATATGAGCGCTGATCCTGCCGCAAGGCTTGTGATTGCAGGATTGCGTGGTATTGCGCTGCCATTGCTTGCTTTGGGAGTGATGATCATTGTGGCCAACAACTGCAGCGGATTGTACGGTGTTTGTCTTGCTGCAAACGGTCTCCTCTTGACCGTTGTGCACGGGCTCTGCGCACGTTCCACAACTGCTGACGCTGAGTATACGGGGCCTGCCGCGTCTCGCGACCATGATAACTCGCCCACAGGGCGTGCTGGCATGCTGCGGCGTGGTGGCTGGAAGGTTCCCACGACGATGTGTTCGACGCTTGCCGGGTTCGTTTTATTTGCGGCTTACACTGTCGTGGTGAGTGGGGGAGTTGATGTGAACATTGTTGAAGCCGATTGTCTGGTTGGCATCTTCTTTGGCGTGGCGACGGCCGCGCTTTTTGCTTCCCTCGTGATCAGCGCTTTCGTCCGGGCAGCATCAAGTGCTGCGGCGGATCCGGCCTCACTTGTTCGTTCAGCATTCCATGAGCTTGTTGTCCCTGGCTTGGTGGCGCTTTTAGTGCCCCTTCTTGTTGCGCTGCTTGGCACGCAATCGCTGGGCGGTATGGTCGCCGGAGTTATTATTGGGTCTTTCTTGCTGGCGCTTTTCGTTGGTGCGCTGGGTGGGGAGATGGAAACTTCTTTTATGGGAACGGATGCTCAGAGTGAAAGCTCACAAAATATGACGGTTGGCGTGATGCTTGTTGACACCGTGCCTCCGGCAATGAACGTGCTTGCGAAACTCATTGCCGGTTTTGCTCTTGTTTTGGCGCCCGTATTGTAGCGGTGTTTTGGTCGGTATTGTGCTGGCTTCTTTGGGTTTCTGGCTTCGTGATGGGGGTTGCATTTTGCCGCAGTCTCCTTGTATGTTATCAACCTTCAAAAGCAGGCTATCGAATACGCGGGAGCGTTTATGTTGAAGAAATACGAAGTGGTAGTAGTGCTGGATACTGACCTCGACGATGAAGGGGTCAAGCAACAGATGGAGAAGATAGAGGCGACTGTCGCTGCTCATAGCGGCGCTGTTGAAGTGCGTGATGTGTGGGGCCGCAAGCAATTGGCCTATCCGATTAAGAAAAAACAGTCTGGTATTTTTGTCCTCTTGGTCGTCACCGGAGATAACCGGCTCGTGTCGGATCTAAAACGTCAGCTTCGCATCAATGATGCTGTGCTGCGATCTTTTATCGTCCGCAAGGATAAGTTTGCGCCAGATTTCGCGGAGCGTGCGCGCAGCGACAATATGGCGCCGGAAGTTTCTTCGGTGGATGAACGCCGCTTGCCGGAAAGCGCTTTTGGCGACGCCGTCGGCGACGAAAGCACGATGTAGTGAACTGCAGTCGATAATTGGGAGAGACTAGAGATGAAGGTTATTCTAACCGATGATGTGGTCGGTGTCGGGGATATCGGCGAGATCGTGCGCGTCAAGCCAGGTTATGCGCGAAACTTTCTTGTTCCGCGCGGGTTGGCGATGGAGGTGCAGAGTTCAAGCGCACGTTCAATTGCGCACAAAATGAAGCAACTTGATGCAAAGAAGAAGCGCATGCGGCTAGCGGCCCAGTCAGAAGCGGAAAAGCTGGCTGCGGCAGCCGTTGAATTAGGACTTCGTGTTGGTTCCGGCGGAAAAGTTTTCGGCTCGGTTGGCGGACGGGACATTGCCGAGAAGCTGAAAGCGTTGGGCTTTGATATTGAGCGGCGGCGGATATTGTTGCACGAACCGATCCGGAAAATTGGTGAGCATGCGGTTAAAGTCAAGCTCCACGCTGATGTGCATGCGGAGGTTAAGGTTCGTGTTATTGCTTTAGCGGCTACCGCCGAAGAAGAAGAGCGCGAAACGGAATCTGCCCGTAAGGCTCTGGAAGAAGCTGCCGCCGAAAAAGAAGGCAGCGACGCTGGAGATGATGAAGAACTGGTTGAGGACGGGGAACCAGTTTCTTCTGAGGACTGATCTTCCTTTTGGTTAATGTTGGATGCCGCGCTGGACAGGAATTGCGGTTCTGCTCCTTATTGCCGGTATTGCTGCGGGTGTTCTTATTGCTCCGGGACGTGCGCCCCGCGATCCTCGAAAACTCATCGCGAATAATGGCGACGAAGATGAGTATTCGTTGACATCGAGCACTCATCGACAGCTAGGGATGGAACAGGGGCAGGGCAAGTCGCACTTCGTCGTTGCTTCCGATGATTTGCTGGATCCGTTGCCTGGCAAGACGTTTGTTGTCGGGATTGAATTGCGCCTAAGCGGAGCTCCGCAGCGCGGTAAATCGGAAAGGATTATCTTCAAGTATGCCGGTGAAGCCGCCCCTTATCCCGGATGGGCGTTTGCTGTGCGTTCGTTTGAAACTTCTGTTCGTCCGGAGGTCTATTGGCAAAGCGGGAAATCACGAGAAGGATGGTTTACGTTTGAAGAAATCACAATTGTTCCCGAATCACCTTTGCGTTTCTGGCTTGTTGCGAACGAAGCATTTATCAGCCTTTATTTAGACGAACTGTCAGTCACGCCGGCTGCGCCGGAAGCTAGTGCGCGGCTGCGATTTCTCGGCGGATATACAAGCCGCCAAGCGGCAATGCCGGCGACAAAGGGGGAGTTGCTAATTCGTTCCGGTTTTTCTCCTGAGACTGGGGTGCGTATTGATATTCAACAGGTCTTAATTGGCCACTTGCCGGCAAGCGCAATGACGCCGGAGTTATTCATCGCTCAGCTAAAAGCGGGAACCGGCGATCTCGCTGGAGCGATTCCGGAGAGCGGGATAAGTTTGAACCTACGGGAAGACGGCCAGGATTACAGTAGATTCGCACGAACCATCAAGCTCATAGCTGAAAGTTTATGAAGCGTTCTTGGACGAGGCTGGGTGTCGTTGTCCTTCTGTGCATTGGGCTCATTTTTTGTTTTCTAACTGAACTGCGCGAGGATCCGCAATTTGTTATTCCATCGGCGGCTGTGCTTGCCGCCCTAATTGCTGTTCTCGGTGCTGTTGTCCCGTGGTTGTCATTTAGAGCGCTTGGTGCGGGTATTTGTCTGTTGCCGCTGTTGGGCAGCGGGGCCCTGAGTCTATTTGTTACCTCGTGGCTGTTAGGGTTGGAGTGCGGCGTATTTGCTACCCGCCTGGATACTCGTTCTGGCAAGAAAACTCCTGGTGATAAACTGCTTGCTCTGGGTGTGCTGTCGTTTTTGTTGGCACTGCTTGTTGGGATAATCGTTGCGCTTTTCGCGGAAAATGACCCGCTGGTTTTATCCGCAATTTTTGAAGCAGGTGGCTGGGAAGATTTTGCCCGTTACGTTTTCAGCAGAGTTTATCCGCCTAACCGGGCCATCCTGCTGAGTGCCGGTCATCTGAGCAGCTTCCTGTTTCTGATTTCACTGGTGGCGTATGGTCAAGAACGCCAGCACTTCGCCGATCTCATGCTCGGTTTGTGTATCGGTGTTTTCCTCTCAACGGCCGTATTCTTTCTGCAGTATTTTGAGATTCACCCCGTGTTCTTGCTGAACCAGTCGGAATTTTGGCGCATGGTAGACCGCAGAAGCGCGAGTTTTAGTGATCCTAATGCTTTCGGCCTTGCGGCGGCGCTGGTTATCCCACTGCTGCTTTTTTGTGCTGGTGGTGGCCGTCGAGTAGTGTTCTGGGCTGCGTCGATAATATTGCTTTTGATTACTAGCTGGTCCGGTTCACGCACCTTTTGGCTTGCAGCGCTGCTTTGGCTCATTACTGTTATTTCACGACGGGCAGGCCATTTATTCCAGGTTCGAAAAAGATTTTCCGCGGCGGCAATCGCCGGAGCAATTGTCCTGCTCCTGATTATCGCCGGCGACCCGCCGATTAATCGCGCGATAGTCGAATGTTTGCCTCTTCCGGGACTTGTGCGTGCGGTGCGGACCATTAATTGGGAGGAGAGCACAAGCATGCTTTTCAGCCGGCAGGTTTACTCTCGTATTGCTCTTCAAATGTGGCGCGGCAGTCCGCTCATTGGTGTCGGGTTGGGCCGGTTTTATGCCGAGCAGGATAGAATTGCTGAATCTATGTCGATTGACCTCAGCTCCTGGCGAGATAACGCGAATAATTATTACTTGCATGTGCTGGCCGAACAGGGTGTGTGCGGGTTCTTGCTCGTATTGTTCTCCTTCTTCCTGTTTCAACAGGTGCTCGCTGGTCCTCCCGCGGGAAGCCATGCGGATGCCTCGCGCGCAGGCTTAGCTTCCACGCCATGTTTGGCTTGGTTCGCGCGCGCTTCTTTGGGAATATTTCTATTGCTGCTTTTGACGGGGCCCCATCTTTTCTTTGAAGAAGTGCGTTATCTGGTGATGATAATTCTTGCCATCGGGGCTGCGAGCACAGCTCGACCTGATAGTGCGTGGATCTTTCGCTGCCGCAATATCTTGCTGATTACCGCGGGTGTTTTGCCAGTCTTATTGATGTGCGTGTTTGCTTATAGTTGGCGCAGTCAGCCGGTGCTCGGCACTTACGCGCTAGAGCATTCCGAACAAGATGGTCATTTTGTCTGGACAGCGAAGACAGCGTATTTTCAGTTATGTAATCCTGGTAATGCTTTCACAGTGCTTGAAATGCGTTCAGGGAATCCAGACATCGCTGATCGTCCGCTGAATGTTCGAGTGGTTTCATCTTACGGTTCGAGCAAGAAAAACACAAACCATGTGCTGCTTGCCGACAACGCCTGGCGCCGTATAGCAGTGGCGTACCCCGCTGGGTCTGAGAAGAATGGCCGAGCGCGGGTGCGAATCGAGGTTCCGCGCTTGTGGAAGCCAGGCGCTGGAGTGGTGCATGGAGATCAACGATGGCTTGGTGTAATGGTGAAGCGCCCGGCAGATATCTGCGGTGAGCATGATTGAGCGAGCATCATAATTTGCCTCGGATTTCAAAAAGTGTTTCCGGAATCTGGCGACAATAGCCTTCCCGGACCAGTAAGTGCCTGAAAACACTATGCGCAAGCGGCCGGGGTTGCAGATGTGTCGATGTTGTGACTCCGGACATACTAGTCATTATCGGCGTGTGATATGCCTTTCGATTGCGAACCGTTTGTGGATTAAGAAAGTCGCTTTAATTAGAATATTAAAGGGACATTTGGTCTGGTGCTTTGTTTAGCCGCTCAAATGGCGAGCGAGACAGCGCACTGGCAGATAGCAACTGCGTCGCTTGGAAAAGGTGAAATTGTGCATCAGCCGTCGAACAAGTCTTGCGCGGATGCTGCCAGCGTATCGCCTGCCGTTGATTCAGGGAAGCGTTTGAGCAGTCGGATTCTTGTTGTTGAAGACGATCCTAGTGTAGTTGATCTTATCCGTGACATTGTCGGTTTGCTTGGTTACGAAACCGTGGTTGCTGAAAATGCTGATGAAGCTATTTCGGAATTCCGCAATCATTGCGGATCCGCGGCATGCGTCATTCTTGATTATGGGATTCCGGGAATGGATGCTTCACGCTTGCTGTCTCGTCTGAAAGAAATAGATTCGGGAGTAAAAGTTCTTCTTTCTAGCGGATACTCCCGAAGCTTTATCGCCAAAGACTTTCCGATGGACAGTGTTGCCGCGTTCATTCCGAAGCCCTACGAACCGCAGTTGCTTGTGGAAGCCCTCAGCCGGGTTGTTAGCTAAAAGACAGCGTGCAAGCGGTAACTCTATTCAGGGATTGATCAACGAGGCTTGGGCGGAGGCTGAGGCGGAGAATAAGACCAAGGCGATGATATAGGCCAAGGTTTTTTCTCGGACAGCATTCGTAATGCGTCAGCCTCCGCCTCGTTATAATGGGCCTTTTCGCGTAACTTACCTAGACGCGATATCGCCTTGTGAGATATCGCCGATAGCTGCTGGTGTAAATTAATGCCTGACTTGCGATAAGGTTTCTCGCTTCTTGCGGAAGAAAAAGCAATAAACTGTTAAATTCCAAATCAAAAGACCTAGTCCGAGGCTAATCTGCAGCTCGCGGGTAAGAAAGGCGGGGTAGAGCAACTGGACTAGATAATGCTCGAGAAAACTTCCGGTATAGACCGTATCGCCCGCCCGCACGCGAAAATAATTCTCAAGCGGTGTGAGCGGACAGATACGGCCGCTTAACTCTATCCATGCTGCCCAGATAAGCGCCGGGATGTGCAGAAAGCAAATCCGGGGAAACCTGAACAAGAGCAGTGAGCCAAAGACCGCGAAAATCACGAACAGAAAATGAAGGAAAACAACCAACCCTGCCGCGGCTGCGTAAAGCATTAGGCTAAAACAGAATAAATCAGAAGAACATGCCTGTCCGGCTCTTCCGCGCCCGCAGTTCAAGTTCCTCATCCATTTGAACCGGCAATGCCGCACTCCACAGAGCATCGAACTCATAATACTGTCGTACAGGCTCGTAAAACAGATGTACTATGAGGTCGCCGCAATCGATCAAGATCCATTCACCATTTTCATAGCCGGTCATCCGCTGAGGTTTCTCACCAAGCGCTTCAAGCGTAAGCTTGACTTTATCGGCTAGGCCTTGCACATGCCGCTGCGAGGTTCCGCTGGCCATGACAAAACAATCAGCGATGTCGGAGACTGACCTCAGGTCTAATCCCCTGACATCTAGCCCTCGCTGCTCAACAAGAGTTCGCAGCACGGCAAGCCATACCGGCTGCATTTCTGCAACCGGATAATCGCGGCTGTTAAACCGCATGCCTACAGGTTGTTTTGATGTAACTTTCTTTTGCGAAGCAATGTTTTGACTGGTCTTCATTATCCTCCCGCTGTCTTAAGCAAAATCCAGAACTCCTTTTGCCGTAGGCTGACAGCGCGGATTAAATAAAAGTAATATGCAACAATTTTCCACCTCCCTAATGAATTACTATCCTTATACTATTTTAGCAGACTGGTTCGACCGTAGCCACAAATTATCAGATGTGGTGCTTGGGCCGCATACCGGATATTGCGGGGTGCTCAGCGATTTCGTTGATTGTGGACTATGCGGCAGAGGGAGTGTTTAAATTCATCAAGCCCTAATCCGGTATGGCTGGAAATGAGCATTACCGGCAAATTTTTGCCTTGGAAAAACTCAAGACATAGCTCATAAGCGCGTTTGGTGTGCGGCAAATCGGCTTTGGAAAATACAATCAGCCTCGGCTTAGCTGAAAGTTCAGGGGAGAACAACCTCAGTTCATCATCGATCGCTTGATATTGTGTGATTGCTGCGTCAATCAAATGTTGATCATCCGGTTCGCTGCCTAAAAAGCTTTCTCCTGCCGACGAATAAATATCAATAAGCTGGGCTAGTACCGCTGTCCTTTCAACATGCTGCAAAAATCTTAGCCCTAGGCCCTTGCCGGTGTGGGCGCCCGGAATAAGACCGGGGATATCGGCGAGGACAAACTTGCCAAGCTCACCGGCGACAACAACCCCTAAGCTGGGCCGCAGCGTAGTAAATGGATAATCGGCAATTTTTGGGTGCGCTTTGCTGACGGCAGCGACTAGTGTTGATTTTCCGGTATTTGGCAGACCGACCAGTCCGGCATCAGCAACCGATTTGAGTACGAGCCGCAGCTCATGGATTTCTCCAGCGCGGCCAGGTTGGGCAAAGTCAGGTGCCTGGTTGGTCGGTGCTTTAAAATAAGCATTGCCCTTTCCGCCCCGCCCGCCGCGAGCCGCGATCCAACAACTGTTAGGTGACGAAAGATCGGCGACTAGTTCTTCGCCGCGATATACTTGCGTTCCTACCGGAACGCGGCAGACGCAGTCTGCCCCGTCTCGTCCATGTCGCTGATTGGCATCTCCCGGAGCGCCGCTTTCTGCATTAAGCTGGGGGGAAAAGGCAAAATCAATTAACGTATTTAAACCGGGATCCGTGACAAAAATTACGGCTCCGCCGCTTCCGCCATCGCCCCCGTCGGGTCCGCCGAGGGGAACAAACTTCTCACGGCGCCAACTAATTTTTCCTGGACCGCCATCTCCTCCCGCTGCGCGTACTCGTGCTTCATCGATAAATTTCATTAAGCTTATCTTGGTCAACGTGAAAATGCGCGTACAACGAATACGTTAACGGGCAAGTTCACGGATTAAACTGAAATACCAGGAACACGCCGGGCGCAGAATCTTATGAAATATCTTGTGCCGGAAGAATAATCTGCTGCTATTACGCAGCCGACTGCGCAATACTGACTTTTTTGCGATCCCCGCCAAAGCTTTCGTAACAAACGTAGCCGTCGGTAAGTGCGTAAAGCGTGTAGTCACTGCCCACGCCGACATTCGAGCCGGGATGGAACTTTGTCCCACACTGACGGACTAAAATGTTTCCCGCACGAACGAATTCTCCGCCAAACTTTTTAACGCCGCGGCGTTGTCCTTGAGAATCGCGGCCATTTCTCGAAGAGCCGCCCGCTTTCTTGTGTGCCATAGATCTACCTTCCTCCGAGGCTGATGTCAGTAATCTTAAGCCGCGTCAATTCCTGGCGGTGACCTTTTTTCCAACGCTTTCCGTGACGCCGGATCTTCTTAAATACAATAACCTTGGGGCCTCTTTTCTGTTGTAAGATTTCACCCGCAACGGTGGCGCCTTCAACCAGCGGTTGACCCACCGTAATTTGGTCGTCCTTGCAAACAAGCAGCACGTCAGCGATTTGGACCTGTTCTCCAACGTTCCCTGGGAGACTGTCGACATCCAATACCATGCCGGCTTCAACCCTGTATTGTTTTCCGCCGGTTTTAACTACCGCAAACATAAGTAGTTTCCTCAGATACTAAAAATTGCTCGGTCTCAGTTAACTCGATTACGGTGCTGATGCAGCACGCGGCAGGCAAACCCTGCTCCAGCTCACAAGATCGGGCAAATTTGCTAATTATTTCAATAAGTTACGCGCAGGCTCGTAAAGCGAAAATTAATCTTCGATTCGTGCGCCGCAAACGAAGGCTATATAAATGCACGAAATCTAGATTTATTCAAGACTCTGGTTCGCCAAGGCTCAGGCCGAACGGTAATACTCATAGCCGGTGGGATGTAAGTTATTGCTGTTAAGCAAGCGCTGGACGCGCTTGGTTTTTTTCCGAGCCCAGGGATGGGCCCCGGCAAACACGATCAGCCGGCATCTTTCGCACTACGCGCTCTGGGGCGTGTGGGGAACGCGGGCTGATTATATTTTCCATTCGCTTGGATAGCGCGAACAAGTCAGAGCTGGAATAATCTGTCTTTTTTACACGAAAAATTCCTTTCCCTCCTGCCTACTTAACTCCGTGAGTACAGATGCGCCAGTGGAGCAAGTAGCCATAACACTAGTATTGGGTGCCGCGAGTTGTATACGCGAATTTGACCTTTTCTCGAATTTGCCCGAGCATGTTGCTGCAGAAGGCGGGGTGTAGGGGGAGAGGTGCTGATGTTTGACGCAGGCTAATCCGCAGGAGGTATGCAGGTGTTTGGGATTAGGCTTGATGCGCGGCTGCTTTATGGCGGCCGGCTGAGATTATTTCAAAGGATACGTGATTATAT
>JAKPSH010000281.1 GCA_029555385.1 Pseudomonadota bacterium
TTGGAAAATCTTATCATAGCTTTGCAGTTTCGTTTCGCTGAATCCCTTGACCACGATATCGCCGCGGACATATTCGCACTGCTGCGGCGGACAAGATTCGCAGCCGCACTCTCCTGGGGGGGGATTGCCGCAGCCGCAGCCCGGATCTTTTGCTCTCCCGTAAGGGACGCCTTCGCAGTCAAGGCAGGATGTCGCGTCATTGCAGCCGCAGGCAAGGACCTGCGCATTTCCTCCTGGTTCTCCAGCACAGTCTGGAATAACTTCCTCCGAGAGTTGATAATTCTCTGGTGAGCCGACTTGTGCGTCATCGTTCAGCGGTAATTCAGCTATTCCGATCGCAGCAATCACGGCGAGGGCTGAAATAATGCCGATTAACTTTATTTTTCGTGAACTACCTTGAGAATGGTTTTCTGTATTCATGTCAATTAATGCCGACAATAATACCGCGATAATAAATCATACTAACGTAAGAGTTCCCTGAAAAAGACAGACAAGGCGCGTAAGTCAAAAAATCGAGATACCCAAACCTAAAGCTACCGTCTATCTTAACGTATCGGTAAAGTAGGTGATTACTTTAGTTTATTATGATTTGGATAAATGACCGTTCGCCCTTCGTGTGGGGCCGCGGTGCTGAATGTGTTGAGACAAGGGGCAGGCAACAAGCAGTTCTATAATCGACGTACGCTGTATTTACGAGGAGATATGGGCGGGGCTGGCGATTTTTTGGGCTACTTAATCATGGGAACCCTTTCGCTATTCTTGCATCTTAATAACAAGTATTGGGAGTTATCTCCTCGACGGGATTTCTGGCAAGAAAGATGTGTCCTGTGTTGCTTTTCTCTGGGAGAGACGGAGCGGAAAACATGAGAGATTCATTTTCATTGAGCCGCGCTTCGGGAACTAGCCGCGGAGCAACGCTGGTCGAGTTTTCTCTGGTTTTTTCCATGCTGATCATCTTTGTCCTTATTGCGATTCAGATATTAATGTTCTGTTATACTGCTATTGCGCTGCAGTTTGTTGCGGCGCGTTCGCTGCGTGCTGCCGTAATTGGCCCGCCGCCGAGTGCGGCAAGCGGGGCCGGAGCGGGCGGGGGGAGCGACGAAGAAGTCATTGAGAACCGTGTGCTTAGCCTTGCGGCTGATTTTTTTGTCCCTGTCGAAGCGTGGAATGTGCATGTCTGCGCAATTCCAGAGAATGCTCTTCCGCCGCCGCCAACGAGCGGCGAGGGCGAGGCGGGCACAGGTTTTACAGGGGGCGGGGCAGCGACGGGTGTGAACTATGTGCGAAGTGCTGGAAGTCCGGCTTTATCGATCTATCAATGTGCAGTTGACGATGCCGGCGAGTCGGGCAGCGTGGTGGCGATTCATGTTTTTAAGGATTACCAGATACCGTTGTTAGGCAAGAATGTTACGCTGGAAGCTATCGCGGTTGGACGCAATGAACCATACTAGATCAAATTTTTGGGGCAGCGAGCACGCGGTAGCTTTGATCGAATTTGCTTTTGTCGTACCTATTCTCTTTCTCGTCATATTTGGCAGCGTGGAAGTGAGCCGCGCGCTCTACCATATGCAAATCGCGGCATCTTTAAGCAGGGAAGCTGCCAGTTTGGTTTACCGGGATTGCGTCGGTGATCCCGCGGGAGACCCAGTAAGAGCAAATCAAGTTAACGCGCTGACTGGTGTGCAGTTTCGCGAAGAGATGGACAACTGCATCGAAGGCCGCCGAGCGGCGATACAGCAGGTAGCGATGAGGCTTGCGCGCGGATCGGTGATCACTGTTACCGCATACCGCCATGTCCCAGCAGCGGGCACAACACCAGGCAGCGCCGAACAGTTTCCGGCGGCTCCAGATCCCACCGAGTTCGGGTGGCATGATAAAAACAACGGCATAATCAAGAGCGCAAAAAGCGCAGCTCCATTGAACGCACGTGGTTATGTTGTGGTTGGGGAGGCCTTTATTCACTTTGACACGGCCTTTGCGCCGATTTGGCAATTGCTTGGTGGAGCACCGCAGCACTTCTATGATGCTATTGTGCTTTAGGCTTCATCCGCTGGAGGAGGGCGGCGTGATGCGCGAAGAACGGGGGGCGGTATATATTTTCTTTATCTTTGCACTTGCCGGTCTTATGGCCGTCGCCGGACTGGTGATGGATGCGGCAAATTTGTACCGGGCGCAATTACAGCTGCAGAAGTCCGTGGATGCCGCAGTGCTTGCCGGGATCGGCGCCTCGATATTGGAGCATCAGCAGTTTGCAGCGGCGGGCAGTGAAAAAACGGCTGTTGAGCAAAGGGCGAGGGATGTGCTGAATGAAAATTTGGCTATTTCCGGCTTGAGTTTAAAAACAGCAGCGGGCAATCCACAGATTACCTTTGATGTAAACACAGAAACTCTTTCAGTGCAGGGCATTTCAACAATTAACTATCTATTAATGGATGCTGTTCCGTTTTTCATTTTGGGATTGGCCAATACCGGCTTCAGTGGAGATATCTCGGCGCGGGCGTCGGCGCGGAGGGTAGAAGCGAATGTTTCTTTGGTGCTCGATGTTTCGGATTCAATGGAGTGTCCGGGAGCCGGCGCCTGCACCTGCAAGACCGACCAACGAACTAATACTTGCGCGCAAGATGCCGCGGCGGCCAGTGTTAATCAGCGAATTACTGATTTGCAGAATGCTGTCGGTGCTTTTGTAAACGAATTCGATGAACAACGCGATCGAATTAGTTTAATTCCATTCAATATTGTGGCACAGACCCGGGTGCCGATGCGGGATAAGAAGGACGCGAACACCGCGCTGCGCAGGGGGTTTGTCAGCAGCGATTTTACAGATGTTCTTCCGCTTCTTGCCGTCACAAGCAATACCAATCATTGCGATGCGCTGTTTCGTGCGTACGAAGATGCCCGGGCTGCGCACATCATTGACAATACCGATCCGGCAGATGACGAAGAAATCGCTTATCTGTTCTTTACAGATGGCGCACCAACTGCGGCGCGGCTGTTGCTCGGGTCCCCGGAGTCCACACTGGCGCAAAATGTTACATCGCTTGGCAATTACGATTACCTGCATTTCACAATCAGTCATGTCGGACGCGATGCCTTGGGAAATGTGCAGAGATTCGACTTGCCGTCAAGGTTGATTCCCTGGAGCTCTATGATCGGTATTGGTGCGTCCGCTTCTACGCTCAATAACAGCGCTGGCGCCGCGGTCTGCAATATTTACGGCGATGCGGCAACGGATGCTTATTTGGCGCCCGTCACTTTTCCTCCTGATTTGTCGGATTTTACCGATATGTTGTCGCAGTGCATAACAGACTTTGGTTTTCATATGCCGCGTAAAGTCTTGCCTGAATATGGTACAAACTACGGGCCTGGCAAAGCGAAGCCGTTCTCCAGTTGGCGCGAGCAGTACTACAACTGCGCAGTGCAAGCCTCGGATTTTGTGCGGGAACACCGCGGGACGGTGTACGTTGTTGGTCTTGGGCCGCAGGCGCCGGCAGCTACCTCGGCCGATCCTTACCAAGATGTTAACGACGCGCTTTCGCGCAAAGACAATCTGCTTGTGCGCATGGCCCGTGATAAAGAAACGAGAGCTGCGAACGAATCCTCTTTTCCCAATTTTCTTTTTGGCGAGAAGCCCAGTGCAGGTACGCCGCCGCCGTTTCCAGTTGCCGAGAGTGCAAAATGGGACAGCTTTGCTGCGCAAAAAAACAATGCGCGTTATGGACGATATTCTCATGCTACAAATTCTAGTGAACTGACAAGATTCTTTCTTTACATGGCGGCTAAGATAAAACTCCGCCTCATCCAATAAAAACGCCAATGCTGAGATACTGCTTACGCAATAGGCTGTTGTGTTTTTGCTTTGTCATTGCTCTATGCTGCGTAGCCTTAATTACGGTGCTGCTTAGCCGATCTGCGGTTGGCCGGTATGAAGGAGCAGGCGATGCTGCCGGAGTGATTGCAGCATTGGACGATGGGAGCGGGAGGAAGCTGCGTCAAGCGCTGGATGCCGGCGCAAACCCCGATATGGTTGATGCCAACGGCACTCCGGCAATTACGCTTGCGGCGCAACGGAACCAGCTGAATCATGTGCTTTTGCTGCTCGAACGGGGTGCTCTTCCCGATGGCGCCGACAAGGATGGCAGAACAACGCTGATGTTTGCTGCCGAAAACGGTAATATCGCGGTGCTCAGAGCGCTTTTAGGGAGGGGGGCAAAAGCGGAACGAGGTGACAATCAGTTGAGAACCGCTCTGACTTTTGCTGTATTGGGGCGCATGATGGATGCGGTGGCAGTCCTTGCCGCTGTAGGCGCGCCCCTGGATGCGCAGGATGCAGAAGGCAAGACGGCATTGCTTCATGCCGCGGAGCAAGGAGATGCCGCCATGGTTCGTCTGTTGGCTGAACACAATGCATCTTTGGATATTCAGGATAACAACGGCGATAGCGCTCTGCTACTCGCGGTAAAGAGACACGACGGACCAGTCATCTCAGAGCTTGTGCGGCAGGGAGCCAGTTTGGAGATAGCTGATCGATTAGGCAAAACCTGGAAGCGCTACGCTAATGCTGACGATGCGGCAATTATTGAAGCTAATTTAGCCGCAGCTAAAAAAGGCGGCAATCAATAATGGAAGACCAATCTGCACCACATGGAATTGCCTATCGTTTGTTTTGCGCGCTGCTGTTCTTATTTGCTGCTTCAGTTATTTTTTCTCTGCTGCTTAACGCCGCAGTGCGCCGTGCTGCGCCGTACTTGCCACGGTGGACTGCTGGTACGGCGCTTCCAGTAACATTCTGTTCCCTGCACCGGCTGCAGCTTTTGCCTTGGAAGGGGCTGCTGTTGGAGGGGCTTGTTTTGCGGCTTGATCCCGGAGAGGCTGCTGCATCCGGTACTTCGCCTGGGCCGGTTGCTATAGAAGCAAAGTCGATTCGTGTTGCTCCTAAGCTGTCACGGGTTGTTCTTGAAGTAAACGATTTTTCGATATCGCCGGAAGCGGTGCCCCCCATTAAAGATTTTGAATCCGGCGAGTCGTATGCACCTGTGCAAAGCATGGCTTTTGAAGGCCGGCTGATGAGGGCGGTGGTGCCTTTTAACTTTTTCAGTCCTTTTTCCTCTCTTGCGCGGAGCAACGAAATGCTGCGGGAATTTGCAGCAAGCGGCCGGACGTCTGCGGTAATCGAACTGGATGGCAAATCACGGCTGCAGGTCGGTGCAGAGGCGAAGACAATCAAAGTGCGGATTGCGCGTATGGGCGATGAGACGCGCATGACTTTTGATGTGGATGATTTGCGGGAAGTTTTAATGCAATCCGGCGAGTATTTCAGCGAACCGGAAGTGCGGCTTATTGCTGATGATCCAATGCGCTGTAGTTTGCTGCTTACGCTTAAACACGAGGCGAGACTGAAAGCGGAAGCTGCTTTTCCGGGTCCGGGTAGTGATTTGCAGAGAAAATCATATGAGCGGGTTATTTGGAGCTACCTTTTAACAAAAGACTTTGGTGAACATTTTGCTGGGTTGGTTGCTGCTGCTCATCAAGAGGGGGATGCTTCGGTGGCGCCGATCGAAAGGGAAAAAGCGCATAAGCAGTATTTACTAGGGCGCAGATACGCAGTCGAGGGCGAGAAAGAAGAGGATTTATTGAGGCTTATTTCCAGCGATGATTAATTTGGATGCCGCATGCCTCCAGCCGCTATTTGCATTTGCCCGGGAGAAAGCGCGGAAGCGAGATTTCAATAGTTTTGTTGGTTAGTCGGAGCGGGAGTGAACCAAGAATCTTATTGAGCAATCTTTCACGGGCCAAGGCCTCTGATGAAACATCCGAGGAGTTGCCGGTTATGACTCGCAGGTAGTTTGCCCACTGGGCCGCCCGTTCGTCGCTCGTTTGCTTCTCGGAAATTCGGAGAGAATCCCGATCGACAATCACTGACTTAAAAAAATAGATTCGATCTGGAACGGTTTTTTTTCGTTCTTCAAGGAGCGCTTTGGGTTTAAGTTCTTTGGTCTGTGCATTAATCTCAAGCTTGTAGCGAGCAAAAATATCTTTAAAGTCATCAACAGCTTTTCCGCGGCAAGAGTTTTCATTTTTGCTATCGCGGCAAATAAACAAACCATAGAGTTGGGGAGTTTTTACTTTTGGCACCGATAGGCGAGCTTCCAATCCTCTGTGGGCGAGGCTTGCTGGTGTTATTTCTTTAGTCGATACAAAGCCAGAATTACTCAAATCGTAAACCGGCTCCAGTGACAAAAGGATTCTGCCGGCCGTGCCGCTCCAGCGGCTGTCCAAAAGCAGGGCATCAACATCGCCGAAAGAACAGCGGTCTACATGGACCAGGCGGATATTGACTTCCCCAGGGTTGGTAATGCCGCTAATCTTTTGTATCCCCAGCACCGTTTCGAGAAGCTGCGAGGAATCATCTGCCGCCGCCGGCACTATCCTAGCGAGTAGGAAGAAACTCGCCGTAATAGCTGACAGCAGCCTTGCTGATATTCGCATTGTGAAATCAATCTTCCCGGGTTATTTGCCAGCTTTGTCACGCAACTGCTGCTGTAATATCAGATCTCCAGTGACTATGCCATCAGCAAGCAAATAGTGCTCATTTGAGCCCGCGTTTTCCGTTTTAATTACAATGTTAATGACGATTTGGCCGTCTTCAACGGGGGCGCGGCGAAGCGTGGTCAGGAGATTTGGTTTTCCATCTGCTCCGTACACCGAGTCTTCAACCGTCAGTTCAGCAGCCGTTTTTAAGCCTGCTGCCGTAAGTACTGGGTGTTGCTGCGAGACTCGGCTTATCGAACTGCCGAACCCATATTCGATAAGAGGGAGATTCTCGGGACCTTCAATAATTCTCTCTACCCGGGCGGCAGTATTGGCTTTTGGGTTCCATACCATATCGCCAACACTGATTGCCTCGATTGCTTTGAGGGTTTGGTCGGACATCGTAATCTTTGTAGCTGGCGCAAAACAGCCGAAAATACGAGTCTGCCCGCAGTAATAACAATACTGGCTGTCGCCGGACGCAGTTGTCCAAGAGGGAGTTCCTATATCATCTCGGGCCCATGTCATGTCGCTTGAACAGTTGCCGTACTCAGTCCAGACATCCGCCCACCAGCCAGTGTTTTCCTGACGGCACCATCCGGTGCTGACATCAGGTTTTATCACGCTTGAAACATCGACGTTGGGGTTGAGCATGCAAATCGTCGTATCTACATCGTCGGGATCACCGTAATATGTTCCATCCCAGGGGACGCAAGGCGGTGGTTCTGCCGGACATTCTTCACATCCGCATTCGCCAGGAGCCGGATTACCGCAGCCGCAGTTAAGATCCTGCTTCGTGCCGTTAGGCGTTCCTTCGCAATCCCGGCACGATGTGTCGTCGTTGCAGCCGCAGGCAAGTATCTGAGCATTTCCTCCCGGCACATTGTTGCAGTCTAGAGGAAGCTCGGTCGAATACTGCCAATTTTCAGGACTTCCGACAGATACATCTGTCTCTGCCTGTGCAACCCGGAAAAGCGGACCACACACAAGAATACTTATACAATATAGAAGGGTAGCGATTGTCAGAGATGCACCGGCCCGTGACGGTTTATATTTATACATACTATCCGGACTCCTTACCCGTAATGATTCAGTGACTAGTGTGACCAAAATTTTGTACTGCCGTACGAGTTCGAATCAGCCGGCATTAGATTAAATCGACCGATAAGAGAGAAAGCCTGAGCCTTGATTTATCTGCGATCCCAGGTCTCAAACAACTGACGCTGATGCCTGCAAGAATTGGTCCAATCAATATTTGGCTGGTTGGCGCGCTAGTCACCATTAATCCGCGCCGAGACGCCTAACCGCGATATCTCACAAGGCGATATCGCGGTTAGGTAATTTACGCGAAAAGGCCCATCCTTGGGCCTTTTCGCGCTGCTCCAAACTGTGTCGGGGGCCCCACGTGCCCCGACACAGTGTCGCAGCGAATTTCTTCGCTGCGCTCGAAATTCGGCAACGCCGTCCGAGCGTTGCGCTAGCCGTAATATCGCACAGCCTTGGGCTGTGAGATATTACGGCTAAAGAGATGTCACGAGCCGCAAAAGACAACTTCGTTGAGAGCATGTTTTTGCGGCGAAAGTCAAGTGAATCCCAGGAGTTGCCGTGGGGGTTTTATGAGCAAGTGTGCAGTCAGATTTCCTTCCGCGTCCGACCCTTAATTAGCCGCCTGGAACACACAAATCCAGTCGCCGGAATCAGGCTTGGTGATCGTCTGCTGGCTGCCGCCCGAAATAGTGGAAGTGCCGGGATGATATTGGCCGGTGCGCGGGTTGTAGAAACGCACGGTGACACTGCCGGAAAAAGCGGTGAGGTCCATGGCGAACGTGTCGCCGCTCTGCGCATACACGATATATTCTTGACCGCTCAAGCCGAGGCAGACTCCGGTGGAGCTGTATTCTTCACAAGGAGAGTAATGGTCAATGTTGGTCCGTGCGGCAAAAAAACGCGAGGCGTGTCCCTCTATATCAAAGATTAAGTCGGGTTCGCCGGGTATAGCGCGCCAGCTAAGATCGTTCTGGACGAAAAACCCGCTCCCGGCAAGCAGCGTGCCCCACATCAGGCGCATCAGCGCATCGCGGCTTGCCGCTCCGCCTTGATACTCCGGCACCGGTTCGGAGAAAACCACCGGCTTCTGCGGCGAGTCATCGTATGCATCGACATAGTGCCGGTAAGCCTCGACAGCGTCTGTTGAGGAGTCCCATACCGGCTCATGAAGTGAGACAGCGGTTGCGGCAGCTTCAGCGCGCAGTGAAGGTGCGTTGACCATGATTGGCAATTCGGTCCTTTCCTCGATAAATCGCAAGAAGTGCTGCTGGAAGGCGCGAAGCGCGTTTTGGTCGTACCATTCACCTTCGTTCATCACTTCATAGACGACATTCGGGAAATCGGCGGTTGCCCCAAGCAGCTTTTCGACGAAGCGTTCGAGAATCCACTGGTGCTTCTGCCGGCGGCTCCACGACGGGTTGAAGAGATACGGCATCTCGCTGTTGTAGTCGGCAAGCTGCACGTATTCATAGTTCGCGAAGAGCTGTCCGCCGTTTACGGCGTTCATCGGATGGCCGCTGAAGCGCCCCTTGGCCCACCCGTCATGTATGGTGATCACAAAGACGATATTGCGCTCATTTGCGGCCTGGACGAACGAGCGGAGGCGCTCAAAGTAATATTCGCTGAATCGCGGCGCACCGGAGGAGTGTTTACAAATTCGAAAAAATAAGGCGGGACAAGGTTGCCGGTAATTTCTGTCCAGGGCCAGAGTCGGGGGGCGTGATAGCCGATGCGGTTGTCAGCGTATTGGTCGACAATGCCGATATAAGACCAAAGAAGAAGCGCGTTGATGCCGCGTTCGCTGAGGACCTTGAGGTATTCATGCTGATCGAAGTCAATGCCCAATTCCATCCAGCCCTGCGTCATGCTGTCGCCCACCATAAGGCGCGGAGCGCCGCGGAACGTGAACCAGCGTGCATCACGGGAGGAGACGCGAAGCATGCCGCGCGCGGCAGCGGCGGAGAGGATCCGCCGCGCAGGTATATTCGTGATTGAGCCGATGCCTCCGCGGGAGTCGGGAAAGACCCGGAGCATTTCCCCGCTGTAAAAGGCGCTTTCATGCATGTTCTTTGCGGCGATCATTCCGGCGAAGTCCTGCCCGGAATACTCATGGACCGGGGCATCGACAGCGCTCCCGGCAAATAAACTGCGGACAAGCCGCCGGCGGACCGCCCCCTGGAGGTCATGAACGGCTAACTGCACAGCGGAGAATGTTGAGCCGGCGTCAAAGTATTTGTTCCAGTTTGCTGCGCCGAGGAGGGTATTGACCGGGAAGACAAAA
>JAKPSH010000318.1 GCA_029555385.1 Pseudomonadota bacterium
GGCGGGCCGGCTGGTGGAAATGCGCTTGCCTGGCCGTAGATTGTTCAGCCCGGCAGCACTTGCTGCAAGCGCAGTGCTGTAAGCTGGCGGCGGCGCGCCTTCAGCACCCGGCAGCATCGCTCTGGGCAAAGCCAATGGACCTAACAGCAGAGACAATATTTATGTTCATATTTCATGGCTAGCGGACCGAATTACTTCGATAATAAAAACGCAAGGGCTGCGTTGGACTAGACCCCGACGAGCCTTAAAACGGTTTTGTATCAGTGTGGCGGGTTAAACGATGGTCCGGCGGATATACTTCTCGGTTTCGGCATAGAGAAACTCATGACGGCGGCGATCGAAGTCCATGCGCTGGCGCTCATCCTCGGCCTTGCGCGCAGCGTCCTCGATCTTTTTCAGCTTCTCCTGAGCCTCTCGCTCGGCTTGGGCAAGTTTTTCCGCTTCTTGTGCCTTTTGTTCGGCGGGAGTCGGTGTAACATTGTCGATAAAGCGCTCGACGAGACCGGCGATCGAAGCGGCCTTCCCGATAACATCCATATTGTCCATGGTAAAGTCAGCAGCAGCAAGCGCTGCATCCGTAATGGCGCTGCCCGCTTTAGCAAGCGTGCTGCCATTTGCCGCCCCCAAGGCCCGCTGGAGCCGGGCTTGCGCATCACGCAGGGTAGAATTTGCTGCCGTGGAAAATTGAGTTGCGGGCGCACTGAAGCCGTAGCCGCTCAAAACGCCGAGAATCTGGTTGGTGGTGCGGCTAAGGTCGGGAAAGGCGGTAAAAGCTGTTTTCGCCAGATCCTGGGAATACGAAAGACCGCCCAGCATCATTGGACTGAGCACCTGCGCCGCCTGGTCGATGCTGGCGCCAATCGCCGGCATGTAACGCTGCATATCTTGTAGTGGGTTCAGAGCCATACGAGAATCTCCATGCAAATATACGCTCCCGGCGAGCACTGTCGCCGGGAATATACCCATCTATATTTCGTTATTCAATGTTTTCTCCAGGATGTAGTCTATAATCTAACCCCCGCTTTTCTTTCGTCATATCAGCAACTTACCGCCGGAGTCGGCGCATCTGTGGTGATTGAACGTCGGTGCTTTCCACTTCATTTTCATTTCGTCTTGGGCTAGAAGTGGCTCTGCTGTTTCTTAACTCTAATAGGCCTTCAGCATGTACAACTGTCACCGCAACTTGCATTTTGTTGGCATCGGCGGGGTCGGCATGGCCGGCATCGCTGAGGTCTTGCTTAACCTTGGCTATCTCATTTCCGGTTCGGACCTCAAGGCTAGTCCCTTGACCGAACAACTTGCCCGGCTGGGAGCACGCATCTCGATTGGTCATCAGGCTGCTAACCTCGCACCCGATACCGATGTCGTCATTATTTCCTCCGCCGTACAGGCCGATAATGTTGAGCTGAACGAGGCTAAGGCACGAAAGATCCCGGTCATTCCCCGCGCTGAGATGCTCGCCGAGCTGATGCGCATGAAATACGGCATCGCTGTCGCCGGGTCGCATGGCAAAACGACTACCACCTCGCTGACGGCCAAAGTTCTCGCTGATATCGGCCTTGACCCGACGGTGATTATCGGCGGACGTGTGCTCACCCAAACCACCGGCGCACGTGTGGGCACAGGCCAGTACCTGGTTGCTGAAGCCGACGAAAGCGACGGGAGCTTCTGCCTGCTCCGCCCGGCGATAGCGGTTGTGACCAATATTGACCTCGAACATCTGACGCATTATGGCTCGTTCGGCGCCTTGGAAGATGCCTTTCATTCATTTATGTGTTCTGTCCCATTCTACGGCGTAGTCATTGCATGCGCCGATGACCCAATAGTTGACCGCCTGACAAAAACACTGAAACGCAGGGTGCAGACTTATGGCCTCTCACCAGAGCGGGAAGTGTATGCAAGCGATATCGCGCTGCGCGGTCCGGTAACCGAGTTTACGCTGCACGTCGAGGGGGAACGCGTCCGGCGCGTCAAACTTCCGCTCTCTGGCGCGCACATGGTGGCCAACTCGCTTGCGGCTATTTGCGTCGCGCTCGAACTTGGTGGGACCGCCGAGGAAGCCTGTAATTCTCTGGAAAGCTTTCCCGGTGTGTCCAGGCGTACTGAAATAATCGGCGAAAGCGGCGGCGTCCTGATTGTTGATGATTACGCCCATCATCCGACTGAAGTTAAAGCGACATTGAGCGCGCTTAAGCATTCCTGGCTCGCCTACCAGCAGGAAAAAACCGGAGCAGCCGCTCGCGGCAGGTTGTTTGTTCTTTTTCAGCCGCACCGCTATTCGCGCACCAAGGAGCTTTTTACAGAGTTTCTCCGCACGTTCTCCGATGCTGATGTTCTGTATTTGGGAGAGATCTACAGCGCTGGTGAAGCACCGGTTCCGGGAATCTCCGGCGAGGCCCTCGCTCAGGCGATGCAGCACGAGTGCTGCTGTTATTCGGCGGACTTGTCCCAGGCGATTCCAGCCGTAGTGAAGGCGGTCCGGCCCGGCGATATCGTGGCTACAGTCGGCGCAGGCTCGGTGACCAAACTTGCCCCCGAGCTGCTCACTATTTTGCGCGCAAGGTAGTTTATGCCCGGCCCGGAGGAGATTCTCGCTCTGCTCGGCCCGGATGTCTGTGCACGCCAGCGCATCCGTTTGGATGTTGAAGCAAGAAAGCTGACTAGTTTTGCCGTAGGGGGCCGGGCGGCGCTTGTGCTCGAGCCGCTGGATTTTGCGGCGCTCTGCGCCCTAAGCGCGGCATTCCAGGCAAACGATCTAGCCTGGCGTATCCTTGGCTCCGGGTCAAATGTAGTCTTTCCCGACGCGGGCTTCGCCGAGCCTCTTGTCTTGCTTAGTGGAGAATGGTCCAAGGCCTTTTTTCTTACAGAGAGCGCCACGCAAGATTGTGTAGCAGCGCTTGGAGCCGGGTTAACTCCGCTTGGCTCCCCCTCGCTGTCTTTGCCGGCCTCCTCCGCCAGTCCAGTCGGCCTTCTTGCTCTTGGCGGTGCATCATTGATGGCACTGAGCCGGGAGAGTGCAAAGCTCGGACTATCCGGCCTGGAATTTGCCGCAGGAATCCCCGGCTCGCTAGGAGGCGGGGTGAAAATGAACTGCGGGGCTCACGGCTCCTCAATCTCAGTAGTGCTGAAAAAAGCGTGGGTATTGGCAAGAGGCGGAGAGCTTCGCCTGCTCGACGGTGCGCAGCTTTGTTTCGCCTACCGGTCGTCCGCAGTCAAGCCAGGTGAAATAGTGGTTGCCGCGGAGCTGCTTCTGGAGAGGCGCGAGGCGCAAGAAGTTCAGGCCGAGCGTGCGCGCTGTTTGGACCGTCGCCAGAAGACCCAGCCGCTTAAGTATCCTTCAGCAGGAAGCGTGTTTAGAAATCCGCAAGACCTGCCGCCCCGTGGCGGGGAACAGTGGTTTAGTGAAGGCAGCGGTGCTCCGCCTGCTTGGTGGCTTATTGACCGTGTAGGCCTTCGCGGCGAAACGCGCGGCGGCGTTTCTTTCTCCGAGCTTCATCCAAACTGGCTGATTAAGACGGCCCCTCAGGCTTGTGCGGCAGATGTGCATTTTCTCATGGATGAAGCCGCGCGCCGGGTAAGAGAAAGTTTTGGCGTGGAACTAATACCCGAAATTATTCTTTGGTAAGGGAGGGGGGGAAAGCAGACATCCCCCAAGTTTTCCACCGCTCCCTATCTCAGCAAGGTCAATCAACATTAGCTTCCGCGGCGGTATTGAGCGCCAAACATGCTAGGCCGCCGAGATACCGTCTTTGCGGGTGCCGTCAGCGGCGTGTTCAACTCCGCCATCAGCCGTGCCGGGTTCGACCAGCTCGAATGTGATCTCTGGTCCACCGGCAGCTGTCAGAGCATCCGCCTGCGCCTTTCTCTTTATCGCGAGATAAACCTCAAGCCGGTGCACCGGAATTTCTTTCGGCGCCTCGATTCCGAGGCGCACTTTGTCCCCTCGAATCTCGATGACGACAATCTTAATGTTGTCGCCGATAATGATGCTCTCGTTTTTCTTCCTCGATAAGACAAGCATTTTGAGTCTCCTTCCCGGGGGGGCTCCATCACTCAGAAGCAGTAAAGAAAACGTTCTGTGCTTTTCGTGAAAGCACACAAAGTTTCCTTCACCGCCCGATGGACCCCGGAAGGGAAGACAAAAAAAACCTAATTTCTGCTTTCCCAACCCTCAGCAAAGCGGCAAGACGCGCAACGTTGCTGCTGCACTGAAAGCTGGAACCTAAATTGCATAACCTGAATCGCACTCATAAGTCCTAGCGCACAAACACGGCGACCCTAACAAGACTGCGCTCGACAGCCAAGAACTAAATTGTAAGGTATTTCAACGACTTCTATCCGCCTAACACAACACCCGCATGCCGCCATTCTTTCCATTGCGCTCTTTCCGGTGCGTGTTTACCATAGAATGCGTTTTATGTGAATAATTGGCCTCATACTCGTATGCAGTTTCCACCCAAGCTATTACAACTAGCCGCTTTCGTGATTATACCGGCAGGTGTCGTTTTCGGCGGCAGTGCTTTGCTTGATAAGTTTCACTCAGCGCCGAACCAGGGCGGCCAGCCCGCAGTTGCCGCTAATCGCACGAACACGCTGCAAGAAAGCGAGGCGATTACGCTGGTCGTCGATGCACAGACTCTACCTCAAGAGCCGCCGGCAAAACCTGAGTCAGATAGGCAAATTACAGCGCTAGCCAGGCGCGCCGCAAACTCCGTTGATGCGCTGCTTTTTTCTTTAGCCGGGCAAAGCGAGCTTATCTTTAATAATATCTTCCGCTTTGAAGTCACGACGGTTTCTCACGCCTACCATGTCTCCAAAGAGGAGATTCGCCAGACAATGGCGGAGCATGGTGCGTATCTTTTCCAGAGCACGCCGCAGAGCATCCGGGAAAGCCTGGAGCGCATGCCTTGGGTTGAACAAGCTAGAGTGAAAACCCGGCTTTATCCGTTACGCCTTGAGCTTGAAATAAAAGAAGCCGAACCGTGGCTTGTCGCCGAATACGAGGGGGCTTCCTGGCTAGTATCAAGCGCGGGTAAACTCCTACAGCCGCTAACAACAATTTCTGATGCCGAGCTTATTGTGCAGGCAAGCGAGCTTGCGCGCCTTGACGGACTTGTGCCGGAGCGTGGCGTGGAAAGCTACCTCTCATCGCAAAATGCGCGCTTCCGTTATGCTGTGAGCGTGCTTCGCTTCTTTGAGCTTGGCGGCGGTTTTCCCTTTGCTGTCGAACGCTTTACCCTGGAGCCTCACGGCGCACTCCTTGTCCACCCCGTGGATAACGCGCGCTTTCCCGAGGTGGAGCTGATTGCCTCGTCATTCGAAGAGGCGCAGTCCTCTCTGGCACGGCTTGGCGCAGTGCTGGACGATACCGGACGGCGGCAGGAGCGCGTCAAGCGCATTGACCTTCGCTTTCAGAATCAAGCGATTTTGCGGTAAGCAGCGCCGCGACGTTTCCGAGTGAAACTATCGCAAACCAACGTTCTAATTTCATTTCTCAGCCCGGCCTGAATAAGAAATTTTTCCCTGGCGCGGCAAATGGAGATTAGTTAGTTTAGCGAAGATGAAGTAACGATTGTGGTTACGTCCTAATTTGGTGTAGCTTACTTAATCGTTTCCTGACGTTTCTGTAGTCTTTCGCTGTAAAAAAAGGGGGCAGTAGTGGCTAACAAACCAGAGATCATTGTTGGTCTGGACATCGGCACGACCAAAATCGCAGTGATTGTCGCCCAGCGCGGCACCGGCGGCAAAGTTGATATCATTGGTATCGGCACGCATCCGTCTAAGGGCCTGCGCAAAGGCGTGGTGATCAACATTGAGGCTACGGTGAGCTCGATACGGCGCGCCGTTGAAGAAGCTGAACTGATGGCCGGGTGCGAAATTACTACTGTCTATGCCGGCATTGCCGGCGGCCATATCAAAGGCTTTAACAGCCACGGCATTGTCGCGGTGAAGAACAAGGAAGTGACGCAGCGTGATGTCGAGCGGGTGATCGATGCGGCGCGTGCGGTGGCTATTCCGATGGACCGCGAGGTGCTGCATATCCTTCCGCAAGAGTACATTGTCGATGAGCAGGATGGCATTCGCGAACCGCTCGGCATGTCCGGTGTGCGCCTGGAAGCAAAAGTACATATCGTCACCGGCTCCGTCTCCAGTGCGCAGAACATCGTGAAGAGCGCAAATCGCGTCGGCCTGACCGTAGCTGATATCGTGCTCGAGCCGATTGCCTCCGCGGAAGCCGTGCTCTCGGCAGAAGAGAAAGAACTCGGTGTGGCGATGATTGATATCGGAGGCGGCACGACAGACATTACGATTTTCCATGCCGGGGCGATCAAGCATACCGCGGTTCTTCCGCTGGGCGGCAACCATATTACCAATGACGTCGCGGCGGGTTTGCGCACGCCGTTTTCTGCGGCCGAGGAGATTAAGCGCCGCTATGGCTGTGCATCCTCTAAGTCGGTGTCCAGCTCGGAAACGATCGAAGTCTCCTCCACGGGAGGGCGCGAGCCTCGTGTCATGTCGCGCCACGTGCTGACTGAGATCATCGAGCCTCGCGTAGAAGAGATTCTCCGCCTGGTGCAGCGTGAGCTTGTCCGTTCTGGCTTTGACGAGTTCATGACTGCCGGTGTGGTGCTCACGGGAGGCACGGCGCTGCTCGAAGGCATGGGCGAACTTGCGGAAGAGATTTTTGCCATGCCCGTGCGCATTGGATTTCCCGCGGGAGTCGGCGGCTTGGTCGATGTGGTCAACTCGCCTGTTTTTGCAACCGGCGTCGGCCTCGTGCTGTACGGCGCGCGAAACGGCGAGCACGCGGCGTTGAGAAGTCCTGCTGTCGGCTTTTTTGAGCGCGTGCGCACGCGAATGGCCGACTGGTTCTCAGCACACTTTTAGAGCTTTTTCAGCAGCATGCCGCAAAGGAAAATTTGGTCCGGTCCAAGAATGAAGCGTATTTCCGCGGCAGCGCTGGCCGGGCTGATCGGAGCGGTGTTCTGCGGCTTAGCCGCCGCAGGGACCAGCAATTCCCTGCTTAGCCGGGGCGACTTTCCGGCTTTTTATGCGGCGGCCCAAGCGGCCTGCGCCGGGCAGCTTGCCCATTTGTATGATGAAGCTTCGCAGGCCGCAATGCAGAACGTTTTCTGGCCGGGCCTCAACGGGCGTTATTTCTCCTTTGCCTATCCGCCGTACGTTGCACAGTTTGCAGCACCGCTCTGTGCATTGTCGCCGGGTGCGGCAAAAGGCGCGGTGACTGCCATCATGGTGCTCTGCGTCTGGCTCTGTGCTTTGTGCCTGCAGAACTCCGCACCCCATCTTCGTCAATCGCTTACCAGCCTTTTTTCGTTTTTTATCCTATTTTCGCCGGTCCTGGTCGGGGTCTTGGCTGGTCAAAACAACGCACTGCTGATGCTGCTTTACTGCGGGGCAGCCCAGCGCGTAGCGTCAGGTGCAAAAAACTGTGATATTCAGGCAGGGCTTCTTTTAGGTTTGATGTTTTATAAACCTCATTACGGTTTAGTCGCACTCGTCTTGCTAATCTCCGGCGGGCTCGCGCGGGCGGCAGCGGGTGCTTGCGTCTTTCCTGCGGCGGCCTATTTGATCAGTGCGTGCGCACTCGGCTTTGGCTGGCCGCTTGACTATTTGCATGCCGCACGTGAGTTTTCGCTGTTTGATTATGCAGTCAACAGGCATCAGATGATTTCGCTGCCCGGTGCACTGTATGCGTTTTCCAGCTATTTTTGCCCGGCAGACGCTGCACGCTTGGCGCTGTTTGCCGGAGGAGCGCTTGCACTGCTCCTGCTTTGGACGGCAATTTGGCTCATTTCCCGGCCAGCCGCAGAGAGCGCCTGTTTGTGGAAGATGCAAAAGCTCAACCGGGTCCTTCTTTTGTTTGGACCAACGGCACTGATCGTCTCACCGCACACGATGTTCTACGATCTTGGTCTATCGTTAATTCCGGTTGTAATGCTCTGGCGCGCAAACACGGACCGACGCATAACTCTGGTGATGATTTTTCTCTTGCTTAGCTATCCGCTTACCGCGGCAAAGTCGGCTTTTATCTTTCAGCCGTTCTTTTTTGTAGTCGCAACCGCCTATATTTACGTCGTTTACTTAGTCAAAACAGGGAAGTGCGGATTTTTGTTTAACAAGCTTGAACTGGGGGACGGCTTCTGATACATATTTAGACCCTTAACAGGCTTATCAACAGGGGATTCCGGGTATGCTTGTACCGGCGTGCACCAGCCGGCGCGAGAGCATGCCACCGCAGTGAAAGAAATTTATTCTTTGCGTCAGATACTTAGGGCGGGTTTGGCTTGAGTGTTGGGAAGACCGGTTTGAAGAGGTAGTAAATTTCTGGTAGTTAAAGAGCGCTGAAATCCGGCTTTAGCGGCTTTGCTGCCCTTTACCGGGTCAAAGAATGTGTCTTTAGTCTAAGTTTACCTGTGGTGTGTAATTTATAGCTGCCTAGGTATATGAGCAGGCGTTCCAAGAAAAACAGAGAGAAATCTAACGCAGGTTCCGGAAACTCGCAGGAGAGCAAGAGTTGGAGCTTATTTTACCAGGCTTCGTCAATGGCGGACGCTGAGAACGAGGAAGCGAATGCCAGCCGCAATGATTTACCTGAACTTGATTTGCCTAATAAGGGTTTAACTGAGCAAGAATCGGAGGAGATTCCAAACATGGCGAGCAGTGACAACAGCATGACCAAATCCGAAATGACAGCGGCAACTGACATTAACGCTGCACAAAAATTGTCCGCCGAGCCTGTGGACTTTGCCGCTTCGCATGGCGAAGTGCACGCGGAAGAACATGAAGACGACCGTCGCGATTATGACAGTGAGCCTCTCGGCGCGCGCATTAAGGTCATCGGCATCGGCGGGGGCGGCGGGAATGCTGTGAACAATATGATCCGCTCGGGATTGCACGGAATCGAATTCATCGCGGCCAACACCGATGTCCAAGCGTTGAAATCATCGGAAGCATCAGCCAAACTTCAGCTCGGCAGGGCGTTAACTAAAGGCCTTGGCGCCGGAGCTAATCCGTCGGTGGGAGAGGGCGCCGCGGAGGAAAGCGTAGAAGATATCCGGCAGCGCCTTGAGGGTGCGGACATGGTTTTTGTAACAGCGGGTATGGGCGGCGGCACGGGAAGCGGGGGCGCACCGGTAGTGGCCCGCGTTGCCCGTGAAATGGGCGCACTGACCGTTGGCGTAGTGACTAAGCCTTTCCTGTTTGAAGGCAAGCGGCGCATGTCGAATGCCGACACCGGCATTAATGCGCTCAAAAAAGAAGTAGACACACTGATTACTATTCCTAACCAGCGCCTGCTCGCTGTCGCCGGACGAAACACAACGCTCTTGGATACCTTTCAAAAAGCGGACGATGTGCTGTTTCAGGCAGTGAAAGGCATCAGTGACCTCGTGCTGTATGAAGGTCTGGTTAACGTAGATTTCGCCGACGTAAAGGCGGTAATGAGCGAAATGGGCATGGCGATGATGGGCTCCGGTGAAGGCCACGGCGAGAACCGAGCTATCGAAGCTGCAGAAAAGGCAATTTCCAGCCCGCTGCTCGAAGATGTTTCCATCCACGGCGCGCGCGGTATCTTGATCAACATTACGGCCGGCCCGGATGTAACGCTGCAGGAGATTAACGAAGCTGCGGAACTGATCCATTCTGAGGCGCATGAGGATGCCAATATTATTTGGGGTATGGTGATCGATCCCGCACTTGGCGACTCCGTGCGTGTGACTGTTATTGCTACGGGCTTTGGTGATCGCGCAGCGCAGAGCCGCATGGCGCCGATCACGACGGCCTCGACGCAGGTTCCAGGTCTGGACTCCGTTGCTTTTGAAAAGAAGCTCGAAATTCCAACGTTTACCCGCAAACAGAAGGAAACGTCGATCGATCAGACAAAACTGAAGAAACTCTCCGTAATGTCAGCCCCGGAGGACGAAGAAAAGTACGAGATTCCGACTTTCCTCCGCCGCCAAGCCGATTGAGCGAGGCTGCTTGAGAATCGCCCTGTAGAGAAAGCGGGTGGCGCGTAATACTGAAGCAAAGCTGCTGCGCGCCGAACGCTCGCTGGTCGTCCGCCCGGAGCGCGGTGATATGCGCATTGTTGTCGCGTTCCCGAATCGCTACTGGGTAGCGATGTCCAATTTGGGATTTCAGACTGTTTACGCGCTTTTCGCAGAGCAGCCGCGAAGTTGTGTCGAGCGGGCGTTTGTTGAGCCGAAAAGCGGGCCGGATGCTGTCGTACGCACTTTTGAGTCGCGAAGCGCCCTCTCCAGTGCGGATATTCTGGCAATCAGCGTCGCCTGCGAAACGGACTATCTTAATGTGCTTCGGCTCTGCGCTTCGTCAGGGCGCAGCTTAGGTCGGTCCCGGCAGCAACCAGAGCACGCGCGAAATGCGGGTCCGCTTATTCTGGGCGGCGGCGCCGCTCTGACAATCAACCCCGAGCCGGTGGCAGAGTTCTTCGACGCGATTTTGATTGGAGAAGCGGACGAAGCAATAAGTGAAATTGCAGAGATATGTATTCGCGCCCGCGATGCCCGCCAGGACAAGCATGATGTTTTGGAGGAACTTAGCGCCGTTGAAGGTGTCTACATTCCCTCGTTTCTCCATGCGGAGTATGGCGCCGATGGCGCACTTTGCGCTCTCACGCGAATTCGGGGACGGGCGCACCGTCCGCGCAAGCGCGTCGTAAAAAATCTCGACTCCCACCCCGCGCACACGGTTATCGAGACGCCCCATACCGAATTTAAGTCGATGTTTCTCCTGGAAACCGGGCGCGGCTGTGAAATGGGCTGCCGCTTCTGTGTATCAGGCTATATTTACCGGCCAGTGCGCAGAAGATCTGCGCGCGCACTGCTTGAGACTATCGAACATTACGCGTCAGAGGCGAAAGATCTCGGGTTTATCGGCGCAGCGGTTTCGCGTCATCCCGGTTTGGCCAAGCTCGGAGCGTGGGCCAGCGAGAGAGGCCAGCGGTTTTCTCTGAGCTCGTTAATGAGCCAATGCGTAACTCCCGCGCTTGCGGCGCAGCTTGCGAATTGCGGCTGCCAGATGGCTGCACTGGCCCCGGAATGCGGGCGCGAAAAGCTGCGTTTTAGCATAGGCAAACGCTCAAGCGACGCCGAAATACTTTCCGCAGTTGAACACCTCGCGTACTCTGGTATCACCACACTTAAGCTTTATTTTATGCTCGGGCTGCCCGGTGAGGTTAGAGCCGATGCCTTGGCTGCTGCGGAGCTGACAAAAAAGATACACGAGATGCTTACACGTGCCGCACGTCCCGCACGGGGGCGGCGCCAGTTTAAGCTCATTTTGTCGGTCAATTCGTTTGTGCCCAAGCCGTGGACACCGTTTCAGCGCCATCCGTTTCTCGATATTCGCGAACTCCGGCAGCGTTTTCGCCTGTTGAGACGGGAGCTGGGCGCGTTAAGCAACATTGAACTTCGCGTCGAATCGCCGCGTGCGAGCTATTTTCAAGCGCTGCTTTCGCGCGGAGACCGGCGGCTCGCCGCTTTGCTCGTTCAGTTATGGGAAAGCGGCATCGACCCGCTCGGCCTGGTTCAAAGCGGCTCCCGTGCTCTGTGTGGAAATTGTCCAAGTGCCGATTCTTATGTTTATCGTGAATTCGGGCAGTCAGCAGTGCTGCCCTGGGAAATAATTGATTTGGGTGTCAAACGCGAGCTGTTAGAACGCGAATATGCCCGGGCATTAAAGGGGGAAGGATGAATAATATTATTGCGGTGGCAAGCGGAAAAGGCGGAGTAGGCAAGTCAACTGTTGCAGTAAATCTCGCTGTTGCTCTAGCGCAGCGCCCTGAGAGGCTACGTGTTGCGCTGGTTGATGTTGATTTTTACGGACCCAGCGTACCAGTTCTTATGGGCGGGGGGGGGATTTCACCTTCTCCTTCCGGTGGGATTATTCCCGCATCGCGCCACGGGGTGAAGTATGTCTCAATTGCTTTTTTCCTGAAGAACGATGACGATCCGGTGATCTGGCGGGGCCCCATGTTTACCAAGGCGATCACGCAGCTTTTTCAGGAGGTGGAATGGGGTGAGATCGACTATTGCATCGTGGATCTGCCCCCGGGAACCGGCGATGCGCAGCTTTCGCTTGCGCAGCTGGTAAAATTGCGGGGAGCGCTGCTTGTAACCACCCCCCAGAAAGTTGCCGTAAGCGATGTCCAGCGCGCGCTCAATATGCTGCGCAAAGTTGATGTTCCCGTGCTCGGCTTAGTGGAAAACATGGCCGGCTTTTCGGATGCGCAGGGCAAGGAGCACCTCATTTTCGGCGCAGGCGGCGGGGCGGCTTTGGCGGCAAAGTATCACGTGCCTTTGCTGGCCAGTATTCCGCTTGAGATGCAGATTTCCGCGGATGGCGACAACGGTGTGCCCACGGCGCTCTCCCCGCGTCCCACGGGCGAGCTTTTCCGGAGTCTCGCCGCTAGCGTCGTGGCTCTCACTCCGGCGCAGCATGCGGCGAAAGGTTCGCTTAACGTGATCAAGTAACGAAGTGCCGCCGGGGGTCAGCGGGATTTCAGCAGGCGGGCAAAAGCCTTAAAGGTCAGCGGCAGGGTAATAGTCTTTTTCCCATTGGTTTCAGCGTCTCTTGCTTGCTCGACTGCAGCGGGCGTATTTAATACGCGAAGAACTACATTAAGTCCGCGTTCATAGCGGTTTCTCCCGCTCTCATACTGGCCGTCGAGGTAAGCGGCGAAACGGTTTAGATACTGAAGCACGGCGAGCGTAGCCGGCGTCAGCTCCTGCGTGCCTTCCCGCTCTGCGTCTGTTGCGCTCGGCGGGCCGTCCGCACGCAGCCCGCTTCGTCTCGTCTCAAAACCATAGAGCAGCTCTTCAGCGTAACATATTAGATACTGGTGCAAGTTGACTTGAAACCTGAGATCATTCTCGCGCACGCCAAGCCGCCTAGCTTTCCAGCGCCAGATGCTTGCCTGCTGCAGCGCGTGCTGATGGACGCTCTTTGCAAAAGCGGGGAGCCGCCCGAGCAAGCGCTGATTTTGCAGCTCCGCTTCCAGCATCTCAAGCTGCTCGATACTTAGCAGGCGCTCTCCGGCAGCAGCCGCGCACATGCTCCTTTCGGCAAGACGGCGGAGCGCCGATAGCGCCGCCGGCAGCATGCGCAGAACCAGAGAATCGGCGTGCAAAGGGCAATTCCTACCCGCTGGGGCGGTAATTGATTCCGTATTTTGGACACTGATGCTGCAAATAGTTTCGAGTTCTCTGGTGCTCATAGCTTGTAATTGCAACTGGTTAGCAGAACAAAAAATCACTGATTGCTTCTCACGCGGGTAATGTTCAAGAATCGAGCCAACCTGAAGCTCTGGCGGCCCGGTATTACGCAATCCGTGGACAGGCCTAACAAGTGGAGGCAGCTTTGAACAACGAAGATACGATATTTCATAAGATCGCGCGCCGCGAGATCCCCGCTGAGCTTGTCTTTGAAGATGAGCACGCCGTGGCATTTCGTGATATCAATCCCGTCAGTCCAACGCACATTCTTGTCGTACCAAAAAAAACATTGCCGAGTCTGCGTGAAGCTCAAGATGCTGACGCTAAACTGCTTGGCCATTTGTTAATCATTTGCGCTGAGCTGGCGCGCCGCGAAGGAATTGCCGAAGATGGTTACCGGGTAGTTGTCAATGCCGGCAAGAATGCCGGGCAGGCTGTATTCCAGCTCCACCTGCATTTGTTAGGCGGGCGCGAGTTTACCTGGCCCCCAGGTTAAGATGGTCCAGCCTCAAGATTGCGTAAAATTTAAACTGCACGGAACTCCTCCGCAGCTTTCGCAGGGTGCTGAAAAACCAATTTCCAGCATCCTGATACCCCTGTGCAAGGACGCACCGGCAGTTTTCAAGCACGTTAAACTGCCGCGTCGCGATATCGAAGATTTCACCTGACGCGACTGAAAAAGTCCGCGGAGAGACTTTTTCAGCAGCCTGGCAGCGTAAGGGGAAGGCAAATTTCACGCCGCGAAGAGGCCGGCAAAAGCCACTTTTAGAAAACCGCTCTTAGTACTCGACGGTCTGTGTCGGCGTAACTGTCACCCGCAGCATCGCTCCGACGCTGGGGTAGACAAAGCCGTCATTCACAGGCTGCACTACACCGCTTTCCGTCGCACCGGTGTTTTCCCGCGGTTGGCGCGCGGTCTGATCTGCGCCGAGGCCCGGTGCCTGGTTTATCTCCGTGCCGGCATCATAAAGCACAAACTCGGCGGTAATGTCTCCGCTTCGCGCCTGACCGGCTTCGTCAAACAACGCGATACCCGCATCGGGCGTAGAAACAAAGATGTCGTTTCCCTGCACGAAATTCATGGCCAATGACAGACGTTCGCCTTGGGGCGCTGTGATTAGAAAACGGTACTGCTGCGCTGGCCCGAGCAATCCCTCGCGGCTTACGGTTTCTGAAACCAGACCGAGGATAGTCACACCATCTGCCGCCGTGAGCGCCTGTATGAGCGCGCCGGGATTAGCGTCCTCGGCAAAAGCTTCAAGGCCGTTTGAGCGCGCTGGTGCGCCGGCTGTAAAAAAAGGACCTGATGCCGAAGTGCCGGTGCTGTGCACGGCCCATAGCGCGCTGGAAAAGGCAGCAATTAATGGGCTCTCATCGGCTGCCGTGAATGACTGCGGCGTACTGATATTCTCGACAAGGACTTCAAAAACGGTGGCTTCCTGTGAGTCCTCGCTGCAACCAGCCGAAAAAAATGACGCCAGGACAATAACTGCAAATAGCATGCTCTTTCGGGCCATAAATTAACCCCAGAATGTCGTAGGGAAATAAGCTCTTCTAACGTGAGCGGATTTTAAACTAGTTGCCCGCAAAGAAAAACAAAAATGTGGAGCCTGGATATTTCCAATAGCGCTGCGTGGTTTAAGCTCCGGGAAGTGACTGTCGCGTTCAATGACGACTTTGCAGGTCCAGATAACGCTTGCCGTGCATCATAAAGAACAGGTGAACTGCCTAAAATTATTTTGATTTTACGAACACACCGCAGCTGCGGAATACGCACGAGCTATAAATGCATGGCTCCATGCGAACTGAACTGAGCGAGATAAATTGTCTTTTCGGCATCTGCTCCTAAAACTTGCACCGGCCGCAGTGCTTCTTTGCGGCGTCGTGCCCTTTGTGCTTGCCATCTTTTGGGGCGAGGCAAAGCCCGTGTTTGCGCTGGCGTTTCTCAATCTAATCGGTTTTACGGCGTTTGCGCTATGTCTGGAGCAAGGCGCACGTATGCTCCATCGTATCAACGCCGCTGCGAAATCATTCGGAGTGGTTCACGAAACATTCAGCCCGCTCAATGCTCTGATGCGGTTCATCCGCGAGACAACCCGCTACCATCGCGCAGCGTATGCTTTTCAGCTTGAACGAAACCGCAAGGCAGCCAAGCTCAGCGAAAGTCTGTGGCGCAGCGTAACTCTAGCCAAGAAGGAGTTCAAAGCCCATTCCGTGGAGTTGGCGCTGATCGATCAAGAGAGTCATCAGTTCACGCAAACGATGCTTGTCGGCAATCCGAAGACCGCGAAATCGCAGGCGATGCTCTGCGGGGATGATGAAGGGCCGACGCAAGTGCTTGATCATTCCTCCGACATGGCGGTGGTCGTTAAACCCGTGTCGTTCGCCGGAACAGCATTCGGTTACCTGCGCCTTGAAGTGCCGCACGGAACGGAACTTATGCCGACCGACCGCCATGTGCTCAACTTGCTTGCCACACAAGTGGGCATCCTGCTCGCAGATGCCCAGTTCACACAAGAACTGTTGCGCATGCACCGCGCAAGCGAAGAAACGGTGCGTGCTAAAACGGGCTTTTTAGCCAACCTCAGCCATGAGATACGCGGTCCTCTGGGCATCATTCTCAATGGTGTAGAGCTTGCGCTTGACGGTCTGTGCGGAGAGATTAGCGACGACCTGCGCGATACGCTGAAAATGATGAAGGAAAGCATCAGCCACCTGCTCGACTTGATCAATGATGTGCTTGATTACGCTAAACTAGAAGCCGGGAAGATTGCCGCAAAACCCACTGAAATTATCCTTGCTCACCTGCTCGAAGACCTCTGCGCCGTGGTGCGCTCCCAGGCTGCGGCAAAGAATCATAAGCTTACTTTGGAGCATGTTGAACCAGGACTCGGTATTCGCTGTGATAAGCGCCACGCCCGCCAAATGCTGATCAACTTTTTGACCAACGCAGTCAAATACACTCCGGACGGAGGTACCATTACGGTGTCTGTGACCAAACTGCGTGACGAGCGCGCCAAGATCATGGTTCACGACACCGGTGTCGGTATCCCCGAGGACCAGCGTTCGAAGGTCTTCGCGCCGTTTGAACGTGTGGAGCACGACTACGCCGCAGCACAAGTGGGCACGGGACTGGGGATGCCGCTGACCAGGCGCCTTGCGGAAGTAAACGGCGGTGTTGTTGGTTTTGATTCGGAAGAAGGGAAAGGATCGGTATTCTGGCTGATCCTTCCCGCGCTCACTATCGAAGATGCAGTTCGTGCGGACGATGGGGCAGGTGAACACGAAGTGCGGCGGCACGGCAGGGGAGAGCACGTTCTGCTTGTCGACCACGAAGTGGAAACCAGACAAATCCTCGATAAATACCTGACAGGCCAAGGATTTCACATCATCAGCGCAGCGAGTGCGCCAGAGGTGCTGCGCATCCTGCGCGAGCGGGAGGTAAGTCTCGCTGTCGTTGAAAACGACATCCCCGGCCTGCCGGGAGAGGAAATGATTGCCGCCATACGTTCCACGCCAAAGGCGCAAACAACGCCAATTATCCTGCTTAGTTCACGGGCCTTTGTCTTCGATGTTGAACGTTTTTTAAAACTCGGCGTGGATCGCTGTCTCTCCAAGCCCGTGCCTCTTGGCGAACTGGCCGCCACTGCCCGACGTCTGATCGACGAATCGCGCCGCCTCCATTAAACCGTAATGTTCAGTGACTTGTCCGCCGTTTTGGCTTTATCGCTCTCTGCTTGATTCTTATTGTCTGGCGTATCGGCGCTCTCCTCGTCATGGGGCGCGCGAAAGCGCTTAGCCGCCTCTTTTCGCTCCTCGCCGTCCTCGAAGCGTCGAGCGATATCTACCGCATCGAGCTCAAGCAGCGTTTCAACTTGTTCAACAAACGATGATTCGCCGGCGCCCTTCTTACGTTTCTCGCTCTTCGGAGCTTCCGCTGCGGGTTTGGTGACAGGATTGATATACATGGCTTAATTCCAGCATCCTGCTGGTCCCCATTGCTTTACGCACTCTGCCTGCCTCTTTAGATGTTTTCAGGCAAGCTAAGTTACTTCTAAGTCGCTTCAACTATTGAAAGCCTACTTGCTTAAACTAGCCACTGCCTCGATTCTTAAAATCGGCATAATCCTAAACACTCTTTAGAACAAAAATCTGCGGCCTTTCGGGGCACGCGCACAAGCACTACTTTCACGCTAAATACCGCATATTATGATGGGTTTCACCATTCTCCGCTAACTGAGTCTCTCAAGATTTACCCATTAAAGACCGATGCTTTTTAATAGGATAACAGCAAAATGGCGCTGGAGGTGTTTTTCTCGTGAGAACCGATACCCATCAAATCTACACGGCATATGAGGATTATCAGAACTTCGACTCAGCCGATGCGGAAAAGAACTTAATGCGCGCGATTCTTCGCGCTGCCATGGATGATATCCGCAAACGCGGCGTCGCATACCGCGATGCACGCCGGTATTTCTTATCGGGAGATGAATTTTACGTTTATTCTTTCCTTAACGTCTGCCATCACTTGGAACTCTGCCCCAGAACTATCCTACAGCGGCTCGGTCTAGCGGAGCAATTTATGCCCCAGGACGAGGCGCATCGCATGTAAGCACGGCCCTATCCGGGATCCGGCGCGGATGAGGCAACTCCGAATTCCGGACTTGTCCGGCCCTGCAACTCCTTCGCAAGCCGCTCAAGCCCGCCCAATGTCTCTTCAAACTCTGCTTTTTCCTCAATCCCTTGGCGGCAGAAATCGCACACCAGTTGCTCGCACTGCTCTGCCTGCGCATATACTGCTGCGGCTTGACCGTCGGCGGCGCAGGCGAACTCCTTCGCGTCCTGGGCCCATAAAAGTGCTGAACGCACGCGCTGAGCCGCCGTCAATGCCTGCGGAGGAAGGACCCGGGGAGCAAGGCGGGAGAGTGAGCGCGCGATATCCAATGCGGGATAGACTCCCCGCTGGGCCAGCCGTGTGGCCAGTACGATATGGCCGTCCGTCAAGCCCCGGATCTCCTCAACCATCGGATCTTCGTCCAGTTCCGAGGAAAGAAGCACCGTGTAAAGGGCCGTGATTGCGCCGCGTTTGGTGCGTCCAGCCCGTTCGATAAGAAGCGGCAGTTCAGAAAAGGCGGAGCTCGGATAGCCGCGCCGCACTGGAATTTCTCCGGCCCCGAGGCCGACTTCGCGATAGGCGCGCAGGAGCCTCGTTAATGAGTCAATTTGGAGCAGGACGCTCAAGCCTTGATCGCGGAAATATTCGGCGATCCGCATAGCGCACTGCGCTGCTTGGATGCGCCGCCTCGGCGGATCAGCGCTTGTTGAGGCAACAACAACGCTGCGCGAGGCTCCCGCGCCGTTCAACACCTGCTCGGCAAAATCACCTATTTCGCGTCCTCTTTCCCCGATTAAGCCGACAACATTAACATCCGCACAGGAGAAGCGCGCGATCATCGAAACCATGCTCGATTTACCTACCCCCGGTTCAGCAAACACGGCGAGGCGCTGACCGACGCCTACGGTAGCAAAAGCATCGAGCGCGCGGATTCCCGTACGAAAGACGTTCTGGATGGGAACACGTTCAAATGGCGCGGGCACAGGACCGCTTAGTGCTGCCGCTTGCGGAGATGTCGCAAATGCTGAGCGCGCGTCCGGTGAGCGCCAAATGCACCTTCCGGTCGAATCGACTACCGATCCGATAAGGCCGCTGCTGCACAAAACTTGCTCCGGCACGCAATCAAGCACGACTTCTCCTCCGGCAGCGATGTCCTGCGTGGTGCCCAGCGGGCTGAGTACGGCAGACTTCGCCTCAAATGCCGTGACAAAAGCGGGCACTTCCCGGGGTTCTGTCTTGTTTTTTCGGGTGCTGATTCGTACGACATCACCCACAGCAAGCCCCGCACATGACGCCCGGATTGTTGTTCCGCGCACTTCCGTCACCCGCCCGCGCAGGCAAACCGGGCGCACCCGTTCGATTAAATCGTATAAGCTTTGCGGGATCGCGCCTCCCCGGCTCAATCCCAGGGACGCCTCCTTTGCCGGTATTGCGCTGCTCACTGCGCCGCCGCTCCCTGTTCGCCGAACCAGGCATCAGCAGCGTCTTTCGCACCATTAAGGCAATTGCTGATTGCCTGAAAGTGCTTGCCGGGAAATCCTTCGATAACGCCCAGCCCGGTATCGATGCGAAAGCTGCCGGGTCCCAGGCTGTCGTCCTCATTAAGCGTGATCATTCGCCTCTCAGCAGACCAATCCGCCAAGCACTTGCGCAGGAACATGCTGTCAGCCGGTGCGCAAGTGATGTGCAGTGATCCAGCGTTCTGTGCGTAATCAAGCGCGCGCAGCACCCGTTTTTCAATAGCGCCGCGCTGCTGCTCGATGGCTTCTCCAATAACTTGTTCGGCCACAGCCAGAGCAATTTCCAACACCATCGTGCTCGAGCGGGAGACAATGTCACGAGCCAGTCTCTCTGCGCTCTGAATTATCGCCGACGCCTCTTGGCAGCCGGCGGCATAACCTCTCTCAGCAGCCTTAGCTTCGAGCGCGCTGGTCGCCGCCGCGGCAGCCGAATGCAGCGCTGACGCTTCCTCACGCGCTGCCTTAACCAAAGCGCGGCAGTTTCGTGCGGTAATACGCAGATCCTGGTTCTGATTACCGATTGAATAAACAAACTTCTTCATGTCCGAATGCCTCCAGTTATGATCATCGCAGATTTCCGGCCAATGTTGCGTGCCCGGCAGTAAAATAATAACCGCGAAGTGCTTTGTACTTATCCGCTATGCCTCGATTTAGCCAAAATCTGTAAGCCATGTGTTGAGTTAGCTGGTGTATCATGATACCTTACCGCGCGTTTGTTTATAGAATCACGCGTCCCTGTGTGTTCTTGGTGCTTGTTAGTTTTGAACTGGCCGGTATCCAGCCGACTGCGCCTGCAAATCTCGTATTCCGCGCTGCGTAAATTTTCGCAGACGCGGTGCGACTAAAAGCCGCAGCTGCGCAATTTTCGGATTACGGATGCCATGCCTCGGCACAGGGATAAGGTTTAACCAAGAATGAAAGGTACGTTACGTGGATACTCCATCTTCTGAAGCCATATCTTCTTCTCCTCATATAGAAACTCAGGCAAACGGCACGCAGGCTGGAGCAAAGGGCGCAGCGGCGGATGCTCTGCAAAGCGACTCCGCATCAATGCGCCGTGCGCCGCTCGATGCCGCGAAACAGCGTGCTGATGCACTGGCCGAGATTCCGCCGCGGGATCCCGTGGACGTAAATCTGCGCACATTGCTGCAGGCAGGGGTGCATTTCGGACACCAGACAAGCCGTTGGAACCCGGCAATGGCGCCGTGCATTTACGGGCAGCGCAACGGTATTCACATTATCGATCTCCCCAAAACGCTGCAAAGCTGGCAGCAGGCGCGTCAGTGCATCGTTGATGTGGTAGGCAAGGGCGGTGCGGTGTTGTTCGTCGGAACAAAGAAGCAAGCCCAGGATGCGATTGTCGAAGAAGCGCGCCGCTGCGGGGCCTTTTATGTTTCGCGGCGCTGGCTCGGCGGCATGATGACAAACTTCCAGACAATCCGCAAAAGCATCTCGCGGATGAACCGTCTCGAAGAGATCTTGGCGGAAGAAGACAAAGCAGCTAAGGAAGGCACGCCGACGCGTTACACGAAGAAAGAGCGCCTGATGATGTCGCGGGAATTGGAGAAACTGCAATACTCGCTCGGCGGTATCCGCGAAATGTACAGCCCGCCGCAGCTTCTTTTCGTTATTGATATCCGGCGCGAAGATATTGCCATCAAAGAGGCGCGCCGGATAGATATCCCGGTTGTTGCGCTTGTGGATACCAACTGTGACCCGGCGATGGTCAGCCATCCTATCCCATCTAACGACGATGGCACGAGAGCGATTAGGCTTTTTGCCGGGGCGGTAGCTGACGCGGTGGCGGAAGGCAAAGCCAATTACGCCCAGCGCCGGGACCGCGAGGGTCCGACCGTTCCGATGACCCGGCGGCCTAAAGCGCACGATGTGGTGCATGCCGATGCCGCAGCCGCGCCAACCAGCGAATCGAGTGCAGAGCAAGGTGCGCGCAAAGAACAGGATCCCGCTCCGGACGCGGCAGATGCAGCCGGTGCCGCAGCTAATGTTATTTCCACTAAAGAATAGAAAAAACGACAGAGACTAAAGAAAATGACAACCGTATCTTCGCAAATGGTAAAGGAGCTCCGCGAGATGACCGGGGCGGGCATGATGGACTGCAAGAGAGCGTTAGAGAGCACCAATGGCAACATGGAAGCTGCTGTTGATCACTTGCGCAAAGCCGGTTTGAAGAAAGTAGAGAAACGTGCAGCCAAAACGGCCTCTGAGGGCGTGGTCTTCTCTTATATTCATCCCGGCTCCCGCGTAGGCGTGCTGCTTGAGCTTAATTCCGAAACCGACTTCGTCGCGCGGGGTGCGGATTTCACCGCGTTGGCCAAAGACATCGCGATGCACATTGCTTGGTCCAAGCCGCGCTATGTCTCGCGCGAGGAAATCCCGGCCCCCGAGCTGGAAAGGGAAAAGGAGATTTACCGCTCCCAGCTTAAACCCGGACAGGAAAAGATGGCGGACAAAATAATTGCCGGGAAACTCGAGAAGTTCTACGAAGACACATGCCTTCTTGAGCAATTTGACGCACGTGATGCGGCGGCCAAGAAACGCATTGGCGACCTAGTCAGTCAGCTCAGCGCAAAAGTCGGCGAGAAAGTTGTGCTGCGGCGTTTTGTGCGCTTTGAGGTTGGCGAAGGAATTGAGAAGCAGCTGATGGATTTTTCCGCTGAAGTTGCCAGCGTAGCGGGCAATGCTTAGCAGATGAAGTTATTACTTAACGTCTGGAACAGGGAGAGCTTCCTTGGCCTATAAGCGCATCTTGCTCAAGCTCAGCGGCGAAGCATTAGCGGGCGACCGTGGCTACGGTATTGAGCCGGAAGTGCTCAGCCGAATCGCGGATGAAGTTTGTTCCATTCATCAGAAGGAAGTGGAAATCGGCATTGTGCTTGGCGGCGGCAATATCTTCCGTGGTGTCTCGGCGGCAACGCGCGGTATGGACCGGGTTACCGGGGACTACATGGGAATGCTCGCCACTGTGATTAACTCACTGGCACTGCAGGATGCACTGGAAAAGCGCGGCGTCATGACGCGGGTAATGTCCGCTATTTTAATGAATGCGATTTGCGAACCATTCATTACCCGGCGCGCAAACCGTCATCTGGAAAAGGGCCGCGCCGTAATCTTTGCCTGCGGGACAGGCAATCCGTATTTCACGACGGATACTGCGGCTGCGCTGCGGGCAAAGGAAATCGGCGCCGAAGTCATCCTCAAGGGAACCAAAGTCGACGGTGTTTACGATAAGGATCCCATGCAGCATGCCGATGCCGTGATGTTCAAGCACGTCAGCTATATCGAGGCGCTTAAGCGCGGTCTGCGCGTAATGGATGCGACAGCCTTATCGCTGTGCATGGAAGAGAAAATCCCAATTTGCGTATTTAACATCAATGTTCCAGGGAACATCGAACGTGTTGTCCGCGGCGAAAGTCTCGGGACGTGGGTTACACTGGAATCCCACTAAGGCGCGGTAGGTGCGCCATAGCTTCGAGGGGGAGAGCTTATGCAGGCAAAAGATGCAAATGCTGTGGTCAGCGAACATGAAAAACAGTGTCAAGCTGCGATTGGTGCATTTAAGCGAGAGCTGCAAAAGCTCCGCACCGGCCGCGCCTCGGCTGCTCTGGTTGAGGGAATCCATGTCGATTATTACGGCGCAAAAACGGCCCTCAGCCATCTGGCGCAAATTTCCACACCAGAGCCCCGGCAAATAGTGGTCCAGGTCTATGACAGCGGCGCCGTGGTCGCTGTCGATAAAGCGATTCGTTCCGCGGATCTTGGCTTTAATCCCATGCGCGATGGCAATACTCTGCGCATTCTGGTTCCGGCATTAACCGAAGAAACGAGGCGTGATATTGTCAAGCACTTGCATAAGATGGGCGAAGAAATCCGGGTTTCGATTCGCAATCACCGGCGCGACGCCAACGAACTGCTGAAGAAATTGGAAAAGGCCGGGGATCTGACCAAGGATGATGCGAAGAAAACCCTCGATAAAGTGCAGAAGCTGACCGACCAGTATACGCAAGAAGTCGATAAGCTGCTTGCAGCCAAAGAAAAAGAATGCATGGAAGTCTAATCCGGTGCGCCGGCTAAGACTTTTCGACGGTGCAGTTAATGAGCCAGCACGTTAATAGCGCGCAGCCGGTTCCGCGGCATGTAGCCATCATCATGGATGGAAACGGGCGTTGGGCCAAGAAGCATGGTAAGCCGCGTATTGCCGGTCATCATGCCGGCGCGGAAACCGTACTCAGCATCGTTGAGGAAGCGACGAAATGCGGCGTTGGCTATCTGACTCTCTTTAGTTTCTCTACAGAGAATTGGAACCGCGTGGAATCTGAAGTCGCGGGGCTGATGGCGCTTTTTGTCCGCTATCTAAACTCTCAGGTTGATGCGCTGCTTAAGAACGATATTCGCTTCCGGGCCGTCGGCCAGCTCGAAGGTCTGCCGCGTGACTTGCGCCTCGCGCTGGAGCGCGATATGGAACTGAGCAAGAACAACGGTTCACTTACCCTGATTTTAGCGCTGAACTATGGCGGCCGTGACGAAATTGTCCATGCCGCGAGAAGCCTGGCCCGCCAAGCAGCCTCAGGAAGCCTCCGGGCTGACGATATTGATGCTGATAAATTCAGCGCGGCGCTCTGGACAAATGATATTCCGGATCCCGACCTGCTCATCCGCACCAGCGGCGAAATGCGAATTTCGAACTTTCTCCTTTGGCAGCTTGCTTATTCAGAGATCGTTGTTCGTCCGGAATTCTGGCCCGACTTCACCCCGGAAATATTTCGCGAGTGTCTGCGCGATTACGCCGGGCGCGAAAGGCGGTATGGGAGAAGCTCCGAACAGCTTTGGGCTGAAAACGGCACCGGCGCGGCTTCGGCGTCTCTGGCCCGGGCAGTCCGGCAGGAAAATAATTGTTGAGAAGAACCGAATGCAGGACTTGCGCACCATTCGCACACGAATACTGACGGCCGTCGCGCTGCTCGTACCGGCGGTGTTGCTCATCCTCGCCGGCGGTGTCGCTCGGCAAGGTCTCTGCGCCATCATTGTCGCGCTGATGGTTCACGAATACTACTCTTGCTTTGTTACCCGTTCTGCTTCGCGCCAGCTCGTCCTTACCGGCATAAATCTCTTGATGCTTGCCGGGTATCTCCTGCACGGCGCCTCTGGCTTCATGTTCGGGTTCAGCCTCGCGGTGATGCTGACCTTCATCGTTTTTGTTCTCCTAGTTGAATCACGCCCGCATCAGCCAAATTTCGAAGACACACTCCCGGCGGCCCTAATCGGCCTGTGCTACCCAGGGATGCTTGGCACTATGCTTCTTGCCGCATGCCGTGCCGAGAGTGCGTTGATCCTCTGGCTGCTTGTCACGGTTATCAGCACAGATACTTTTGCCTACTTTGGCGGCTCGGCCATCGGCGGGTCTAAACTTGCCGCGCGGATCAGCCCGAATAAAACAATATCTGGAACGCTTTGCGGCCTGGGAGCCGGAGTGCTGGCCAGCATGCTTTATGCTTATTTCACCGGGATTCCGGGCCACCTTGTGTCTTTCGCGCTTTTCGGCTTTATCGCTGCGGTGCTGGCCGTCTTCGGAGACTTGGCCGAGTCACTGCTGAAGCGCGTCTACGGCGTTAAAGACACCGGCAGACTTCTCCCCGGACACGGCGGCATTTTAGACCGGCTCGATGCGCTGCTTTTCGCCGCACCGGTGCTGCTTTTTTTTGCGTAGGAAGGGGCTGATTGATGAAACATGAATGCATCGCGCCATCCGCACCAGGCACGCTTGCCGTGCTTGGCTCTACAGGCTCCATCGGTCGTCAGACTCTGCAAGTTGTGCGCGATAACCCGGGGCGCTTTAAAATTGCATGCCTTGTGGCAAACACAAATGTCGAGCTGGTCTGTGCCCAGGCACGCGAATTTTCTCCGGAGTTCATTGCCATGGCTGACCCGCAAGCGGCCCAGCAGGTCAGGAGCGAACTTGGTCCTGATTTCAAAGTCGAAGCAGGGGAGGAGGCGGTTTCCACGGCCGCGGCCTGGCACAGTGTGCATACAGTGGTTTGCGCCGTTGTTGGCTTTGCCGGGTTTGCGCCGCTGCTTTCGGCAATCGCGTGCGGCAAGCATGTGGCGCTGGCCAACAAGGAGTCGCTTGTCGCGGCCGGAACATTGGTCCACAAAGCGCTCGAGCAGAGCACATCGGTTATTGTTCCTGTTGATTCCGAACATAACAGCGTCTTTCAGTGCTTGCTCGGCCGGGGAAATACAAGCTCGCTGAGGCGCATCATTCTCACTGCGTCGGGCGGGCCGTTTCTCGACTTGGACGCCGCGCTCCTAGCCAGAGTTCGCCCCGAGCAGGCCATCCGCCATCCGCGCTGGAGTATGGGCCGAAAGATTTCCGTCGATTCGGCTACCTTAATGAACAAGGGCCTGGAAGTTATTGAAGCCTCCATGCTCTTTAACCTGCCCGGCGATAAAATTGATGTTCTGATCCATCCAGAGAGCATTGTCCACGGGCTTGCCGAATACGAAGACGGCACGGTTATCGCGGCCCTGTTTGAGACTGATATGCGGGTTCCCATCGCGTTTGCGCTTAGTTACCTGCTGAGCGCCGACCCGGCTAAGCTGCCCGGCAGCGAAGCTCTGTCCAGCGGTACGGCCTTTCTTTCGCTTGCCGAGAAGAAGTCTCTGCATTTCTCAGCGCCAAATATTGGGAAGTTTCCGGCGCTTGGTTTATGCTACCGCGCGCTTGCGCTTGGCGGCGGGGCCCCTGCCGCGCTTAGTGCGGCTAACGAGGTAGCTGTCGAGGCATACCTGGCTGATAAAATCGGGTTTATGGATATTCCGGCAATAGCCGGGGAGGTATTAGAACTTTACGCCCCACGCTCGATAAATACCGCCAACGATGTGGTTTGCATAGATTCATGGGCAAGGCAATGTGCATCTAATATTTTACTGGAACAAAACAGGAATTTAACCAGCCTCCGCAGCGTCAGAGCGGAGTCACGATAGCAATTTGTTAAGCGCCGGCACACGCCGGCACCAGGAAGTGTGAATATGGCGTGGTTTCTTCATCAGGTGATCGTCCCGGTCTTCGTCATCGGCGTGTTGGTAATCGTTCATGAGCTTGGCCATTTTCTCGTGGCAAAACTTTGCCGGGTTGGCGTCGTCAAATTTGCGATTGGTTTTGGACCGGCGCTCTATCGCTTCAGGCGCCGCGAGACAACTTATCAGATTGGTTTGATTCCGTTCGGCGGTTTTGTCCGCATGGTCGGAGATATACCTGATATGGTTACCGGCGGCCAGGCAACCGATGAGGCGGTGCGCGGCGGCGAAATGCCGGCGCAAACCGCGGAACCTGTCTCACCAGAGCTGGAAGCAGCCATGGCCGATCGCTCGCGCTGGTTTATCGAGAAGAATTTCTGGCAGCGTTCGGCGATTGTGATTGCCGGACCGCTCTTTAACTATATTTTGGCGGTATTGCTCGCCGCGGTTGCCGTGTTTTGTTACGGCGTCTTGGACTTATCGGAAGAAGCAAGAATTGGCGCGGTGATGAATGGATCTCCCGCACAGCAGGCGGGGTTGCTGGCCGGCGACTACGTGGAGGCGATTGATGCGCGGACAATCACAAGCTGGAGTGAGCTTGCGCAAACAGTACATGAAGGAAGCGGCGCGCCGATTACGCTTAAGCTTCGGCGCGCCAATGAAGAGCTCGAGCTGACTGTCCAGCCAAAGCTTAAAGAAATGCCCGGGCTCGATGGAACAGCCAAACAAGTTTATCTGATTGGTATCGAGCCGACCACCATCCATATACCAGTTAGTTTTCTCGAATCATGCTCCAGCGGCTGGACGTGGACGCTTCGCCAAACGGCCATGACTTATACGGGCCTTTGGGGAATGCTCACCGGCAAAGTCTCGCCGAAGGATCTGGCCGGGCCATTGTTTATTATTGACGCAGCGGGGAAGCAGTCACGCGAAGGATTTGACCGTCTGCTCTATTTCGTCGCTCTGCTCAGTGTAAGTCTTGCCGTGCTCAATCTGCTGCCGATTCCCATTTTGGATGGCGGGCACTTGCTGTTTTTCGTTATTGAAGCGCTATGCGGACCGATCAGCATGCGCAAAAAAGAACTTGCGCAACAAGTCGGCATGTTGCTTCTTTTGTCACTGATGGTTTTTGCAATTCGCAACGATATCGTACGTGACCGGGACGTGTTCAAGAAAACCCAGGATTTCGCAGACGTTGCACCAGCACCATCAGTCACACCAAGCGCGCCTGAACAGCCAACCGCACAAGGCGCCCCAGCGGCGCAAGAGAGCACTCCATGAGTCTCATTCTCGGTCTTGATACCAGCGGTAAAACGTCCAGCGCTGCAATAGTCTCCGGCGAGCGCATTCTCAGTCAAGCGGGAGGCCAGAACGCCGCAAGCGCAGAGTCCTTGGTAGCGTTGGTGCAGAGCTGCTGCGCCGAAGCGCAGGTTGGACTGCCTGAGCTCAGCGCTCTCGCGGCAGCCGCAGGGCCCGGCAGTTTTACCGGACTGCGCACCGGAATTGCAGCCGCGCAAGGCCTGGCCTGCGCGCTCGGTTTGCCGCTTTACGCCGTCTCGGTGCTGCTTGCGCGCAGCTTACCTGTGCTTGAGCCGGGGGCGGTGCTGGTTCCCTGGATACGGGCAAGCGCAAGAGAATTGTTTTACGCCTCGTTTGCCGCACAACACGCAGCAAACGCACCGGACAGCCAATCATCTCGCTGGTGTGTCTCTTCGCTTGGGGCAGAGGGTATTTTGCCGGCAGATTCCAGTGTCCACGAGATTGCCGCGACCTTGGCTGCTCAACACGGGCTATTGCCTGTAGTATTCTGTGCCGACTTGGACGGGGCCACCGGGCTTTACCTGGGGCAGAATCCCGCATCGCTTGCGGCAAAGGCCTGCCTGCTCAAATTCCAGGCCCCGGGCCATTCTCCGGCGCTGCCGCATTGGCAGCATTCCGAACGCAATGGCACTGGTATTCACCCGATATATATAAAGGGCGTATCAGCTAAGACTCTCGCAGAGCGCCGCATCGACAGCTCAAATAAAGCACTACCGCATAGCTAGCGTGTTAGAGAGGATTTTTCAGCACCCTGATCGGCCTGAATAAGCGAATAAATATTGCCTTGGCTGTGCGCTCGAGAGGCTTCGCCCAGAGCGATGCTGCCGGGTGCTGAAGGCGCGCCGGCGCCCGCTTGCAGAAATGCGGTTTCGCTAAAAGCGCAGAGGCTGCACGGAGGTAACACAGCGGTCGCGCAGCGGTGACACACGAAGCGCAGAGCTGAGATGAAGCTGTGGAGGATATCTCTCTGTTGCGCTCTGCGTCTCTGCGCGTCCTCCGTGTTTTCTATCATGATCGGTCTATTGCCCCGATTCGATGTCCTTACGAATCGTTCCTGATGGCGGGAATCACAAAACCTGGTCATCCCGATGGGCAGCGGGAATTAAGAAACGGTCATCACGAGCGTTAGAGGCGTGATTGAAGGCAGGGGGCGGAAAGAACCCGTCATCCCGAGTGCAGGAGGGATGCCTAAGGGCAG